>DASPMP010000001.1:0-13790 GCA_035626995.1 Gemmatimonadaceae bacterium
GGTCCATGCAGTGACATGAAGTACCAGCTCCCAGATGCTGTGGGCCCCAGGAACCGGCCGCGCTGCTGCTTGTGTCGCCGTCACGCCTTCCAGGAGATCCGCGAGCGCGGACCCATGCCACATGGGGCCACTCACCGACCGCTCGATTGCTTCCCCGACTCTATGGCCTCTGCTCATGCTGCTTAGCTTCCGGGCCATCGATGCCACTGTCAAGGCTGCTGCTGTTGATCTGGATCCTGGGGCTGCTCGGTGTCGCGGCCGAGCTGGTGTTGCTCGAACACTACGAGGACGTGAAGCAGTTCATCCCCTTTGTCGTGATCGCCGGGTGCGTCCTGGTGGGCGCATGGCTCGCGATCCGTCCGGGGCAGAGGGCCGCCGAGCGTGCCTTTCAGCTGACCATCGCGCTTCTCGCGATCTCAGGGGTTCTTGGTGTCGTTTTTCACTACTGGGGAAATCTCGAGTTCGAGCGCGAACGCGACGCGTCGCTCAGCGGGCTCCGTCTCGTCTGGGAGGTCCTCACCGGCGCCACCCCTGCGCTGGCGCCCGGAACCATGATCCTGTTCGCATTCATCGGATACGCGGTGATCGAGGCACGACGGCAGCCTCGTCGATCATCTGAAGCTGAGAGCCGCGGCCGCGGCCACGAGCCGAGGCCGAGTTGACTCTGGCGTCCCTGCGGTCCCACAGCACATTTTGACGTTGCAGCCTGACTCCCATTTCCAGGAATCATCCCATGACGGTTACCTCGCAGCCGACGGATCAGCCCACGGGCCAGATTCTCACCGATCAGAAGGTTCTGGAGAAGCTCTTTCGACAGCATTATGCGCGATACCTCGCGAGTGCGAAGAAGCAGCTGGGCGAACCGGCGCATGCGGCGCCGCGCGTCGTCTCCAAGGCGTTCAATCAGGCCTGGCAGGATCGCAAGCGCTTCACGTCATTCGACGAGCTCGACGCCTTCATTGGCGCGCAGATTCACTACGGAGCTACCCGCGAGGTGAGCCGCCGCGCCGGCCTGCATCGCATGGATCACCACGAGGGACTCGGCGGCGGCGCGCATACCAAGCATGAAACCCATGAGATGACGGTCGACGAGGCGTGGGATCGCCTCGAGCACACGTTGCAGGGAGGTGCTCCCGAGGCGTACCGCGCGCGAGCCTCCTCGGCGCGGCATGAAGCCGCCGAGCACGTGAAAGGACTGGCGAAGGGCACGAACTGGACGCCCATGATCCTCATCGGATTGGTGGGGCTCGTCGTCATCGCCGCCGCAACGTGGTACGCGGGGAAGGTCGGAAGCGAACGTGCCCTCGGAAACGCGCTGTCGGGCGCGGATGTGCGGCATTCGGAAATCGGTGCGGGCCAGGTCGCGAACGTCACCTTCCCCGACAGCACCATCGCGCTGCTCGGCCCCGAATCGCGCGTGACGGTTCCCAATCGCTTCGGTCCCAAGGTCCGCGGCGTGAAGCTGGAAGGAGTCGCGAGCTTCAACGTCACGAAGGCGCAGCCGGTCCCCTTCGAAGTCCGCGCCGGAGACGTCGCCGTCATCGCGCGCGGCACCGTGTTTACGGTCCGTCGCTATCGCGACGAAGCCAACGTCATCGTACATGTCCGCGAGGGCACCGTCGACGTGCGCCATGGGGAGACCATCCGCAATGTGCCGCAGGGGATGAGCCTTCGCGTCGCCGCAGACGGCAAGATGAGCGTGCCGAGCGCCGAGGAGCTGCAGGAAGCCACGACCTGGATCGACGGCAACGTGACGATCGCCGGACGTGAGCTCCGCTACGTGCTCCCGCAGGTGAAGCGGTGGTTCGGGCTGGACATCAAGGTCCAGGACACGACGCTGCTGCGCCGGACGGTATTCCTCTCAGCGCCGATGAACTCACGGGGGGGCGCGGTGCGGTCCATCGAGCAGAGCGGCGGCCTGCGCTTCACGCAGATCGGCGACAACATGGCGTTCGAGGACACCCTGCCGAGCCGGCCGGCGCGTCGCCGGTAAGAAGAACGGTTTGGGAGATTCAGAGATTGAGAGTTTCAGGGTTTGAGAGTTTGACCACTCGGCTGATTGAGCGTCCCACTGCTCAAACCCTGAAACCCTGAAACCCTGAAACCCTCAAACCCTGAAACCCTCAAACCCTCAAACCCTTACGGGCTAACGCCCAGCGTCGTCGCGACCGACTTCGCGTGGTCGCGGTGCTTCGACAGCGACTCGAGCGACTTTTCGATGTGATCCTCGAGGTCGTCGTCGTGCGCGTTCTTGATGTTCGCGCTCAGCAGGTCGATCTCATTCTGGTGATGGCTTGCCTGGAAGCGCAGGAACGCCGCGTCCCAGCCGGACCCCGCCTGCATGTTGCGCAGCATCGTCAGCATCTGTCGCGTGCGCATCCCTTCGGGATCGTACGCCATCGGCTGCGCGCCGACGTCCTCGTCCGTGATGATCTCGTGCGTCTTGGCGAGGTGCGCGGTGTGATCCGTCACCAGCATTCCCCCGAAATCGCGGACCTGCTGGCTCGTTCCCTTCGACTGCGCGAGCTGGCCGAGCTGGATCTCGAGCGAGTCGCCGGCCGCCATATGTGCCGTGATGTTTTTCTCATTCATCTTGTCGACATACGCCGACAGGTCGAATGGTGTGGTGAGGCTGACGTCGCCGCCGGACACCACCGTCGTGCTCGTGGTCGGGGTCGTGCTCACCGTGCTCACGGCCGACTCATCCTTCGAGATGCGGATGCCGCTGCCCGTCGTACGCGCCTGGGCTTCCGCCGCTGACGCAAAGACCAGTGCCCCCATGCCGAGCAGGACCGAAGTGCGATGCAGTTTCATGTGCGTATCCTCCTGAGTTCAGCTGAATTCGTGTTTTCGTCGTTCTCCTGCAGGCGCAAGTCGCTTGCCGGTGGTGACATTCCGGCCCAACGATTCGGCTGTGAATTGCGGCTGCGTTCGCTCATATTCCCCGCATGACGACTGCTGCCGCCGGGCTGCGACGCACGCCCTTCTACGACATCCACAAGGCGCTCAACGCCAGGATCGTCCCCTTCGCCGGCTACGAGATGCCGGTGAATTACCCCGCGGGAATCACCGCCGAGCACAACGCCGTGCGCACCCAGGCCGGCCTGTTTGACGTGTCACACATGGGGGAGTTCGTCATTCGCGGCGACCGCATGGTCGACTTCGTGAACTACGTCACCACCAACGACGTGGCCTCGCTCGCGGATGGGCAGGTGCACTACTCCACGATGCTGTACGAGAACGGCACCATCGTCGACGACTGCCTGGTCTACAAATTCGCAGACCGCATCGTGATGGTGGTGAATGCGTCCAATCGTCAGAAGGACTTCGCCCATATCAACCAGCATGCGGCGCGCTTCGGTGTGCAGATGGCCGACATCAGCGACGACATCGCGCTCCTTGCGGTGCAGGGCCCCATCGCCGAGCAGATCCTCCAGCCGCTGGTCGACATCGACCTTTCGGCCATCAAGTACTACTGGCACTCCTGGGGACACGTGAGCGGTATGCATGCACTCATCTCGCGCACGGGCTACACGGGTGAGGACGGCTTCGAGCTGTACTTCGACCCGCGTTTCGCCGCCCCCATCTGGAACCAGCTTGTCGCCTCCGGGAAGGTCACGCCGGCCGGACTCGGCGCGCGCGATACCCTTCGCCTCGAGATGGGAATGGCGCTGTACGGCAACGACATCGACGACACCGTCACGCCCCTCGAAGCCAACCTTGGGTGGCTCACGAAGCTGAACAAGGGCGAGTTCGTCGGCCGCGATGCGCTCGTGAAGCAGAAGGAGCAGGGCTTGCCGCGCAAACTCGTGGGCTTCACCGTGGACGACGGCCGCTCGATCGCGCGCCACGGGCACCCTGTCTTTTTCGATGGAAAGCCCAGCGGGGAAGTGCGCAGCGGCACGATGAGCCCATCCCTCGGAAAGCCCATTGGAACCGCGTACCTGCCCCCCGCGGGGACGAAGGAAGGTTCGAAGCTCGAGATCGACATTCGCGGCAAGCGCGTCACGGCAACGGTGGTCAAGCCGCCGTTCTACAAGGAGGCGAGCCATAAGTAGCGGACGCTATCGCGAGCTCGTCGCGAACACGACGCACGCCGTACTCGACTCCGACGGCGTCACCCCCAGCCAGCTGCGCTGGGCGGCGTTTCATCGTCGCGTCGATGAACTTCCCGCCGAGCTGCGTCCCTACGTGGAGAAGGTTGCCGCGCACGCATGGCGGGTGACCGACGAGGATGTCGAAGCGCTCACGCGTGCCGGCCATTCCGAGGACGCCATCTTCGAGGTCACCGCCGCTGCCGCCCTGGGCGCCGCAATCATGCGCCTCGAGCGCGGGCTCATCGTGCTGGAGGAAAGCCGCGCATGAGGCTGAAACGGCTCGTCAACCGGCACCGCCTCCCGCAGAAGCTCGTCCTCGCGATGATCCGCATCGTGAGCCGGCGACGCGCGCCTGACATTATCCGGACGCTGTTCTATCGCCCCGAGTTCCTCGGAAAGCCGATGAGCAAGTGGACGCAGGCTGTCATGCGCGGCCCCTCAGACTGGAGCGTGGCCGAACGCGAGCTGTTTGCTGCGTTCACGTCGAAGCTCAACCAATGCGTCTTTTGAATGGAGTCTCACGGCGCGGTCGCGTCGAGAGCGTACGGCAGCAAGGACAAGGTTCGGGCGGTCCTCGACGATTGGCGAACAGCGCCGCTCGAGGAACGAACCCGCGCGATGCTCGGCTTCATCGAGAAGCTCACCCTGGCCCCGGACACGCTGACGGCCGCTGACGTCGCTCCGCTCCGGCAGGCGGGGCTGTCAGACGAGGCTATCGAGGATGCAATTCACGTCTGCACCCTGTTCAGCGTGTATACGCGGCTGGCGGACTCCTTCAGGTTCGATATCCCGCCGCAGGCTGGATTCGAGCAGTCCGCGACGAACCTGCTCCGTCGCGGCTACAACATCTAGACGGCGTTCGCGCGCTTCCGGGCCTGTACGGGCTCAGCCTGCCTGCACATTTCCTCCAGCAGGGGCGGCTCATGGAATTCCCATCCCTGTGGAATTGGAGCGAGCCGACGCTTCTGCTGGGACGACTCGAAGCAGAGCCACCCATTGGTGAATGCCGGCTGGAGCGTGCTCCTGGACAGGACCTCAGTGGCGGGGCTGAATCCAGCCTGAGTGGGAAAGACCTCCCACACTCGCCATTCCACGCCGGTGGAGTCGGTAAAGCCACGAAGCATGTGCCTGCCGGTCAGCTGATGGAGGGGGTGAAACCAGTCGATTGCTCACGATACGCGGCCCAATCGTCGCGCATTCGATACCGGACGTCGATCTCCGCCATGCGCTGCACCAGGGCCTCGAATTCTTCCTGGCAGAAATTTTCGCAGACGCGACGAATTCTCGACGCGATGTCGCGTTTGGTCGTATCGAGCGCCACGCTGCGCTCCAGCTCTCCCATGCGCATGCCGGATTTCCACGCACAGTATGTGCCCTAGCACACAGTGCGGACCAAAAGCCACTATTCTGCCAGCATGCGCCTGGCTCTCCTCACCATCTCGACTCTTGGCGCCCGCGGTGAGCGCCGCGACACCTCCGGCGACGCGATCGCCGACTGGGCGCAGGCACATGGCCACCACCTCATCGAGCGCGCCCTCGTTTCCGATGACGTCAACGCCATCGTGAGCCATTTGCTCCGCTGGTGCGATGACGACGCCGCCGACCTCATCCTCACCACCGGTGGTACCGGTCTTTCCCCAACCGACCGCACGCCGGAAGCCACTCGCGCCGTCATTGAACGCGATGCCCCGGGTATCGCCGAGTGGATCCGGATGCGTTGCGCAGATTCGTTCCCGCGGGCGGTGCTATCGCGCGGGCGCGCGGGGGTGAGGAACCGGACGCTGATCGTGAACCTTCCCGGTTCTCCAGGCGGTGTGCGTGATGGTCTCGCCGCGCTCGAGGTCATTGTCGAGCACGCTGTTGCTGTCGTTCGGGGCGATGCGGCAGACCACGGCTTAGCTCGCTGACGGAAGCGCGACGCACTCGTCCTTGAAACGAAGCCTGGCGCATCCCACCTGCCCGGCGCTGCCATCCGTACTTCCCGCCTTTCAGCAGCCATCATGCGTCGAATCCTGGTTCTTTCGAGTGTCGCGCTCGCCGCGTCTGCGTGCGCCCCCCTTCGCAGCGCACCCGAGCACAGCGTCGTGCAGCAGAGCGCGCCGCGTCCGTCGCGTGGTCGCGTCACCGACCACGTCATCGTGATTTCCGTCGACGGGCTTCGTCCCGACGCGATCGCCCGGTTTGAGGCGAAGACCATTCAGCGCATGATGAACGAAGGTCGCTATTCGCTCACCGCGCAGACGATCCCGAACAGCAATACTCTTCCGTCGCATACGTCCATGCTCACGGGCGTGGATGCGGAAGACCACGGCATCACCTGGAACTCGGACAAGACCGGCCAGTTCGGCTACGTGAAAGTGCCCACCGTGTTCGGCGTCGCCCACGACGCCGGCTACACCACGGCGGCATTCTTCAGCAAGCCGAAATTCCACCACATTGGCGAGCCCACGACCCTCGACCACATGCGCGCTCCCAATGGCGGCCCGATCCCGTGGAATTCCGGAAAGACGCTGGACCTCGTGCGCGAGTATCTCGCGGACAATGTTCCGAACCTGATGTTCGTGCACATCGCCGATGCGGATTTCGCGGGACACAACTTCGGCTGGATGGGCTGGATGTACGGCATGGCCGTGCGCCAGGCTGATGCGGCCGTCGCGCAGGTCATCCAGATGGCGGACAAGCGCTTCGGTCGCGGCGCCTACACCGTCGTGCTCACGTCAGATCACGGCGGCCACGGCAGGCGCCACGGCAGCACCGATCCGCTCGACACAACCATCCCCTGGATTGTGTGGGGCGCCGGCGTCCATCGCGGCGAGACCCTGAGTGGCGTTCGCACCATGGACACCGCCGCGACGACGCTCTGGATGCTCGGGCTCACCGCGCCAGCGGGCTTCGACGGCCACGCCATCTCGGCCGCCTTCGAGCCGCGGCTCGCGAGCGAGCGCTAGCCGGGACTCTGCTCGTCCAGCCACTTCTGGGCGGCGTCCATGTCCCGGAAGACGTTCACCTTGGCATCGGCCAGCTCCGCGAGGGCGCCGAACATCCGCCCGATGCCATACATCCACGTGCGGTCGGTCACCAGCGCGAACCGGTTGATGCCACTTCGGATGAAGGGTCGCAGGTCGTCCACCAGTTGCCGCATTTCGGCCGCGCTGACGGTGGACTCGACGCCGCGGCAGTCGGCCAGCAGCGCCACGGCGCCATGGGTGTCGCGCACCCGCGCCAGGTCGTCGAGGAAACGCTGCACCTCTTCGAAGGTGACGTCTCCCATCACGCGAACGAGCACGGTCCGCGCGTCTGCCTGCACCATCGCGACTGGCATGCACCTGCTCTGAGGTCTGGGTGATCGCGGCGTCGCGACGGCGTACTAAAAAATTCTAAGCGGCCTGCTGCAGCGACGCCAGCCAGACCCGCGCGTCGTCCAGGTCACGAAACGCGCCCACCTGCAGCCCGATGACGTCCGCGAACACGCCGAACATCCGCGCCACGCCGTAAACGAAGGTGCTGTCCGCGCACACGGCGATGTGCCGGACGCCGCGCTCGCGCAGCGGCGCAAGATCGCGCGCCACGATGCGCAGCTCCGCGGTGGTGGGCACTTCGCGCACACCGCGCGCATCGCACAGGATCCCGGTCCCCTCCGTGATCCGGGGGTCATCGAGCAGGTCATCCAGCAGCACTGCGATTTCGGCGAAAGTCACGCTTCCGCCTGCAGTCACCTGCACGATCCGCCCCGCATGCGAAATGGCAAGCATCCCTCACCCCACCGTCGGGAACCCTGCTGCTGCCCTACGCCAACCATGCGATTTGAGTGCCTGATTTCGCACCCTTCCTACTAGCCGACACCCCTGCCATTTCGGCATAATACCCTAATGGCGGTTTTGATAACTCTTCATGACGTGGAGCCGGCGGTCCGGCTCAATGCGCAACTGGAGCGCGCTGGCGTAAAGACCAGCATGGTCTCGCCCCTCGACGACCTGCGTGGAACGATTGCGCGGGTACGTCCGGAAGTCCTTGTCGTTACGGGAGATCTGACCGATCGGCTGAACGAATCGGTGGTCCAGGAAGAGCTCTGGCGTGGGGTCCCCGCCATTGGTCTCATGGAACCTCCCGCGGCCGGAATGGAGGCCGCTCCTCCCAGCGATCGCCTGCGAGGCATTGGCTACGTCGAATTGCACTCCAAGCCCGTGGATCCGGCCGAGTTGGCCGCCGCTGTCACCCGGATGCTCGCGCGCCAGAAGCTGCAGCGCGACACTGGCCTGATCGGAGAGAGTGAGCCACTCCGCGAAGTACTGGTCAAGATCGAGCAGATGGCGCCCGTCTCCAGCACGGTGCTCATCGAGGGGGAGAGCGGAACAGGTAAGGAGCTCGTCGCCCGCGCACTGCACCGGTTGTCCGGCAGGAAGAACAAACCCTTCATCGCCGAGAGCGTGGGCGCGCTCCCGGAAACCCTGCTCGAGAGCGAATTGTTCGGTCACGAGAAGGGAGCATTCACTGGCGCCGCCGAGCGCCGGATTGGGAGATTCGAGCTCGCGGACACCGGCACGCTGTTCCTCGACGAGATCGGTGAGATCCCCGTCAGCACCCAGGTGAAGCTGCTGCGCGTTCTCGAGCAGCGGGAATTCGTGCGGGTGGGCGGCACACAGCCGATTCGCGTAGACGTGCGCGTCATCGCCGCGACCAACCAGCCGCTCCGGGAGCATGTGGAGCAGGGAAGCTTTCGCGCGGACCTGTTCTATCGCCTGAACGTGCTCTCCATCTACCTGCCGCCGCTGCGGGAGCGTCCTGAAGACGTGCCGCACCTGGTCCGCAAGTTCATCACCGACTACTCGAAGCAGCACGATCGTGAGTTCCACGGCATCGGCGCCGAGGCGATGAAGTTGCTCGTCGAATATCCGTGGCCCGGCAACGTCCGCGAGCTGCGCAATCTCGTCGAGAGCATGGTGGTGCTCGCCCCCGGCCGCGAGATCCAACCGCATGACCTGCCGCGGCAGATCCGCGATGGCGGTCGCGCGCGCTGGCTCCCGGTCCCGGTGCCGCAGGCGGCGCGCGCCCAGCAGATGGCGGCAGCCGACGGTCGCGAGCTGGAATTCATCCTCCGCTCTCTGCTCGAGCTGCGGCTCCAGGTGGAAGACCTGCGTCGCCAGGTTGCGCACCAGGAAAACCGGAATTGGGACGTCGGCGACAATGGCTTCATCGGCGAGGTGCTCCCGGGCGACGCCGGCAGCCCGCCAATCACTGGTCAGAGCGCGCGAGCGCATCCCGTGGTTGGCGCGCTTCCGCCGCGAGACGTGCCACCGCCGCCCAATGTCGTCGTCATCGAGCCGGGCACGCGCATGTCCGACGTGGAGCGCATGGTCATCGAAGCGACGCTCAAGCAGACGCGCGGGAACCGCCGACGTGCCTCCGAGCTGCTCGGCATCGGCGAGCGTACCCTCTATCGCAAGATCAAGGAGTACATGCTCCCCGTTGATGAGGAGGAGCTGACCGTCAGCGGGTGATCGGCTCGGAGTCGAGAACCGAGAGCTGCAACGCCTCCGGCGCCTCCGGTTCCTCATAGCTCGGCGGCGGTGTGCGCAGCACCATCGCGGGAAGCATGGTGTTCAACACGGTGTACAGCACCAACCCCCCCAGCAGCGTCTCGCTCGTGGCGTATTCCTCCCGCAGGATCTGCACGAGCACCAGCGTGAACACCAGCGTCGGGACGAGCGCGACTCCCACCCGCCGCGCCGCCGACAGCGTTTCCTTCAGCCCCAGCTTCCGGTGCAGCACCGTGACGCCAATGCGCAGCGGTGCGAACACGACCAGGAGCAACACGCCGAGTCCCAACGCGCCCCACGACAACTGCTCCCCTTCGATGTGCGTCCCGGCGACGAAGAAGTAGAAGGGAATGAAGACCGATCCAAAGGCTTCAAGCGCGTCGATCATCTTCTCCGACGACATCGCCGGCAACCGTTCCCGGAATCGCTGCGCTGCAACCCCGACGATGAACGCGCCGACCAGGTAATAGACGCCAAGCCGTCGCGTGGCCCATGCACACAGCACCGCCACCATCAACAGGAACGCGAATTCGGATCGCGGCGCGTACGGCGCCACGTTCGCCGCGAATGCACGGAACGCCAGCGGAATCACGAAGACGATTCCCGCGAGCGCGGCGACCGCAAAGCTGAACCGCTCCACCGATTCCGTCTGAAGCACGAAGAACAGCACCGCCAGCGCAATCAGCTCGGCGCCGACCGCCTTCGACTTCACCGCAAACTGCTCCGAGGTGCTCAGCCCGAACGACGATAGCGTGGACAGGATGAATCCTGTGCTCGGCGTCAGCAGCGCGAGCGCGACGAGCGCCGCGGGACGCACATCCATCGCGAAATACCGCGTGGCCAGGTACACCGTCAGCACCATCAGCAGCGACCACAGGAGCACGTGCTGCACGAGGGTGCGCGCGCCCTTCCGGATTTCCGTCGCGTCGATCTCGAGCCCGGCGAACAGGAACAACGCAACGATGCCGAACGTCGAGAGCAGGTTCAACGCGACGCTCGGCTCTACCCAGCCCAGGTTCGCGGACAGCGCGCCGAGCACCAGGCTCGTGATGGCCGCGGGGATCCGGTACCGCTGCAGCGCCTTCGGGACCACGAAGAGCACGAACAGCAGTACGATGAAGCCGAGATCGTCCGGCACCGCGCCCGTGCCTTCGGGCACGGCCGGAGGTGGTGTGAGGTGCTGGAGGACGGTCAACGCCTGTTCTTGTGCAGGATACCGGCAAGGATGACGACGAAGGCGGCGAGTCGCAGCACATAGTGCGTCGTCATCGGCACCGGGATCAGGTACGCGATCGCCAGCGTCGTGCGCTGGATGGCGAGGAGCGCGAAGCCGGCCGCGAAGAACAGGAACAGCGCATCGCGCGTTTCCCGCCAGAACCGCATGAAGTACATCGCGGCGACAGTGTAGCCCATCACCAGGAGGCCGGCCACGAAATGGGTCATCGGTCGGACTCCCAGATCAACCCGTACATCAGCAACAGCACGCCGATCACCGCGGGAATGGAGCGGGTGATGCTCAGGTCGTACGGTACCCGCGTGTCGATCGTCAGCAGGGCGTTGTTGATGAACAGCCCGGCGAAGCACAGGCCGCTCCAGAGCAGCAGCCGCGCGCGCGACCGGAGAAATCCACGCAGGAGGAGCACGGAGCACGCGAGGCTCGTGAGCGCGCAGAGCGCATACACGGTGAATGCCATCTACCGCCCCTCCTCCTCGTCGTCGTCGCGCAGGCGGAATGCGTCCGCAAACGATTTCACCGCCGTCGGCGGCTGTTCATAGATGAGCTTCACGAGCGTCACCGGCCGCTGGTTGTACAGCGCCGCCAGCTCGTCGATCGCTGCGCGGTCGCGGGATGTGCGCGGCGCATATGCGTACGCGTTCGACGCGGGTTCCTGTCGCACGAGCCCGCCGTGCACGAGATCGTTGAGGCAGCGTTGCACGGTGTGTGGACCGAGGCGCGTGGACCGCTCGAGTTGCGCGGGCGTCTGCAGCTCCGCCTCACCCTCGCGCAGCCGCATCACGACTTCCACGTGGTCCATGGACACCAGTCGCTCGCGTATCAGCGTGCGGACGTCCCCGCTGATTTCGCTCAACTGCCGCGATGCTCCGGTGTCGGATGATGGTGGGGCATCGTCGCAAGATATCAAAGGCTGCGTTTTTGGCACCCTTTGATTACCATGCGAGTACACTTTCGCGCGAGAACCAGGCAGAGCGTTCATCGACTTGAAGGAGGGCCCATGCGCCTGACACCGCCAGACTCACGCATGCTGGACGCGTCGCACTACAGCGATGCCCAGCGCGCAGCGCGCAAGCCTCGCAGCGGTCGCGTTCTCATCGTCTCCAATCGACTGCCGGTCACGGCGCGCGAAGTGGATGGCGACGTCCAGCTCACCCGCAGCGTCGGGGGACTCGCGACCGGACTCCGTTCCACGCACGCGGCCGCCGAGAGCTGGTGGATCGGCTGGCTCGGCGACCTGAAGATGGACGCGAAGCACCGCCACCAGGTGCGCGAGCAACTCGACAACATGCGGGCGAGCGCCGTGACACTCGATGCCGCGGACGCGAAAACGTTCTACGCAAAATTGTCGAACGGCATTCTCTGGCCGCTCGCGCACGACCGCCTCGACCGGCTTCCCCTCAACCTCGACGGCTGGGACGCGTACGAACGCGTGAATGAGCGCTTCGCGGACGCCGTCGCCGATCGCTGGCAGCCCGGCGACCTCGTCTGGGTGCACGACTATCACCTCATGCGGCTGCCGGCGCTCCTGCGCAAGCGCATCCCCGAGGCGAAGATCGGCTTCTTCCTGCATATCCCCTTTCCGAATCCCGAGATCTTCTTCGTGCTCCCCGCGCGTAAGTGGCTCGTGGAAGGAATGCTCGGCGCGGATCTCATCGGCTTTCACACGCGCCGGTATCGCGGGCACTTCACCGCGGCACTCCGTCGCCTCCTCGGCCTCGAGATGGACGCCGACAGCCACGTGCGATGGAACGACCGCGCGGTGCAACTTGGCGTTTTCCCGATGGGCATCGATGCCGAATCGTTCAACGCGCGGGCCGCCGATCCCGGTGTCATCGTGAAAGCCCTCGGACACCGGCCGGCAGGAAAGGAACGGCTCATCCTTGGCATCGACCGCCTGGACTACAGCAAGGGAATCCCGCGTCGCCTCGCGGCCATCGAGCGGCTGCTCGAGGACCATCCCGAATGGCGGAGGAACGTGCGCTTCCTCCAGGTCGCGGTTCCGTCGCGCGGCAGCGTTGGCGCGTACCGCAGCTTCCGTCGTGAGGTCGAGCAGCTGGTCAGCAGGATCAACGGCCGCTTCGGCACGTCCACCTGGATGCCGATTCACTACATGCACCAGTCGCTCGACAATGACGATCTCATCGCGCTGTACCGCGCGGCGGACGTCATGCTCGTGACGCCGGTACGCGACGGCATGAATCTCGTCGCGAAGGAATTCGTCGCGTGTCGCAACGACGAAAGCGGCACGCTGGTGCTCAGCGAATTCGCCGGTGCGGCCGACGACCTCCGCGACGCGCTGATCGTGAACCCCTATGACATCGGCGGCGTCGCGGCCAGCATCCACACCGCGTTGACGATGGACAGCGCCGAGCGTCGGCGGAGAATGCGATTGTTGCGGACGCACGTGTTCGAATACGACGTGCAATGGTGGACGCGCGAATTTCTCGGGTCGCTGGAGAAGTGAGGGAACGGCTCTCGGCCTTCAGCTCTCAACTCTCGGCCATCAGCTCATGGCTGTGCGCCATCAGCCTCGCGGTCGCGGCAATCTCTTGCACAGGCGGCGCGGGAGAGGAAGATCGTGCTGACACAGCTGACAGCGGGGCGCGGAGCGCTCCTGTCGCCGAGGACCTGGGGGCGGACAGCAACGCAACGAGTGCAGCCGACCCGAACTGCGGCGCGGCGCAACCGCCGGTGCTCACCGATAGCGGCGTCGGTCTGCTGCGCATCGGCGCGCGTGTGGCCAGCATCGCGTCACGGTGCATGGTGCTCAGCGACACCACGCTGGAGCATGGCACCGAAGGTCAGCCCGAGCGCCGGCTGACGGTCACGGTGGCGGGATTGAGCACCGTGGCAACGGTGGTGGACGATCGCATCTGGCGCATCCAGATCGACTCGCCCGCCTTTCGCACGTCGGACTCA
>DASPMP010000002.1:0-4296 GCA_035626995.1 Gemmatimonadaceae bacterium
GGGTCGTTGGCGTAATCGCTCGCGGGGCGAACTGAGCGAGGACGAAGACGAGAACGATAACGAGCACGATCACGAGCACGAGTTGGCGGGTCAAGCACCGGGGAGCGACGACGGTGAGCGCGGTCCGAGCGCGTAGAGACAGGCAGATAGCGAAGGATTTGGGCCCCTCGCTTAGAGTGGAGCGGTGCGCGTGCTCGTTCTCGTAATCGAAACCACGCTGCGGACTGCCCCCCAACTTGCCCCAACTTGCCAATCACCCCCGTACTCGCGCAGCACTTGTGCCACCACGATTTTCGGCGGGCTTCCGCGACCGCAGCAGCGGCAACAGACACGCCGGGTCCCCAGGGCGACGACGACGGCGATTGTCATCTACAGCTTAGCCGCGGAGAATTGCGGGAATTGTCGCTACGTGCATGACCCGCACGGCGAGTCGCCGCCCCATGCCACCGGAACCTACTGATGAGCCATACGTAACGTGGCGCTCAAAGCTCGCACCTCAGACTGCCCAGAGCGAGTCGTAGCTGTGCAGCTCCGACTCGCTTTGCGCCGGGGGTGACGCTAGGTTCGTACGCATGCAGGTCTCCGAGAAGGATCGCGAGTACATGCGGCGCATCGGCGTGTACAAGGAGCTCTCGCACCGCCAGGCGCACGCGGAGCATCTCGCCCTCTCGATGGACGAGCGCCTGCGGCGTAGTTGGGAGCTCTACTGGCGTTACCGCGAGCTCGTTCGGCGTGACGATCCGGAGGACGATCCCGCCAAGTTCTACGAGCGAGCGCGGCAGCTCGGCATGTGTGACCCCTGAGAAACGATGGAGAATCCGGTTCCTTACGTGGCCGGCATTCTTGCCGAAGCCGGCGTGAGCTACGTCGTCATCGGCGGCCACGCCGTCAATTGCTGGCTCGAACCGCGGCTCACCGGTGACGTCGACCTGACGGTCGCTGCCGACAGCCGTCAGCTCGAGGCTCTTCGCACGGCTCTCGAGAAGGAGGGCTTTGTGTCGATGCGCGAGCACGGCGGCCAGGCACAGTCGGGACCGGATTTCATTCGCTTCTGGTGCGCCAGCCGCGCCCTCGTGCTCGAGGTGCAGACGGCCAAGACAGCTTTCCAGCGCGAGGTTCTGTCGCGCGCGATCGCGACGCCAGACGGTGTCCGCGTCGCGAGTGTCGAAGACCTGATCATCCTGAAGCTCATCGCCGACCGCCCCAAGGATCAGGCGGATCTCGCCGGACTGCTGGGTCTCTCTGCTCTGGATTGGCCCTACATCGAGAAGTGGTCTGCCGCGTGGGGCGTTCTGGAACGCCTGGAGCGCAGGCGTGGAGGAAGGAGCTGAGTCTCCCGGACTCACAATCGTCCTCGTCCTCGATTTGAGCGGTGATTGGCATCGCGCGCACGTGGCGAAGATTGGCGCTATCCGACTAGCGGCACTTCAACAGCGTCTTGCCGACCGGCCGACAGGTATCGATGCTTGCTGCGGCCGCGAGTCCGGCACCGGCAAGACGAATGGTCACCGGACCTTCGGTGGAAATGCCGGTAGGCCAGTCACCTGATTCGAGAAGCCCTGAGCGCTGACCCGGATGATCCAAGACCCGAGATGGTCCCGATCCGGGAGGGCGACGAGACGCATTCGGGTCGGCGCCTGGGATGCGCACCGCACGACCTGATCCCCGCGGCAACCCGAAATGGGAAGCTGACCGAGAAAGAGCCATCTCCATCCTGGACAGCGAGCTCGAGCTCACCGCTCTTCAGGCGGGTGGCGAAATCTCCAGCCGGGGATTGAGAACCGGGAATGCGGTGCGTCCTGGACTTTCGCTCTACCAGGATCCGAGAAGGTCGATCCGGATTACTTGAGAGCTTGAATAGCGGATTATCGCCGCACCTAACGTTCGGGCCGATCCAGAGTCTGTTCGTACTCGACTCCCGCTGGATCCTTTGAATACTCGATCTTCATCGCGTGACCGCCGCATCACTGATGACCGTCAATTCATCTTCTCGAGCTTTACCAGCACGCACTCGAACGATGGGATGTAGAAGCCACCGCTCATTTGATACACGACATAACCGTCGGATCCTGGAGTGCCGACGAGAATGGCGCGTGCGCCGATCTTGTAGGGATACTTCTGCTTCCTGGGGCCCAGATCATAAGCGATTCCATCGCTGCGGAACTCCAGGAAAGGTTGGTCCCCGCCGCAGCCACCCGGCTGCTCTACGTCGACGAGCTTCCAGCTCCCAAGGATGGCCGCTGCGGTGGCGCTGGTCGGCCGCTCCCAGGTGAGTCCCAGCGCCTGCGCACGCTTTCCTCCCATCTCGATCATGCGGTCCTCGATATCGACCGGCGCGGTAGCGATCGCTGCCGCTGACCCGGGTCGATCGGACGGACCGGGGAGCCGCAACACCTGAACACCTTGGCGCGTACCGAGGGCCAGGTGGCGTTCGCCTAGGAAGGCCACTTGGGCCTCGCCAATGCGAGAGAACAAATCCGAGCCGTCAGTGACCCGCAAAATGCCGACCGAACCATCCGTGCGTAGCGCGCGGTTGCCAGCCGTGCTGTACGCGACCAGCGTGCCGCGCGGGTTGACGTCAACCGACTTTAGCGATGCCGGGGCGAAATTGCGGCTGCCGCTGCCGGCGGCCGCCGACCACTGGATCGAGCTCGAGTCGCTGCCGCCATGGTCCCAGGCAAACCAATCAGTGCCACGATAGCGAAACTGAGGAGAGACCATGCCACGCACGGCGGTGGCATCGATGGGGCCGAAAACCGGATTGCCGTTGTCCTCGACCACGGTGACCGTATGGGGATAGTTGACGACCGCATATCGTTTCTGGCGGACGTCCGCGCCGATCAGTCGATACGTTTTGCGATGAGGGGGCAGAGCAACCGTTCGTTCGGAGCCGCTGGCCATATCTCGAATGGTCAAGTGCTGTTCAAAGGCGCCGCGATCGAGCCGCCGCGTCGTCACCCACACGACCGCGCTGCCGTCGTCGGAGAGCACCGGATCCCAGTCGTTGCGGGCGTCCGCAGGGGCTGGCACCGGCACGATCTCGCCACCGGCGTGCTTGAAGTAACGCGTATTGGCGCGCAGCCCGCCGTCGAACAGCAATGCACCGGACGCAGCCACGGACATTACGATTGTCGGCCTGGGACGCGAGGTGAGAACCGGCGTCAACTTGCAGCCGGGCAAGCTAAGGAATGCCAATTCGAAGGGATCGTGGCCCTCGACTACAACCTTGCCGGCTTGCGCGAGCGTCCCTGCGACGCCGTTGAATGCCATCATCATATGGACGCCGGAGATTTCGCACTCGGGCTCCAGGTACGAGAACGTCTGTGCCGACGCACCAAGCGGAGTGGCGAGTGCCGCCATGAAGACAGTGACTTGTAAGGGACGGAAACTACGGACGCGATGGCGCATGTGGAAACCCCCGTTGGCCGTTAGCGCTACCATACCGATGCAGTGGGAGACACAAGTGCGCTGGAGCGGGCCGCGAGCGTTCGCCGGCTGAGCTCTTCAGCGACTGTCGAAGAATAAAATCGGCCTCGCCACGGCGTCGGCCTCGGCCTCGAAGCTGCGAGTTGCAGCGACATGCCAGCCAGCACCGCCTCGCCAAATCGAGGCCGATGCCGAGGCCGAGGCCGATGCCGAGGCCGAGGTCGAGGTCGATCGGAATACGCCACGGTTGGTGGCGGCACCCCAGAGCGTTGGAGCATTAATCGCCAGTCTCTTCAGTGCGCGGCGAGTGCGATACTCGAACGTAGTGCGGTCGGTGATGGCGGCCTGGTTTGCCCCGGTGCCTGCACTGATGAAGCTCTCAGGCCGAACGGCCTGAGGAGCGGCCGCCGGCGGCCCTTCGCCGTGATGCGGAAGTGGCGTGGCGACATTCCCGCGGCGCGATGGAAAGTGCGGACGAAGTTGGAGAGGTCGGCGAAGCCGACGTCATAAGCCGACGCACGGCCGCACGCGCACTCCATGCACGTCGGGCCGAGCAGGACGAGCAAGGTCGGGAGCGCGCGTCACACTGTTTCGCGCGATGACATCGCGCGTCGGTGCGCTCCGTCGCGGCCTTGCGCTGGCGTTCCTCGCCGGACCTTGGCGGCGCGAAGATCTTTTCGCTCGCGGCTGCGACGCTTCGGCGAGCAGCCGGCCGAGCTGACTACACTGATCCGACGCGTCTTCGCACGCTAGTCCAGACCCACCGGCAGAGGATCCCGATAGCCTCGCCGCGTTCATCAACGGCTTAAAACTCCTCAAAGGAGCGCAGATCCGCCACTGGAGGCGATTGTCTACAACTGCGTCCGCCAC
>DASPMP010000003.1:0-8124 GCA_035626995.1 Gemmatimonadaceae bacterium
ACGATCGGCAAGTCCGGGCGTCGCGAGCTGGTCGTTGTCACCAAGTCCACGGTTCCTGTGGGCACGGCGTCACGCGTCGCAGCGGTCGTCTCGAGGCACACGCAGTTCCCCTTCCACATGGTGAGCAATCCGGAGTTCCTGAAGGAGGGGGCAGCGGTCGACGATTTCATGAAACCCGACCGCGTGGTGCTCGGCGCCGAATCAGACTTCGCACGGAGCATCATGGCCGAGCTGTACGCGCCGTTCGTGCGCACGGGTCGCCCCATCATCTTCATGGACATCCCATCCGCGGAAATGACGAAGTACGCCGCGAATGCAATGCTGGCGACGCGCATTTCCTTCATGAACGAGATGGCGAACCTGTGCGAGCGAGTCGGGGCGAACATCGACATGGTTCGTCGCGGGATCGGCACGGATGAACGCATCGGTCCGTCCTTCCTGTTTCCCGGTCCGGGTTACGGCGGCTCGTGTTTTCCGAAGGACGTGCAAGCCCTGGCCCGCACGGGGCGTGAGCACGACCTGTCGCTGCAGATCCTCGAGGCGGTCGAAGCGGTGAATTCCCGGCAGAAGCATCGCGTCAGCGAAAAATTGATCGCGGCGCTCGGCGACGATGTCCGCGGCGCGCGCGTTGCCATCTGGGGCCTGGCGTTCAAGGCAAACACCGACGACATGCGGGAATCGCCGGCGCTCACCGTCATTGATGACTTGATCGAGGCGGGCGTCACAGTCGTGGCGCACGATCCAGTCGCCATGCCGGAGGCGAAGCGTCGTCTGGGCGATCGCGTCGCATTCGCCGAGGCGAGTTATGACGCCTTGCGCGGTGCCAGCGCCCTCGCGGTCATCACGGACTGGAACGAGTACAGGCATCCCGATTTCGAGCGGATCCGCTCGTTGCTGCACCGCCCACTCGTGGTCGACGGTCGAAACCTCTACGCTCCCGAGAAGATGCGGAAGCTCGGTTTCGAGTATCACTCCATCGGGAGAGGAAGCGATACGGCAGCGACTGTCGATCACAAGATCCCATCCGCGAGCCGGGTTGGCAGCCGAGTCTGAGCTGCTGACGGTTGCGCGGGAGCGCTTTGCAGCGCGCGACTACCGGGGCGCGGCGCTGTTGTTCGCGTCGGCCATCGCCTCCGGACATGGCTACGCGGACGCGCATCACATGCTTGGCCTGTGCCACGCCATGCTGGAGTCGCGGGAGGCCGCGTTGCAGTCGTTCGACGCAGCGCTCAAGCTCAATCCACGATACGTCGAAGCGCACCTGAATCGCTCGATCGTGCTCAGTGATCTCGGCCGCGGTCCGGAGGCGGCCGAGGCGCTGTTGCAGGCACACGAGCTCGGCCGCGCCGATGATACCGGCTTTCCCGCGGTCGTCGCCAATAAACTCGCGAACATGCATGCCGAACTTGGGCGGGCATACCGCGAGGCTGGTGGGATGCGGGAAGCCGCCGAGCAATATCGACAGGCGCTTGCCATTCGGCCCGGATTCGCCGACCTGCGGTTGGAACTGGCTCGCACGCTCCTGGACGCTGGCGATCCGGCCGCCGCGGCGGGGGAACTGGACGAGATCCTGCGCGAGCGGCCCGATTGGCTGGACGCCATGCTGCTGCGCGGCCTGGCTGCTTATCTTGCGGAGGACCTGGAACAGGCTCGGTCGGTGTGGGATCGGGCCGGTGAGCTTCATCCAGAAGCGCCGCGCCTGGACACATACCGCTCCATGCTCGCCCGACGACTGGGCGGCCAGAGCTGAACTCGACGCGGTTTGTCGGGTACTTCGACCCAATAATGCACGCACGTACCTGGATTACAGTCGCCGTCATGGCTGCGACCGCGCTGACGGCTTGCCGCGGCGGCTTTCGCATCAATCGGTTTCCGACGTCGGACGCGCTCTACGCGGCCGGGCTGAGGGAATACCAGCAGCGGCATTGGGGAAACGCGGTGCTCGCGTTCGAGAAGCTCACCACTGACCTCGGACCTCGCGACTCGCTGTTGCCCCGTTCGTACTGGTACCTCGGGAGAGCGCATGCGGAGCAGCGGGAGCACCTGCTGGCAGCGCAGAGCTTTTCGCGTCTCTTCGAGTCATTCGTCGATGACACCCTCGCCGATGATGCGGCATTCCAGGCCGCCGAGTCGTATAAGCGACTCTGGAGAAAGCCGACGCTCGACCCAACCTATGGCGAGACGGCGCTTGCCACCTACAACACCATGCTCGGGTTGTACGGCGAAACCAGTCCGCATGCCGAAGAAGCACGCCGCTCGGTGATCGAGCTGGAGCAGTGGTTCGCGACAAAGGAATACGAGACCGGGCTCTTTTACTTCCGGCGGAAGGCGTACGATTCCGCGAACATCTACTTCCTGAACGTCATCGAACGCTGGCCGCACGTGCCCCGCGTACGGGATGCGCAGCTCCGGCTCGCGGAGTCCTATCGCGCTATCCGGTACCGCGAACAGCTCGATGAAACGTGCACGAAGCTGCGGGACGCCTATCCCGGGGACGAGGAAGTTGCCGAGGTGTGCAGGGGAACGCGCATGGTCGTCGACACAACGGCGCGGCCTGTCCCCACGCAAACGCCGTCGGTCACGCCCTGACTGGTGCGTCTCGCCATTTTCGGCGGCAGCTTCGATCCACCACACGTCGGACATCTGCTTGCATCGACGGATGCGCATGAGCAACTGGGCCTCGACCGGCTGATCGTCGTGCCAACCGGTACGCAGCCCCTCAAGATCGGAGCGGCGGCTGCGACGGCGACCGCCGAACAACGCCTCGAGATGGCTCGCCTCACCTTTTCTGAGGACGCACGGTTCGAGATATCGGACGTTGAGGTGCGCAGGGGCGGGTTATCTTTTACCGTCGACACGCTGACGGAGGTCGCTGAACGCTACGGGGAGGCCGAGCGATTCCTGCTCCTGGGGCTGGATGTGCTCGGCACGTTCACGAAATGGAAGGACCCCGAACGGATTCTGCGCCTTGCCCGCCCGGTCCTCCTGGAGCGGCAGCATGACAGGGAGGTCGCCCTTCCTGCCGTGTTTCAGGAGACAAATGCCATCCGGCTGAGCACCCGTCGCATCGACGTGTCGTCCACGGAAATCCGGCAGCGGGTCCAGTCAGGGAAGTCCATTCGAGGGTTCGTCACGGAAAAGGTCGCCGCGTATATCGAGCGCGGTGGCTTATATCGCTAGAGGATAGATGCTGAAACGCGTAATCAGTGCGGTGGTAGGGTCCCGGCACGATCGGGAGCGGCGCCGCATTCAGCCCATCGTGGACCAGATCAACGAATGGGATGAGAAGCTTCAGCGCGTTTCCGAGGAGGAACTGCGAGGACAGACCGCGAAGTTCCGGCGCATCATCGCCGAAAACACCGGAGACCTCGAGAGTCGCGTTGCTGCGCTTCGTGAGGCCAAGAAAAAGGCCGCGGATGCCGCGGAACGCGAACGGATCGACCAGGAACTCGGGGGCGGGGACGGCCGCGGCGGACTGGAGGGCGAATGGCGCGACGCCATCGCGGAAACGCTCGACGAAATCCTTCCGGAAGCGTTCGCCACCGTCCGCGTCGCCGCACGGCGACTGGTTGGCTCCACGGTGATGGTCACCGGTCACGAGCTCACGTGGGATATGGTCCCCTACGACGTGCAGCTCATGGGCGGAATCCAGCTGCACTTCGGGCGCATCGCGGAGATGGCGACCGGCGAAGGCAAGACGCTCGTCGCGACGCTGCCGCTCTACCTGAATGCACTTCCGGGGAAGGGCGCGCACCTGGTCACCGTGAACTCGTATCTGGCGCGGCGCGACTCCCAGTGGATGGGCCACGTCTACAAATACCTCGGCCTCACTGTCGGCTGCCTCGACGACACGGAACCAGGCTCGCCGGAGCGGCGCGCGGCGTACCTGTCGGACATCACCTATGGGACGAACAACGAGTTCGGCTTCGACTACCTCCGCGACAACATGGTGGTCTCGCTCGAGCAGCGCGTGCAGCGCCAGCACGTGTTCGCGATCGTGGACGAAGTCGACTCGGTGCTGGTGGACGAAGCGCGGACGCCGCTGATCATCTCGGGCCCTGTGGGCAATGAGAACGACGCGATGTTCTTCGAGCACAATGCCGCAGTGGGCCGCATCTTCCGTCGGCAGACGGAGATCGTGAATTCCCTCGTGGCTGATGCGGAGCGCGCCCTCGAGAAGGATGACACGCAGACGGCAGCGCTGAAGCTCTACAAGGCGCACCTGGGCAGTCCGAAGAATCGCCGGCTGCAGAAGGTGCTGAACGAGCAGGGGAACAAGCAGCTCGTCCAGAAGACGGAGCTCGAGCACATTGCCGACCGGAAGCTGCCTGCGAGCAAGCAGCAGTTCCGCGACCTCGAGAACGAGTTGCTGTTCGTGCTCGACGAGAAGGGACACTCCGTGCACCTCACGGACCTGGGCATCGAACACCTGTCGCCGAGTTCGCAGGATCAGTTCATCCTGCCCGACATTTCCATCGAGGTCCATCGCGTCGAGCACGATCCATCGCTCTCACCTGAGGAGAAGCTGGAGGCCAAGCGCGCGCTCGAGATCGAGTACGCGAGCAAGTCCGAGAAGCTGCACATCGTGCATCAGCTGCTCCGGGCCCACGCCCTTTACGAGCGGGACGTCAACTACGTCGTCCAGAGTGGCGAGGTGCTCATCGTGGATGAGTTCACCGGCCGCACCATGCACGGGCGGCGGTGGTCCGAGGGGCTGCACCAGGCCGTCGAAGCCAAGGAAGGCGTGAAGGTCAAGGGCGAGACACAGACGCTCGCCACCATCACCATCCAGAACTACTTCCGGATGTACGACAAGCTGGCCGGCATGACCGGTACGGCCGAAACCGAAGAAACGGAGTTCTTCCAGATCTACAAGCTGGAAGTGGCAGTGATCCCCACGAACAAGCCGGTGGTGCGCGAGGACCGCCAGGACCTCGTTTACAAGACACGGCGCGAGAAATACAACGCGATCGTCGAGGAGACCAAGCGGCTGCATGAGCTCGGGTATCCGGTGCTCGTTGGCACGGCGAGCGTGGATGCGTCGGAAACGCTTTCCAAGATGTTCCAGCGGGCGGGCCTCAAGCACAGCGTCCTCAACGCCAAATACCACGAACGCGAGGCGGAAATCGTCGCAGGTGCGGGCCAGCGTGCCGCCATTACGATCGCGACCAACATGGCCGGCCGTGGTACCGACATCAAACTCGGTCCCGATGTGAAGGAGCCGCAACCGTCTGTCATCAAGGACATGGACGGCAACGATGTTCCGGTAACGGAAGTCGGTGGCCTGCACATCGTCGGTTCTGAACGGCACGAGTCGCGGCGCATCGACCGTCAGCTGCGCGGCCGCGCAGGACGCCAGGGCGATCCGGGCGCCTCGCAGTTCTTCCTCTCGCTCGAAGACGACCTGATGCGGCTGTTCGGGTCAGACCGAATTGCGAAGCTCATGGACCGGTTAGGCGCGAAGGAAGGCGAACTGCTGACGCACCCGCTGATCACCCGATCGATTGAGCAGGCCCAGAAGCGTGTCGAGTTGCAGAATTTCCAGGCACGCAAGCGCCTGCTGGAATACGACGACGTGATGAACCAGCAGCGCGAGGTGATCTACTCGCTGCGCGCGTTCGCACTCGAGGGCGGGGAAGAGCTGAAGGGCGAGGCGATCCGGATGGTCGAAAAGGCAGTGTCATCGCGGGTCGAGACACTGCTTGCCGAATTCGAATCCGACGTCGAATGGGATTACGACCTGCTGCGCCAGGAACTGCTGATGCACTATTTCGTCCAGGTGCCGGAGCTGGATGAGGTGGAGCGTCGCCCGACGACGCTTGTCGCGGTGCAGACGGCAACGGTGGATGCCGCACGCAAGGCGTTCTACGCGAAGCTCCAGAGCCTGGACGCCATCAAGGACGAGCGCGGCGAGGGGTACGGCGACCGCCTTCTCGCACTCGTGATGCTCAACGTCCTTGATGAGAAGTGGAAAGACCACCTCTACGATCTCGACCAGCTCCGCAACGCGATCCACTACCGGTCGTGGGGACAGAAGGACCCGCTGGTGGAGTACAAGCATGAGGCCTACACGATGTTCGTGGACCTCATGAGCGACATCTACAACACGTTTTCTGACCGCTTCCTGAAAGTGCAGTTGCAGTTCGGGCCGCCACCGGGCCAGGGCGATGAACCCGGAGGCGCCGGTGGCGGGGGCGGTCGGAGGACTCCGACCGGGCCGACGCGGCGCTTCAACGCCATGGGCATCCTCGAGGACGTGGAACCCCAGGATGCGGCGCCTGAAGACACGACCATGGACATCGCGCCAGAGGAACCGCCCAAACCCGGCGTGCGCGTGCGGCAGGATCCTGTCGTCATCGGCGCCGGCCGCACCCGTTCCCTGAATGAGCCGCAGCCGAGCGGTGACGTCGACTGGAGCACCGTGGGACGGAATGACCCATGTCCGTGCGGGTCCGGGAAGAAATTCAAGAAGTGTCACGGCGCGAGTTCGTGAACCATCCGGCAATGGAATCGTCGCGCCGCGACGCGTTCCACGACTAGCATGGGAGGGGTGCTTCACCCCACTCCCATGACCATCACACAGACCATCCGCGAGCTGCCACGGAGCGATCGTCCGCGGGAGCGCCTCGTGGACCTCGGCGCGCACGCGCTGTCCACCGCCGAGCTTCTGGCGATCGTGCTCGGCAGTGGAGGCCCCGGTCGCTCGGCGCTCAGCATCGGCCGGGATATCCTTGGATCGAATCAGGGGTCGCTTCGTCGGTTGGCGATGCGGCCGGTTGGCGATCTCACCGCCCATTCCGGGGTAGGAAGGGCACGGGCCGTTGTCATCCATGCATCCCTCGAGCTCGGGCGCCGGATGGCGGCGGAGAAGCGTGAAGAAGCCACCCCCATCCGGTCTCCGCGGGACGTGGTGTCGATCTTCGCGCCGCGCCTGGAAGACCTGCCGGTCGAGGAATTTCACGTCGCGGTGCTGGACGCACAGCACCGGTTGGAACGGGACATCACCGTCACGCGGGGCATCCTCAATTCGTCCCTCGTGCATCCGAGGGAGGTATTCCGGGAGGCAATCGCGGAGCGGGCGGCCGCGATTATCCTGATCCATAATCACCCCAGCGGCGACCCGTCGCCGTCATCGGACGACCGGAACGTGACGGATCAGCTGGTTGCGGCGGGGCGCCTACTGGACATACCGGTACACGATCACGTAATCATCGGAAGGGGACGGTACACGAGTTTCGCGGAGGCAGGACTGTTGTAATGGCGACTGCGGTGAAGGAACGGATTCCCGGGTGGGAGGAGGCATTCGAGATCGAGCGACTCGATCGCGACCTGCTGGCGCGCGCCTATCGGTTTTCCGAGGAAGCTCACCGTGGGCAGATGCGCTTGTCCGGCGAGCCGTTCGTTACGCACTGCGTCGAAGTCGCCAAGATTCTGGCAGAACTGCAGCTGGATTCGGTCACGGTCGCGTGTGGATTGATCCACGACGTGGTCGAGGATACCCGGATCACCGTCGCGGACGTCGAGCGCGAATTCGGGAAGGAGGTCGCGGCGATCGTGGACGGCCTCACCAAGATCGCCAAGCTGCCGAGCGGTGGGACCAAGGAGGAGCGGCAGGTCGAGAGCTACCGCAAGCTGCTCCTCTCCATTGCCAAGGACGCCCGCGTCATCATCGTGAAGCTCGCCGACCGGTTGCACAACATGCGCACGCTCGATGCGCTGCCGGAGGAGAAGCGTCGTCGCATCGCGGCCGAAACGCGTGACCTGTACGCTCCCCTCGCGCACCGGTTCGGTATGGCGAAAATGCGGTGGGAGCTCGAAGACTTGTCCTTCAAGCATCTCGAGTCCGAGGAATACCGCACGCTGGCCAAGAAGGTCGCGCAGAAGCGTGCCGAGCGTGAGCAGCTCATCTCGCAGTTCCGTGAGCCGCTGGAAAAGGCACTCGGCGACGCCGGGATGCGGGACTTCGAAGTGACCGGGCGCCCCAAGCATCTCTGGTCGATCTACAAGAAGATGCTGCAGCGCCAGAAGCCGTATGAGGAGATCTACGACCTGCTGGCGATCCGCGTTCTGGTCAACACCGTGCCCGACTGCTATCACGCGCTTGGCGTCGTTCACGATCGCTGG
>DASPMP010000004.1:0-18739 GCA_035626995.1 Gemmatimonadaceae bacterium
TGCGCGCGTAGTCGCCATCCGCCTCGATCCAGTCGATCGATTCCACATCCAGCAGGGTCACCTTCGACGCCGATCGCACCGCCAGTCGTTTCAGGCCCGAAGCCGCAGGCCCATCGGGGAGACTTTCCACCGCGACCGTCGCCAGCTCCGCCGCTGGTCGATGGCCTGCCCGCCTGTCCTCGGCCATGCTCGCGAGTGTGCGCTGCATGCTGAGCGCGTCGAGTGCACTCAGCCGCTCGAGCGCCCGATGCACCGCATCGACAAACCGCTGGCGGCCAAACGGTTTGAGGACGTAGTCGAGCGCGTGCACCTCGAACGCGCGGATGGCGTGTTCGTCATGCGCCGTCACGAAGATGATCCCCCGAGGTACGTCGCTGCCCAATGCCTCCAGGACACCAAAACCGTCGCGGTCCGGCATCTGGACGTCGAGGAACACGAGGTCCGGCCGCAGGTGACGAATGACGGCCTCAGCGTCGCTTCCGTTCGTCGCCTCGCCGACCACCGCAATCCGTTCGTGCTCGGCGAGCATGGTCCGGACGACGTCTCGCGCGGCCGGTTCGTCGTCGACAATCACGGCGCGGACCGACGCGGATGTCATCCCTGTTCGTCCACCGTTTGCAACGGAAGCTCGATCACCACGACCGTTCCTCCGTGCGCATCGCTCAGGGTGAGTCGGCCGGCGTCGCCGTAGAGTTGCTGCAGGCGCTCGCGCGTGTTCCGCAAGCCGACGCCGGAGCCCGCGGACGACTTTGCACCGTTTAGTCCCGGTCCATCATCGGAGACCGTGAGGCGTAGCGTGCCATTGTATCGCTCAGCGCGCACCTCCAGTCGACCCGCCGATGATACCGCTGCGATACCGTGGCGCACCGCATTCTCCACGATGGGCTGGAGGATCAGCGGTGGAACGGCGCACTCCATCAACGTGTCATCCGCCTGCACCCGGGTGCGGAGGCGATCGCCGTATCGTGCCTCTTCAATTGCGAGATACTCGCGCACCATCGCGAGCTCGTCAGCCAGCGGAATCGCCATCCGTGTGGTGGACGCCTGCACCTTGTGAAAGAGCGTCCCCAGATGATCGAGAACCGCGTCCGCGTCGTCGCTGCGATTGCTCCGCCACAACTGGCCGATCGTATGAAGGGTGTTGAACAGGAAGTGCGGCCGGATCTGCGCGTTGAGCGCCTGCACCTGCGCACGCGCCAGCTGTCCCTCCACGCGCGCCAGGTGCAGCTCGCGCGCCCTGGCGCGGCGCTGGGAGAGCACCGCCTGGGTTATGCCGAGGATGGCCGCATAGACCAGCAACGCGACGTGCAGGCGGATGGTAGCCCACAATAATCCGGCCCGGGCGAGCGCCGTGAACCCCTGAAACTGTCCACTCATCCACCAGAATCCGAGCACGACGAGCACGTTCGCCATGAACGCCAGGAGAAGCGCGGCGATGATGTGCACGGGCAGATGTCTGGACCACCGTCTCCGCTGCATCGGAAAGCGGACTGTCAGTGCGATGGCCGCCAGTGTCACTGGAATCCAGGGCAGCGTCTGGATCATGGCGGTCCGCAGGGCGGTCATCATCGATAACGGCGGCGTGTTGCCGCTGGCCATCAACGCGGAGCCAAGCGTCGCCTGCGCCCCGACGATCGCGGCGATGACGATCCAGGCGACGCAGACTGCGGCAACAAGGCCGGGACGGGACACGGTCAGAAGGCGAAGGTGTGACTGTACTTGACGATCAGGGTTCGGGCGAGCGAAAAGGGCGACTGCACGCCGAGGGGATCCCGGGAACGCTCGGTGTCGAGCCCCTCGTTGTAGACGACCCACAGGTCCGTCCCTTCTGCCACAGCGTAGCGCAGCCGGACGTTCGCGTCGAGTCGGTTGGTGGTGGAGTTGAACTGCACGAACGCGTTGCCCGAGGTCTGCGCGTTGAGCGCTGTCCGGACTCGCAACCGGGCGACGTGGACGTCGACGGACTGGTCGCGCACCGGAAAGCGCAGCGCGCTGACCTGATAGTCCGCACCAAGCTCGAGATGGCGCGACGCATTCCATGTTGGTGTCAGGATGACCTGGGTGCGACGTCCGTCGAAGTAGGTACCACTGCGCAGATCCATCGCCGTCCGCAGGCGGGCGCCGGATCCCATGCCGAGGTACAGCTGCAGGTCGGCGAAGTCGTAGCGGCCGGCCGGAATGGTGACGGCATTCCCGATGGTGAACGGCGCCATGACATTTTCGCGGAACAGCTTGGGCTCCACCCATCCGCCTCCGGCGCGCTTCGTCTCCCATTGCACCCAGACCGCGTACTGCCCTGACTCGATGCGATGGTCGGTGTTCCGCCACGTCGAGAACGCCAGCGCGCCGGGAAACACGCGGCGGAACACCGGATGCTTGTCCGTGAAGATGAAGTGATTGGCGATCAGGTTGAGGGATGTGAAATTCCGCCGCGACATGAAGCCAAGTTCCGGGCGGAAATCCGACCCCGACCGCGTTGCGTTCACGGTATACGCCAGGCCCCGCTGGGTTCGGCGCTGCAACGCACCATACACGTGCGAGCGGCTCACCAGGGTCGTCGTGGACGGCTCGGCGTCATCATATGTGGATGCGACCCGGCCCGTGAGGTAATGGTTGCCAGAAACACGAATGGTTCCATCGCCGGCGATCGCCGCGTTCTGCCGCCCACCCCCGGCGAGGGATGTGACCATCATTCCGGCGCTGGAAAAGGCGTTGAACACGGGACGCCGCACCCGCAGGACGCCAAAGTTTTCCGACGGCGCGAGTCCCGTTTCCTTTGTCTGCATTTCCAGCAGGCCAACGTCCCACCCGGCCGCCTTTCCCACGAGTCGCACACCTCCCAGCACAGGAACCGGCGATGACGTTGGCGTCAGTCCGATGCGTCGGGAATGAAACAGGCGCGCGTCACTTCCCATCTGGAAATCGAATACCTCACTGCCTTCCTGGAAGAACCGTCGGCGATCGGGAAAGAACAGGGGGAACCGATCGAGGTTCACCTGCTGGTCGTCGGCCTCCACCTGGGCGAAGTCAGTGTTGATGGTGACATCCAGATTCATCTGTCCCGAAATCGGATACCGGATGTCCAGCCCCGTCTCGCGGGATTGGGAGTGCACAGCATTGAAGGCGTTCGTTCCCGTGGCGATCGTGTTCCGTGCAGCACCACCCATGACGTACGGCGTGAAGTACACCGGCTTGTGACTTCGCACTCCAGCCAGCACGACGTCCTGCGCCAGCGAAGGCCGACGAAACTCGAATTTCGGATCGATCTCGGGAAAGGTGACACGCTCCTCGAGACGTGAAACGAGCCGGGTGACCGTGAGCCCCATGTGCGCCGCGCCGTCGGGGCCCACGCGAAACCCAAGGCTCGAGAACGGAATCCTGATCTCCGCGAACCAACCCGAGTCGCTGATGGTCGTCTTCGCGGACCAGAAGGTGTCCCAACTGTTGTTTTGCACATTCCCGTCGTCGGACAGGAGGATGTCGAAGCGCGTTCCGCCGGCGGTGAGTCCGAACCACTTTGCGGTCCGGTTGTCATCGAAGGCGTCGATGTACATGGCGAAGGCATCATCGCCATTCCACCGGTCGCGATACAGGGAATTGACTCGAATGCGCTTCGGGTCGGTGTCGTAGAACCAGCCGGCGGCGTAGAGATTCTCGTCGTCGTACGCGATCCGAACTTCCGTGCGCTGGGTCGGCGTCCCCCGAAATACCGGCGCATACATCGTCATGGGCAGCGACGGGATCGCGCGCCAGGCACTTTCGTCCGGCCTCCCGTCCACGTGAATGGGACCGGCGAGCCGGGTGAGCGTCAGCGGCTGCTGCTGGGCAGCAAGTGGCGCAGCAGACAGCAGGGCGGCCAGCCACAGCGCGTCGCGAATCATTGGCATCGGCTTCGGGGTGAATGACGATGCCAACGATTCCGTCAGTCAGCTGCGCCGGCAATCACGAATCGACGAATGGTGGATTCGGGCCGACGAATGACAACCCCGTGGGACTACTCGGCTATATACCGCCACGGGTCGGACGGCCAGTCGCGACGCCAGATGGTGAAGAAGGGCACCTCCCGGGTGCCGTTACTGGTGACGCGAATGGTGCCCATGGTGACGCCGAGATCACCCGTGTTCGCGACGATGACCTCGCTGGGCGCCCATTCCACCTTCGATCCCGGCGTCCAGCCCGCGTCGATGGAGCGTCCGATGGCTTCGGGACCACGAACAAATTCAGGACTGTTGCCGACATTCACCGCCGCAGGCGCGCCAAATTTCGCGAACGCCGCGCCGAGCCCGATGCTCTGCGCCTCGCGCGAGAATGAGTGTTCCGCGAGACTCAGCTCATCCGCGTAGCGGCGGATCGCTGCCGAATCACCAACCGGCAGATTGCGAGTGGCGATGGACAGTGCGTGCGGAGTCAGCGCAACTTCGCCAGCGGGACGAGCAACCCTGCGATACACCGCGACGCGCCATCCCTGCGCGGTACGAACCCAATAGGCGACGTACTTCCCCGCCTGCGTGCTGCCATCCGGCTTCGTCACCGTCATGTATCCGTACGTGAATCCGTCAGCGCCCCCCGAGGACGTTCCACCGCCGATGGGAGTCCAGGTGATTTTCGATCCGGTATTGTCGGGACTCGCCTTGAGCGCGGCGACGGCGGCGTCCCTTCCCCGAACGAATCCACCTGGTGCCTGCATCATCACGTTGGCGACGAACATGTTGCCAAGGGCGGAGACGAGATCAGTGCCGGCCGCAGCGGTCGCGAAGGCTCGATCGGCCGCCATCAGGTCTTCGGCGGCGCGCCTGGTGTCGACGACGTCTGTCGGGCGCGATCCTTCCGGCTTGGATGCCGGCATCGCGCGCCGGCTCACGATCTGCCATACGCTGTCCTGACGCGCGAGGAAGAATTCCATCTCCCCGGGAATGCCGAAGCTGCGGGGCGTGTATTCGACGTACAACAGCGCGGAATCTGCCCCTGGCCCGCCTACGATGTACGGCGCGGAGAAGCGGAGGATGCCTCCCTCGCGTCCCTGACACTGTGCGTTGGCTTCCTCGAGGGGACACACGCGACGCAGCCCGGTTGTCTGGGCAATCGCAATCGCCCAATCCGGATCAGGGGCAACGGCGCTGTCCGCCAGGCGCGTACGATCGTGCGCGAGCGGACGCGGATCGATCCACCGTGCCTGTGCCATGAGTGGGCGATAAAACACGCGCACCACGTGTGCGATCACTTCGATCTGCTGGCTTTCAGCGAGACGTCGTGCCGCCTGCGCGGTGCCGCGGAGATCCGGCGACTTGTCCGCGCGAGCGGCATGTTCCGGAATGGGACGCAGCGTTTCGCGCGTGACGGCCGTCTGGAAGCACGCGGTCCCGGTGACCGCGAACATGACGCTGGCAAGTGTGAATGACCTCTTCATCCTTTGAAAGTATTGGGCTTCGCACTACGCAGGAACCTGCGGCGATTCACGGGGCGTCCGGGGCGCCCGGCCGATATCGGCGGATGACCGCGTTTTCGATGTCGCGTTCGAGAAACAGGACGCGCTTCATCTCGCCACGGGCGAACATCTCCGCCTGGTCACTGTGGTGCGGTGAATCGCTGCGCGGGCTCTGGCCATATGCCAACACCGAATACGCGCGTGGCGCATCACGACCGAATTCCACCGCCAGCACCCAGCCGTCTCCCCCACTCACCGCGCGCTTGCCGTCCGGATCGTTCCTGAAGTTCAGAACGCGAAAACATCCCAGCGCACCGGCGCAGCCGCCCACCGGCACGTCGACGGACCCCTGTCGCACCCGGTGTACGTCGCCCCAGGGAACGTCGACGCTGCCGTGGCGTCGTGCGGTCTCCGTCACTGCCCATGCGAATGCCGCCGCCGCGCGCACGGAATCACGCAAGCCCCGCGGCGATGTCATTGGTTCGTCGACGGACCAGCGTACCGCGAAAACCGAATCCGCGGTGGTCCCGTCCAGCATCCGCCGCCACCAGAGGTCAAACAGCACCGCACCGCGGCTGTCAGGCCGTGCGCTGTTGTCCCATCGTTCCAGCATCGCGGCCGCCGCGAGAACGACAGAATCCGCCATGGACGCGCGCACCGCCCTTATGAGATCCGCCTTGATCCGGTCGGCCAGGAGCATGCGATAGGAGTGCTTGAGCGCGACGATCTCCTCCAGTGCGAACTTCCGGGTGTTGTCGATCAACTGGAGACTGTGCTGGCTCCGCAAGCTGAGCCGCGCGTCGGGAAAGTTGTCGGGATACCGCGATCGGTCGAGGACCTGTCGCAGGTTGGTGTGATACGGCGGATCGTTCTCGTTCCGCACGTATCCGCCGCGGGGGTTCAGGAGCTGCGGGAGCGAATCAAACGGGACGTAGCGCGTCCAGACGTCATCCATTCCGCGAGCGACGACCGCGGCGGTGTCGCCACCGCTCACATGCGGCAGTGCCGGCATCGACGCGTTCCAGACGTAGAAGATGTTTCCCAAACGATCGGCGTAGGTGAAATTCGACGTGACCCGCGCGCGCATCCGCATCGCCTCCTTCCACTCCTCGAGGGTCGATGCGCGCATCATGCGGAGGAACTGCTCGCCCCCGCGAAAGTCTTCATCTCCCGCGCTGCGGAGGACGTAGATCCTCCCACCGTCCCGGTGGATGACGGGTCCGAGAGGCGTGCGCCAGAATTCACGCGTCTCGGTCGATATCCCCGGTCCGTTGCGGTACGCAACGGTCACGAGCTCGCGCGTCAGGGGGACGGCAGCGCCATCGAAGCGATAGTGATCGGGGAGGACCCTATCCACGTCGAACGCATACACCTCGTCGAGGTCGGGCGCGTTGTTCGTCGTCGCCCAGCCAAGATCGCGATTGAATCCACCGATGACGGTGAACGGCCCTCCGATGCGAAAATCGCCGTAGAAATCCAGCACGCCGGGAATGATTGCATGGGCTTCGTAATAGCCCGCCGTCCAGGCCAGGTGCGGGTTCCGGACGAGGATGGCGCGGCCGGATTTCGTTCGCGACGGTGCGAACGCCCACGCGTTCGACCCTTCCTCGATCGCATCGTCGCCCGCCGCGGGATCGCTGGCCTGCGGGGCAGACCGTGACGCGGTCGACGGAGCCAAACGCGCCACGAAACGTCGCGCGGCCGCGAGCCCTGCGCCACCGACATCCCGCGCAGCAACGTCGTAGCCGGTGAAGTGAGGGAGAAACCCTGGCGGAAACTCGTCGGGATGCCGTTCGATGTATCGGTTCACGCCGGCAGCGAATCCTTCGTAGATGTGCCGCGTGGCGGAATCGAGCAGCGCATACTTCGCGACCGCGGTGCGGTACCCGCGTTGCGCCACGAAATCGCTCTCCATGCTGTCGCGGCCGAACCATTTCCCCATTTCACCGCGAGTGCGCAGCAGTCCGAGCGCGACGCGCGCGCCGTGGTCCTCCAGCTGCACCCAGCCAAGGCCGTAGCCGAAGGCCCGGTAGTTCTCAGCCGTGATGTGTGGAACACCGAACGCAGTGCGGCGAATCTCCACGCGCTTCCACAGGTCGTCCTGGGCCATGAGCGCACCCGGAAGCAACGCCAGTGCGCAGGCGATCCCGAGCGTCATCATGCGAATGCCGATTCCAGGTCAACGATCGGGCCACACACTCCGTCGCGGATCTCGGCGCGGCTTGTCGCCCAGTCATGCACCGCGACGCGATCGGCATCGGTGGCCTGGGAGGCTTCGCTTCGCACCACGTGCGACCAGCGTGTGCCATTGAAACCGCCGCTGGACACGAGCCCGCGGGCTTCCAGCAGCTCGAGAAAGGAGTCGGTCAACGCGGTTTCCTCGGCTTCGTCCAGCTGCGACACGAGCTCGTACTTTGCGATGAATCCGTAGATCGGGCAGGGCGCGGTCACCCTCACAATATGCGACGTCCCGACGATTCCTGCAGCGGACCGTCGCGGTTCAGCGGTACACGGAAATGGCGGTGTCTTCCAACACCAGCCGACGCGTCGCGCGCGGCAGCTCGTGCGTGCGCGCATGCTCTGCCACCAGGATCGTCGCGAATGCGGTCGCCTGCCAGCCCTCGATCACCCGATCGAGCATCCGTGAGTCGTACGGCGGATCCACGAACGCGATGTCGTACGCACCGGCAGGGAGCGCGGCGGCAAAGGGCAGCGCGTCCCGCTTGAACACCCGTACGCGGTCCCGCATTCGAAGCGTGGCGATGTTCGCACGAAGCGAGTGCAGGCTCGACGGGCGCGTCTCCACGAAGTCGCACGACTTCGCCCCGCGCGAGAGCGCCTCCAGGCCAATGGCTCCCGTACCCGCGAAGAGATCCAGCAGCCGCGCGTCCTGCAGCTCCGTCCGCACCAGGTTCATGATTGCGACGCGCACGGATTCCGCGGTCGGGCGCACGCGGAAATCATTGGGCGACACCAGGTCGCGGCCGGCGAATTTCCCACCGACGATGCGCACGGTCAGCGCGCCGGCGAACTGGCTTCGCTGCCGGCGTCCGCGAACGTCGTGAGCACATTGCCATCGGCGGCCGATTCCATCTGTCGCACCACCATGTCGTGATACGCGCCTCGGGCATCCATCAGCTCGTCGTGGGTCCCGCGCTCGGTTACCCGCCCCTCTTCCATCAGGAGGATGAGGTCTGCGCGACGGATGGTGGACAGCCGATGCGCGATCACGAACGTCGTGCGGCCGGCCAGGAGCGTGGCCATCGACGCCTGGATGAGCTGCTCGCTCTCGGTATCGAGGTTGCTCGTTGCTTCATCCAGGATGAGAATCTGCGGACGCGCGAGGATGGCGCGGGCGATTGCGAGGCGCTGACGCTGGCCGCCCGAGAGCTTCACCCCCCGTTCGCCAATGAACGTATCGTACTGCTCCGGCAGCTTCTCGATGAACTCGTGCGCGTTCGCGCGCCTCGCGGCATCCAGCACATCCTCGTCAGTTGCGTCGTGCCGGCCATAGGCGATGTTGTCGCGCACCGATCCGTCGAAGAGAAATACTTCCTGCTGCACGATCGCCAGCAGCCTCCGGTATGACTTGAGCTGGAACGCGCGGATGTCGGTCCCGTTCAGGAGGATTCGTCCCTTCGTCGGGTCATGAAAGCGCGCGACGAGGTCGGTCACCGTCGTTTTTCCCGCGCCGCTGCGCCCGACCAATGCCACGACCGTCCCCCCGGGCGCCGTCACGTGGAAGTCACGCACCACTGGCTGACCGTCCCGATACTCGAAGTCCACGCCGTCGAATCTCAGCTCGTGCACCACGGCTGGCGCAAGAACGGCATCGGGACGGTCCGGCTTGTCGTCGTCCATCCCCAGGACTTCGAACACCCGCTCCATCGCCGCCAGCGATCGCTGCAGCTCCGAAAACGAGTTCACCAGGTTCCAGACGGGGTTCAGCAGGAGGAACGTGTACCACTGGAACGCCATGATGTCGCCGATCGACGCGCGTCCCCGCAGGCTCAGGTAGCCGCCATACCAGACGATCACGACATTCACCGCCGCGAGCAGCAGTCCCCACGACGTCCACAGCACCAGCTCGCGGCGATGCGCAAACAACTCCTTCCGAAGCACGGAGTGCCGGCCGAGCATGTAGTCGAGCAGCTCACGCATCTCGCCCTGGAAGGCACGGACGACCCGGATCCCGGAAAAGGTCTCCCCCACCCTGCCGTCCACGACTTCGACTTCCTTGCGGACGGTGCGATAGATGGGGCGGATGCGCTTCGCGAAGACGAAGCTCATCAGCATGACACCCGGGATGATGGCCAGCGCGGTGAGTGCGAGTCGCCAGTTCAGGGTCATCAACACGATGATCGCGATGATGAGCCGAATGACCGACAGCGACGGCGACACCACCGCCATCTGCAGCAATCCCGTTGTCGTGTCCACGTCGCCCGTGAGACGCGAGAGGATGCCTCCCGTCTTCATGTCCCACAACTTTGCGAGCGGCAGGTGCAGCATCCGCTCGAACAGCGAGCGGCGTAGCGACAGCATCACCTTCACGTTCAGCAGCCGCTGCCGGTAATCCTTGAGAACCCCGACCAGCGCGGAGATCACCACAACGGCCAGGAATGTCCCTCCGGCCATGTTCAGGCGGCGCAGACGGCCGGCGGCATCGAGGGTTTCGTCGAGCAGGACCTTGTCGATGATGAACCGCATGAACAGCGGCTCCACCATCTGCAGACCGGCAGCCACCAGCGCGAGGAGGAACACCGCCACGATCTGCGCCCGGTGCGGCTTCAGCCACCGGAGGTACTCGCCGAGGTACTCCCGCCGTTTTCCCTGACGCAACGCCGCAAGAATTCCCTTCGGCTTGTCTGCGTCCGCGTGCGCGCCTCCCGTCGCTGCGGGGGCCGTCCCAAGCGTCGTGTCCTTCGCTGCTATTCCGGATTTCTTTCGATCATCTTCCTCGCCGTCGCCGAGCTGGCCGGTGCGATACTTGGCGACGAAGTCCTGATATCGTTGTCGCGACGAATGCGCGGGCTCTTTCTTCATGCGAGCATCCGCCGGGCCAGGTCCATCGCCGCCTGCGCCGCGCGATACCGCACTTCATTCCGGTCCCCCCAGGAATGGATCTTTCGCGGCTCGACGCGATCGCCCAGCGCCGCGCAGATCCAGACCAGTCCCACGGGCTTCTCCGGCGTCCCGCCTCCCGGCCCAGCGACGCCAGTGATCGCGAGCGCCAGATCGGCACCGCACTGCCCTTGCGCGCCGACGGCCATCTGTCGCACCACGATTTCGCTCACCGCACCATGGGCCTCGATGTCCGCCTGGCGGACGCCCAGATGGCGCACTTTGACCGTGTTGTCATACGCGATGACGCCGCCAACGAACACGTCGCTCGACCCGGGAATCGCCGTGATGCGTGAACCGAGCATGCCACCGGTACAACTTTCCGCGACGCACAATTTCACGCCCCGTCGGCGGCACGCGTTCAGCAACACCTCCGCGAGATCGGTCTGCTCCTCTCCGTAAATGCTCTCGGGGATCGCGGTGCGAATGGCGCGTGCGATTTCGTCGACCGCGGCGGGAGCGCCTGCTCCCCGCATCGTCAGGCGGAGGTCGACGCCCTCGATGCCGGGCAGATACGCAACGGAAGGCGCAGTCGTCCCATCGCCCGGACGTGCAACCGAAGGCACCGCCGCTGCCAGCTGGTCCTGCAGTAACGACTCCGCGATACCCGTCGTGCGCAGCGTCCGCGACACGATGCACGCCTCCCGCGAGCCGAACCCGCGCTGGTCGAGAAGCGGCAGCAGGACCTCATCCGCCATCCCGCGGAGCTCTCGAGGCACTCCCGGAAGTGAGACCACCCATCCCCGATCATCTTCCACCAGAATTCCCGGTGCGGACCCATGCGCGTTGTCGAGCTTCGTCGCTCCGACCGGGAGCATCGCCTGCCGCACGTTCGAAGCGGGCAGGTCTCGACCGAAACGCGCCTGCCAGCGTCGACGCATCCACTCGAGATGCTCGTCGTCCACCCGCAATTCGCGGCCGAACAGTTCAGCGATGGCGTCGCGGGTGAGATCATCAGACGTCGGGCCGAGTCCGCCCGTCGTGATCACAGCGCCCGTTCGCGCGAGCGCCTGACCGACGGCATCGACAATATCCGCCATCGCGTCACCAACGGCCGCTCGCCGCGCGATGGAAATGCCGTGCGCCGCGAGCCGCCGGCCGAGGTATGCCCCGTTGGTATCAACGGTGAACCCCAGCAGTAGCTCGTCGCCAATCGTGACCAGCTCGACGTGTGTCTTCAGCGACTCACAGCCCAGTTGGTCCAGACCACGATGGCGCCACACTGCACATACTGCTCGGTGCGGCTACGGAACTCCATCGGGATGGAGCTTGCTCTCGGGAAGTACTCCACCGCCAGGACGTCGCGTGGCCGGATCATGATCATTGCGGCTATCGACATCCGCGCGCCGTCCACCCAGACATCCGGCGTGCACTGCCCCCCGCGCCCGTCGTTCAGGAAGATGTGATAGTCCCCGGCGTTCTGTCGCACCCGTACGCCCGGGAAGTCGTTCATGACGGTCGAGAAGGATGCGTGTGCCTGCAGCTCCGTCATGTCCATCGAATAGCCGGTGTTCAGCTTCCGTCGTTCCTCGATTCCCTCGGCGATCATCCGTCCACGACGAGACGCCGTGACGCGCACGACATCGAGCGTCGTCACCCGGCGAAGCTGCAGGGTGATCGTCGCGCTGTCGCGCGGATAGACCTCGACCGCCATGACGATGGGAACCATGCCGATGGACATGACCTCCACCTGACGCGTCCCCGCCTGGACATTGCGGAAGGCGAATCGCCCGTCGCCAGCGCTCCGGACTTCGCTGGAGTCATCCAGCTGGATGCGCGCCTCGCTGTACGGGACGCCGTCCTGGTCGGTCAGCACGCCGACGATGGATCCGACGCTCGTGGAATCCTGCTCGAGGGTTGGCCCGATGGTGAGGTCACGACGCACGACCCTCAGGTCACCCGGGGGAAGGTCGACCCCGCCGCTTGCCTCCACCGTCGCGGAAATCACCTTGAGCCAGTGCGTCGCCGGGACGCCGCAGACGACATACCCTCCATTCGCATCGGTTTTCGTTTCGCCGTAGACGCGACGCTGGTTGATCCCCCGCATCTTGTCGTACGCGGTGACGATCCAGGAGACCTCCACCGCGGCGTTCGGGACGGGCTCGCGCGTGCGCACGTCGTGGATGGTGCCGTAGACGAATCCACTGTCGCTGGGCGGAGTCCCGCCGCATGCTGCCCGCCACAAGGTCTGGAAGGAGGGAACGGCCAACCGCACTTCGGATGACGCCGGACTGATCGTCGCACGACGGGAGATGCCGGGGAAACCGGCCGAATCGAGAGCGGGATGCTGGACAATGAAGGTGCGAACGCCGGGATCCACGCTGTCGAACCGGAACCGTCCGCGCTCGTCGGTCGTGGTCGTGGTGCGCTGCCCGATGATCTTGATGAGCGCGGCCTTCAGCGGCTGCCCGCGGAGGCTGTCGAATGCGACGCCATTCACGGCGACGGGCCCCTGGGCGATAGCCGCCACCGACGGGATTGCCACCCACAGCGTGGCGACGACGACCCTTCGAAGATGTCCCTTCATGGCGTCACGCTCCCCGCGTCCCTGCTTCACGTTCATGCGCCGACGCCGTCTGGTCAATACCCTGCCGGACCCGGGCGTCAGGCGGGCATCGGCGGCTTCCGCAACAGGTATCCGTAATCGCGCATGTAGATGTACAGCGAATACAGCGTCAGGGCGAGGGCCAGCAACATCGCCACCGCACCTACAGTCCCACAGACCATGCCGATGGTTCGCGAGACCGGGCCTACCCACCCCTGTTCACGCATCAATGTGGCGAGGAAGAACCAGAAGTACGCTGCGCCCGACCAGATGAGCTGAATGGTGGTCTTCCATTTCGCGGGCCAGATGGCCGAGATCACGACGCCTCTTCGCGACGCGAACTGCCGGAACCATGTCATCGTCACCTCGCGACCCAGGATGATCGCGACCACCCACCAGGGCAGGTCGTACTCGCCATACGGGGTGATGAACAGGAACTCGTGCGCCAGGAAATACATCGGGACGAACGTTCCCACGAGCAGCAGCTTGTCCGCCAGCGGGTCGAGAATCCGCCCGAGGTCCGTCTCCTGCTTCCGCGTGCGCGCGAGATGACCATCGAACCAGTCGGTGATCGCCGCGGCCAGGAACAGGACGAACGCGCCCAGCCGTGCCCCTGAAGTCCCGATGAACGGTAGCGCCGCAATCGCGGGCGTGACGATGATCCGCGCGACGGTGAGACCGTTGGGGAGATTCATCCTACGCCAGCGACTTCAGCACCAATTTCGAGACCGCCTTGAGAGTGTCGAACACGCCTTCCCCGGTCACGGCAACGGCCTCGAAATACGGTGCTCGCTCAATCCACACGCCATCCACCTGTTCGATGAGATTCTCACCCGCATGGTATGGATCCGGCGTCTCTCGCTGCTTCGCCGGGTCGGTGACTTCCCACCCCGGGTTCATCGCGGCCTGCAGGTCCCGAACCGGTGCCGCGTTGGGAAGGTCGCGTTTGTTGTACTGGATGACGAACGGCATTTTCGTCAAGTCGTATCCGTACTCGGCCATGTTGTCATAAAGATTCTGCATGGCCTCCTGGTTCGCCTCCATGCGCTCCAGCTGCGAATCGCCGACGAACACGATGCCGTCCACGCCCTTGAGGATGAGCTTCCGGCTCGCGTTGTAATAGACCTGGCCCGGCACGGTGTAGAGGTGGAAGCGCGTCTTGAAGCCGCGGATGCTTCCCAGGTCCACCGGCAGGAAGTCGAAAAAGAGCGTGCGCTCCGTTTCGGTCGCGAGGGAGATGAGCTTCCCGCGGGTATCCGGCGTGACCTTGCCGTAGACGTGCTCGAGGTTCGTGGTCTTGCCGCCGAGACCGGGGCCGTAGTAGACGATTTTGCAGTTGATCTCGCGTGACGCGTAATTGATCATCGACATGGCTGTCGTCTCCTATTGAAACAGCTTGTCGATTTCGTCATCGGCGCCCGCCAGAATTCCCTTCTGGCCGCCCGCGGATCCGCGCTTGAACACCCCCTCGAACAGCGTGGCCAGTTCAGCGACAACCTCCTTCATCTTGAGCCGCACGAGCCCCAGCGTCGTACGGTTGTCGAACAGCACGACAAGGATCACGCGCCTGGCGACATCCGCCAGGTACATGGACTCCTTCTCACCCTGGTGGAACAGCGAGTTGAAATCGTTTTCCCCGATGAGCTTCGCCAGCTGATCGTTAGCGCTGAAATCAGCGGCCGTCAGCGTCGCGAAGGTGGTTGCATCGAACTTGGGCTGCTCGCCCACCGTCGCGACCAGCTGGCCGGTACGATCCACCAGCAGTGCACACCGTGCATTGCTGTCGCTCAGGAATCGCTGCAGCGACTGGGTAATCGCGGCGAAGTCGTCTTCGGTAAAGGACCAGCTTGCGCTGCCGACGGCCATCCGGAACCTGGGATTACGGGAAGTTGGTCGAAAACGGGGGAGCGGGAACGGCTGGGAAACGTCGAATCTACACCAACCGAGCCTTCATGCGCTGCAGGAGTCTGCTGGCGCGCCGGCGGAGCAAGGGATGCTTCTCCCAGTTCAGGTATTCCGTGAGCAAGTGCACACTTTCCAGCCCCGATTGGCCCCCCAGGTACCCCAGCGCTGCCAGCCGCTTCACCGGATGCGCGCTGAAGAGGTCGCGTTTGCAACGCGCCATCTGCATGCTCCACAGTACCAGCCCCGCCAGGACTCCTCCAACGAATCCCGCGGTAACCATTCCACGCGACCCGCGACGGCTGCCTCGCCTCGGCCTTGAATACCTCACATCGCCCTCCTGGCTGACAGCGCCTGCGCAATTGACGCACCGTCCGCGTATTCAAGGTCGCCCCCGATGGGCAGCCCCCTGGCGATGCGGGTCACGCTGACCGATGTCCCCGCGAGTTCCCGCTGTACATAGACGGCGGTCGCCTCGCCCTCGAGGCTTGGATTGGTGGCCACGATCACTTCGCGCACCTCGCCGTTGGCCGCGCGATCCACGAGCGAGACAACGTTGAGGTTCTCAGGTCCCACCCCATCCAACGGAGCGAGTCGCCCGCCGAGCACATGGTACACGCCGCGAAATTCCCCCGCGCGCTCGATGGCGCCGATGTCGGACGGCTCCTCCACCACGCACACTTGCGACTGGTCACGGCGCGGATCCCGGCAGATGGCACACAGGGTGTCCTCGGTCAGGTTGAAGCAGCGTTCGCAGGGCTTCACCCGCTCGCTGAGCGTGAGCAGCGATTCCGCCAGCCGACGGCTCTGATCGCGCGACTGCTTCAGCAGGTGATATGTGAGTCGCAGCGCCGTCTTGCGCCCGATTCCGGGCAATTTCGACAGCTCTGTGGCCAGATCTTCGATTGCCGACAAACGATTGAGAGGTTGAGCGTTTCAGAGGTTCGGCGCGTCGCTCACCCGAACGGCAACTTGAACGGGAGGTTCATCCCGCCGGTCAAGGCACCCATCTGCTCCTGTTGCCGCTCCTGTGCCTTCCGCTGCGCGTCAGCTACCGCCACCGCGATCAGGTCTTCCAGCATCTCGGTATCGGCTGCGTTGACCACCGAGGGGTCGATCTTTACCCGCTTAACCAACCCTTGGCCGTTGGCTTCCACGGTGACCATCCCTCCACCACTCGTTCCGGTAAGGGTCATCGCCTGCAGCTCTTCCTGCATTTTTGCCATCCGACCCTGCATCTCCTGAGCCTGCTGCAGGATCTTCATGATATCGCGCATATTTGCCTGCGTTTCAATGGCGTAAGTTACTGATACAACGTTAGTTACTGCAAGCTGCCGAGAGCTTTCAATCAGCGATCTCGAGGTCCAGGACCTCGATGGCCGCGCCGAGCAGCGGGTCCTTCCGTCGCAGCCCATTCAGGCGTTCCGACTTCACGATTTCGTCCGTCAGCCGCTGCTGCTTTCCTGCGGCCTTCGCGTCGCCATCGCGATACAGCACAATTCGCGCGACCCCGGCAAACCAGTCCCGCAAGGCAGCCAGGATCTCAGCCGTGTCCTGCTCGATGGCGCGCGCATGGAAGTCGTTCGGCTCATCCAGCCTGATCGTGAGATCCCCCGACTTCGTTATCGCGTGAGGCGCCGCGGCCTCGAGCGCCGCGCCGAGGAGCACCTTACCGTCCGCGCGCATGCGCGCCACGAGCTCGTCCCAGCGGCCTGTGATCGCATTGAGGTCGGCAGGGGGCGACGGCGCTCGGGCCGTGACTTCCCGAGCCAGCGACGCCTGCACCACTGGCGGTGGAGGATCGTCGGCGCGCGCCGCACTCATCGCGCGCGGTGCTGACGCTCGCGTGTCGGCGTGTGGTCGGTCGGCCTGACGTGCAGGCGCTGGACGCGCGCCGCCAGCCGGGACAGATCCACCTCCCGCACCCGAACCGCCCATGGCACGAAGCACTGCCTCCAGGTCCACGGTCCGGTCCATCAGCGCGAAGCGCACGAGCAGCGTCTCGACCAGGAGCTGCTGCTGGCCGCTTCGCTTGAACCGAAGCTCCCCCTCCGCGATCACGTTCAGCATGCGCAGGATGTCTGCGGCGCTGATCCTGTCCTTCCGGTCGGCAAGCGCTTCCCGCGCAGTGTCAGACAGATCGCTGGCCGTGCCGCCGAGATTGACGCTGAGCTGCGCACGAAGCATCTCGCCGAAGCCGCTGAGGAACTGGCCAAAGTCGATCCCAGCGTCGGCAAGCCGCCCCACGAAAGTGAAGACGTCGGCGGCGCGGCGATCCGCGATGATGTCCAGAAGCTCGATGAACTCGTCTTCAGGAATGAGGCCGAGCGCATCGCGGGTACCTGCCGCCGTCAGCGTCCCGCTGCCCATTGCGAGCACCTGGTCAGTGAGACTGAGCGCATCGCGCATGGAGCCATCGGCGGCGCGGGAAATCATCGCGAGCGCCTCTGACTCCGCCGTCACCTTTTCCTGCTTCAGCACCGTCTCCAGCCGGGCGCGAATCTCCGCGGGTCCGATGCGCTTGAAGTCGAACCGCTGCAGTCGGCTGAGAACAGGTGCGGCCGACTGGGCAATCTTCTGCGGTTCGGTTGTCGCAAAGACGAAGACGACGCGCGGGGGCGGCTCTTCGAGAACCTTGAGGAGCGCGTTCCAGGCCTCACGCGTGAGCATGTGAGCCTCGTCGACGATGTACACCTTGTACCGATCGTCGCCGGAAGGCGCATACATGGCGCGCTCACGCAGTTCCCGCGCGTCATCAACGCCCCGGTTGGAAGCCGCATCGATCTCCACGACGTCCAGGGAGGTGGAGCCCTGCCAGATGCGGGTGCAGCTGGTGCATTCACCGCAGGGCTCGCCACCGGGCGCGCCTTTTTCGCAGTTCAATGCCATCGCCAGCACGCGGGCGAGGGTCGTCTTTCCAACACCCCGCGGTCCGGACAGCAGGTATCCATGCGCGATGCGTTTGGCGGCGATCGCTCCCTTCAGGGTGTTCGAGACATGCCCCTGTACGGCGACATCGGCGAACGTCTTCGGGCGGTATTTCCTGGCCAGGGCGAGCATCGTTGAGAATCTATGCTCCGGGACAGTCGGCTGTCAGACTTTAGCTTCTCGGCTCTCGGCTCTCTGCCAAAAAAAAGCGCGAGGGCATCTCTCTCGAGAACGCCCCCGCGCCAGTGCCCCAGGCCTCCAAAGCGACGAAAGACATCTCATGCCGCTGCTACCTTTCGGTCCTGACGGGATTAGAGAGCTGACGCCCTCCGGGACCTGGGACGGTTGCAAGGTACCGCCGTTGCGGCGGCGACTCAAGTCAGGTTGAACCCGCCCGTCGAGCCCGGAACATTTGCATCACATTTCGATGATGTCGACGGATCAGCATGGGACGAATACGCGAGCGGGATAGCGCCCGCGATGACGCTCGCGAGCTGGTCATGCGACTGGGTTGGAACGCGGCGGCGTACCAGATCCTCAATCCAGGGATGCGACTGTGGTTCGCCGCGGACGGCGACGCCGTCGCGGGATTCACCTCCTATCGCAACACCTGGGTCGTTGCAGGTGCGCCGGTGTGCACACACGACCGCCTCGCGAGCGTTGCCAGTGAACTGCAACACGACGCGGCCACGCGTGGCTGCCGGCTCGTCTACTTCGGAGCCGGTGCGCGGCTCGAGCGCCTGCTCGGCGCGGACGGAAGGCATCACCTGCTCCGGCTCGGCGCACAGCCGTCGTGGGATCCCCGCCAGTGGCATGAC
>DASPMP010000005.1:0-4209 GCA_035626995.1 Gemmatimonadaceae bacterium
TTGCGGCACGCTCGCCCGGGAGGCGAGCCGCCTGCTCGCGCGCGTCGGCAAGAAAATCAGTCGCCTCCTGGTATTCGATGTCCGAAATCAGCTTTCCGGACGCATCGACACCGCGCGCATATTCCTCGACCGCGACGCTGACAATGTTCGCAACTCGCCGGACCGGGCTTTCCTGGGCAATCGCGACGCTTGGAGACGGCAGCGTGGCAGACAGAACGGCGAGGACAAGGCAGCTTCGCATAGCCGACAGAATGTATCGGGATTAACCCGATTGAGGTACCCCGCTCCTACGGGCGACCCTTTGGCAATGAATCCACGACTTTGCGCAACATCATCCACGTCCTGTCCGCGACATCGAAGACGAGGGTCAATTGTGTGGTCCAGGCCCGCCAGGCGGCCAGGCGCGTCTCGTCACTTGCGTGGGATGCCTCCGCCGCGCGCGCCGACAGCGACGATAGCGCGTCGTTGTATGACTGCACGCGATGACTGAGCTCCGCGCGCAACGCGCGCCGGATCGAGGGGCGATCGTCGGGCCAGTCCGCGATGATTCGCTCCACGGCTTTCTCGAGCGCGCGACGCAAGTCGCTTGCATCGAATGCGCGGATCTTCGCCTCGGCGGTGCGTGCGCCTTCCGCGCGCTTCCGTGCTTCGAGTAATGGCGTGAAGAACAGCTCCTGCGATGTGCCCCCACGCCGCGCTGACCCGAGGGCACGGAGCGTTCGCGTGAGCTCCGGCAACTCGCCGTAGTCGACGCCGGCGGCGTCGCGGAGACGCTCTTCGTCCATCACGCGGCGAGAATCGCCTGGACGACCGCGTCGGTCTCCGAAAGATCCGGAAAGACCGCAACGGGGTCATGTTTGCGGAGCTCTCCGACCGAGTAGCGTCCGGTGGCCACACCGATGGCCGCTGCGCCCAGTGACTGCCCGCAGGTGAGATCAGCAGGTGTGTCGCCAATGACGACCATAGCCGTTCCCGCAATGTCGACGCCCAGCGCGCCACGTGCGCGGTCGCGGGCGATCGCCGGCAACTCCGGCCGATGCTCGTGATCCGATCCGAACGCGCCGACACGAAAGCGCTCGAAGTCGAGCCCTGCGGCGGCGAGCTTTGCCCGGGCTCCTGGTTCCACATTCCCTGTGAGGAGCCCCAGGACGACGTTATTGCGGCGCTCGAGTGCGTCGAGTAATTGCGGGACTCCAGGCAGCGCGTAGGCACGCTTGTCGGTGCGCCGGAGCTCCTCGTGCAGGCAGTCGACGTAGCGCGTGAGCAGGCGAGTCATCCCGGCGTCGATGTGTGCGTCGCCGTGTCCCTCGAGGCGCATCAGTTCGCGCACGATCTGGCGGTCGGTCTTGCCGTCGAAGTGATAATCTTCCGGGCCCGTGGCGCCAAAGACTTCGATGAGGGCACGATGGATAGCGCGTCGGCCCGCTCCATCAGACAGAAGCAGCGTGCCGTCGATGTCGAACAACACAAGCTTCACGGTTCGGTAGACGCAGGAATGCGCGTGAGGAGGACGCCACCTACGATTGTCGCGGCGCCCACGGATTGCCACACGGTGGGCACTTCCCGCAGGGTGATCCACGCGACGAGAAGCGCGATGAACGGCTGGAGGTTCGAGAACAGCGCGGTGCGCGTTGGGCCGAGTACCTTCACGCCGCGATACCACAGGATATAGGCGACGACGAGCCCGGCAAGCCCGCCATACACGATTGCGCCCCAGGCGGACGAGGACAGGGATGTCCAGTCGATCGCGATGATCGCCGAAGCCCCGACGGCGAGGAGCACGATGGATCCACCGGCCATGCTCAGCGCAATGACCCAGAAGCCACTCAAACGCTTCGTGTAGGGAACGAGCATGACGGTGTAGATGGCCCAGCACACCGAGCCACAGAGTACGAGCAGGTCGCCGAACAACGATCCGCCCTGCGGTCCGCTGCCTTCCGTGGCGCGTCCAAACACGATGAGTGCGACGCCGAACATCGACAGCGCGATGCCGATGAGTCCCCGCCGCTCCACGCGTTCGACCCCCGCCATGCGTCCCAGCAGTGCGATCAGCGCCGGCGATGCACCGACGACGAGCGCGGCCTCGCCAGCGCGTGTGCGCGAGATCCCTTCGGCGAAGAAGAGCTGGTACACGCCATTGCCAAGCACTCCAAGCGCCATCAGCGAAATGACATCGCGTCGCGCGGGGCGGGCGCCTCCCCAAATCAGCGCAATGATCAGGAGTGCTGCGGCCGCGAGCGCTACGCGAACACCATTGAACGCCACCGGACGCATCGCCGTCGTTCCGAACTTGACGACGCTGTAGTTGATGCCCCAGATGAGGGCCATCACCATCACGGCAACTTCCGCGAGCACGATGCTCGAACGTGAAGGCGTGGTCATGCAGGGCAAATCATGCGTCTCAAAAGTAGACGCGTTCGGAAGGGCAGTCTATGTTGCCCCAATGCAAGTTGCCTTCGCGCTCTTCGCCGACGCCGCCAACCTATCGCAGGAAGGGAAGCTCAACGTGCTCGGCGTGTTCGACGCCCTGCAGGTCGGAAACCTTCCGGCGGTGCATCCGCGTGCGCATCTGGTGGTGCACCTCAAAGGCTCCAATTCGGATGTCGGACGCCACACCGTGACGCTGCGGTGGACAAACCCGAACGGGAGCGAGCTGTGGACGAGCAGTGGTGAACTCAATGTCGGTCAGCCCCCCGCGGGCGTCACGGAAATGGACCTTCCACTCATCGCGCAGATCGACCTGCCGATCGACGCGGCGGGCGCGTACAACATGAGCGTGTCGCTCGATGACAAGCTGAGCGCGGAAGTCCCCGTGCAGGTGCGGACAGCACAGTCCGTGCGGCCGACGTCAGGCGGAATGTTCTCGTAGAGGTCTCAGCCGACGACGCGTCGGGCGCGCAGAAAGCGCTCCTTCAGTTTCGCAACGTACGGATCGCTGGCGTCGAGGTTTTCGTGTGAAAAGCCGCCTCGACCGAGTGCCAGGTGCACGAGATGGCGTCCGCCGAGCGCGATTGCAACGTGCGTGACGCGTCGATCTTCCCGGTCACTGAAGAACGCAAGGTCCGCCGGCTTCAAGTCCATGAGGCCCCCCGCATCTGTCCCTGATTCGGACTGCTGCCAGGCATCTCGCGGCAACTGGACGCCATGCAGCCAGAAAATGGACTGGACAAAGCCGGAACAGTCCGCGCCCCATGGTGTCGTTCCACCCCAGAGATACGGAGTGCTCTCGAAAAGCTCCTGCGCGGATCGAGTGATGGCGACCGGTTCGGGCGGGAAGCGCGAGAGCATTTCGGTTTCGTTGATCGCCTCACCCGACTTCACGCTCTCTTCCGGAGACAACCGGGCGCCGAGCGGAAGTCGGCGGCGAGCGCCATTCGGCGCACGCGTCACGCATCCCAGCGACACGCGGGGCACCGGCATGCTCCGACGCGCATTCGATGTCGGCGCGGGAGAGAGGAAGCCAAAGTGGATCCAGCCTTCATAGCCATCGACCCCACGAGCGCGAAACCAGTCGTCCTGCTGTTCCAGCAGCTCGACCTCGTGCCCGCACAGTCGCTGGGAAATCTGGACGCTGGCGACGTACGGATCGTTGTACATCGGCGCGATCGACGCGCGGATGGTCGCGTGACCGGGCGCGGTAAGGCCGGGAATCATTTTGATCGATCCGCGAGCCCCGGCACGTTGTGTCCGCCCGCGGCGAGCCGGACGCCACGTTCGATGGCATCCTCGAGCGCGGCCACCGCGTGGATCTCGAGAGACATGAGCGTGCCCGGCGGGCCATCAGGAGTTGCCAGGGCAAAGATCACGTCGCCGTCAAACGATGTGCCGACGGGGGTGATGCGCCGGAAGAGCGCCGCACCGGCAGCGCGCGCGAGCTGGGCGAGCTCGCTGCGTTCCAGCGACGCGTTGGTCGCGACGACGCACAGCGTCGTATTGTGCCCCGCCCCCGCGCCGAACTTCTGATGCTGCGCATGTTCCGACAGCGCCCGCGAGCTGTCGAGAAACGTTCCCCGGCGATCGCGCGCGCCGGCGATGATTGCGCCGTCGGCTGAGCGCACATCGCCCAGGGCGTTGACCACCGCCATGGCTGCGAGGTACACGCCCCCAGCCTCGCGCACGACACATCCGAAGCCGCCCTTCATTGCTGTATCGCCACCCGCTCCCTTACCGACGGTCGCGCCGGTCCCGGCGCCCACGGATCCTTCGGCG
>DASPMP010000006.1:0-9889 GCA_035626995.1 Gemmatimonadaceae bacterium
GGTACGTGTAGCCCTCGAGACCGGCGACGTAATCGGCGATGAAGGTATTCGCCTCCTGCCGGTCCAGATGCTTCGCGTTCCCAACCTTGCGACGGAATACCTGGAGCAGGTCCGCGCCGCGGAACTGGACGTAGTTGAGCACCTCGGTCACCGTGTCTCCATGCACGAGGTCCGTCACCGAGTAGCCTTCGGGTGTGAGCCGGATGTGCACGGCGTTCGTGTCGCCAAAGAGGTTGTGCAGGTCGCCGAGGATCTCCTGGTACGCGCCGGTGAGGAACACGCCGAGCATGTAGGGCTCGCCGTCGCGGGGCTCATGCACCTCGAGGCTCGGAGCGCCATCCTTCGGACCGACGAACCGGTCGATCTTCCCGTCAGAGTCGCAGGTGACGTCCTGCAGGGTCGCACGACGGGTCGGCTGCTCGTTGAGCCGGTGAATCGGGATGATCGGGAAGAGCTGGTCGATCGCCCAGCTGTCGGGGAGTGACTGGAACACGGAGAAGTTGCAGAAATACCGGTCCACGAGGGCGGCGTTCAGGTCCGTGACGATGTCCTCGAAGTCCTTCGGATGCTTCACCACGTGCCGCGCGATGACATTCAGCGTCGCGAAGTAGATGCGCTCCGCCATCGCCCGGCCGCGCAACGACAGCACGCCCGTATTGAACAACTCGTGCGCGCGCTCCTTGTCGAAGGTCAGGTCATGATAGATCTCGCGGATCCGGCGGCGTGAGACGTTCTTCCGCGTGACGTCGCGGTGATCCGCCACCATCTCGTGCAGCAGCGCATGATCGTCGTCCGTGAGTTGCGGAACTTCGCGCACCTCGTGGGACTCGACGTCGATGACCTTGAGCAGGAGCAGCGCATGATGCGCCGTCAGCGCACGTCCTGATTCACTGATCAGGTGTGGCATCGGCAGGTCGTGTTCGCGGCACGCTTCCGCGACGGTATACACGATGTCGTTCGCGTATTCCTGCAACGAATAATTGACGCTGGAGTCCGACTCCGAATTCGTCCCATCGTAGTCGACGCCCAGACCACCGCCGACGTCCAGGTGCGTGATGTCGAGACCGAGCTGACGCAGCTCCACGTAGAACCGCGTGATCTCCTGCAGTCCGTTCTTGATGAAGCGGATGTCGGTGATCTGGGAGCCGAGGTGGAAGTGAATCAGCTTGATCCAATCGAGCTTGCCGGCGGCGCGAAGCTTGTCGATGGCTGACATGAGGTCGGCGCTGTTCAGACCGAACTTTGATTTTTCTCCGCCGCTTTCCTTCCACCGCCCGAACCCGCGCGACGCCAGCTTGATCCGGATTCCCGCAGTGGGCTTCACGCCAAGCTCCTCCGCGACCTGGATGAGCACGTCGATCTCGCTGAGCTGCTCGATGACGACGAACACCTGATGCCCGAGCTTCTGCCCCATCAGCGCGAGCCGCGTGAACTCCTCGTCCTTATAGCCGTTGCAGATGATCAGGTGGTTCGTGTGATCGGCCATGCCGAGCACTGCCTGCAGTTCCGGCTTGCTGCCACACTCGAGACCGATGCCATGCTTTGACCCGAACTCGACGATCTCCTCGACGACATGGCGCTGCTGGTTGACCTTGATCGGATACACCGTGGTGTATTCGCCCTGATAGCTGAATTCCTCGCGCGCGTTGCGGAAGCGAAGACTGAGGGCATCGAGCCGGGAGCGGAGAATGTCCGAAAACCGCAGGAGAACCGGCAGCTGGACGCCTTGCTCTTCGAGGTCATTCGCCAGTTGGTACAGGTCGAGCTCCCGGTCCGGATGCTCGGGATCCGGGCGAACGATGACATGACCATTCTCGCTGACATCGAAAAAGCCGGCACCCCATCCCTCGATGTTGTACAGGGCCTTCGCGGCGGCAACGGTCCAACCGCCTGGCGCGGACGCGGCTGGGTCGGACGAACTTTGCTCTGCGGGTGCGGTGGGCGTGGCCATGGTTAAGGATAAAGCAACTGGATTGTCCAGCCAGCACCTTCGCGGGAAAACAATCGCCGCTCGTGCAGTCGATTGGGCTTGCCCGTCCAGAATTCAATCGCGTGCGGCAGCAGCCGAAATCCGGACCAGTGCGGTGGCCTCGGGACATCCTGCCCCGCGAACTTGCGCTCGTACTCCGCGACGCGGGCGTTGAGGTCGTCCATGTGCGACATCGGCCGGCTTTGCCGGGACGCCCACGCGCCGATCTGGCTGCCGCGCGGACGGGTCGCGAAATACGCGTCCGCTTCCTCGGGCGTCACGGGGGATACACGTCCTTCGATGCGCACCTGCCGTTCGATGGGCGCCCAGTGAAACGTCATGGCGGCACGCCGGTTCTTCGCGAGCTCACCCGCCTTCCGGCTTTCGAGGTTCGTGTAGAACACGAATCCCTCGGCGTCCACGTCCTTCAGCAGGAGCATCCGGATGGACGGCTGCTGGTCGTCTCCCACCGTACCGAGCGCGAAAGCGGTGGGTTCGGGCAATTGTTCTCGCGGAAGTCCCTGTGCCTCCGCGAGCTGCGCCTTGAATAGCTCGATCGGATCCTGGAGGGGTCTAACTGTCGCCATCCAGGATGCCGCCGAGCCCACCGAGAAGGCTGCCTTCGCCCTGACGCTTGCCGCCTGCACGGGGCGCCGCGGCGATGATACGATCGGCCAATCGTGAGAATGGGAGCGTCTGAAGTACGACGCGGCCAGGACCGGTGAGCTGTGCGAAGAAAAGGCCTTCGCCGCCGAACAGCGCCGTCTTGATTCCCGGCACCATCTTGATGTCGTAATCCACCGTTTCTTCCATGGCGACGAGGCAGCCCGTGTCGACGCGCAGCACTTCGCCGGCACCGAGCTTCATCTCGGCCAGCGTGCCGGACGCGTGCAGAAAGGCGAGCCCATCGCCCTCGATGCGCTGGAGGATGAAGCCTTCACCGCCGAAGAAGCCCGCGCCAATCTTCCGATTGAACGCGATGCTGATCTCCACGCCAAAGGCGGCGCACAGAAATGAGTCCTTCTGCGCGATGACCCGCCCTCCCCATTGGCGCAGGTCGACCGGCATGACCTTCCCCGGGTACGGCGCGGCAAAGGCGACGTCCCGGCGTGGGCGACTTTCATTCGTGAAGGTCGTCACGAAGAACGAATCCCCCGCCAAGGCACGCTTCGCACCCTTGAGCAGGCGCCCCATGATGCCCGTCCCGGACCCCGAAGGATCCAGGGAGGTGTTCATCTCGATGCCATCCTGCATGTACATCATCGCGCCGGCTTCGGCGACGACAGTCTCGCCGTGATCGAGTGTCACGATCACCGCCTGCATGTCATCGCCGATCAGCTTGTAATCGATCTCGTGGGCCATGGGACTCGCTGAATCTCCGAAGAATGGGACGCGGAAACGGGAGGCAGTAACTTATCCGGCAATGCTTCTCGAACGTTACTACGACGACTCGCTCGCACAAGCGAGCTTTCTCATCGGCTGCGAGCGCAGCCGCGAGGCGATCGTGATCGATCCGAATCGGGATACCGAGCGGTATGTCGCCGCGGCTGCCGCACACCGCATGGCGATCCGGTATGTGACCGAGACACACGTTCATGCTGATTTCCTGAGTGGCAGTCGCGCCCTGGCGGAGCGAACGAAGGCGACCCTGCTGCTGTCGGGGCACGGCGGAAAAGACTGGTCGTATCGGTTCGGCGAGGACAACGGCAGCCGGACCGTGCGAGAGGGCGAGCGGATTCAGGTTGGCTCGGTGGTTCTCGAAGTGCTGCACATGCCCGGACATACTCCTGAGCACATCGTTTTTGTCGTCACGGATACGGCGACTGCTGACCGCGCGATGGGCATGGTGACGGGAGACTTTGTGTTTGTCGGCGACGTTGGGCGACCGGACCTGCTGGAACGCGCGGCGGGCGTCGCAGACACAATGGACGCAGCGGCCCGGCAGCTGTACCAGTCGCTGCAGCGCCTGCAGCAACTGCCGGACTACCTGCAACTGTGGCCGGGACATGGCGCAGGCTCCGCCTGCGGGAAGTCGCTCGGCTCGGTGCCGCAAACGACGCTCGGCTACGAGCGGCTGGTGAATCCAGCCTTCCAGCACAAGACAGCCGATGCATTCGCGCGCTGGGTCCTCGCCGACCAGCCAGAGCCGCCGCGGTATTTCGCCGTCATGAAGCAACTGAACCGCGATGGTCCGCCTCCCCGACCGGACTTCGACTCATTTCGGCAACTGGACGCAGCAGCCGTTGCGAGTGCCCTGCGACAGCACCACTGGGTGGTTGATGTCCGCAGCACCGCTGATTTCGCGAAACTGCATGTGGCAGGTGCGATCAATATCCCGGCGTCACACAGCCTGCCCACCTACGCGGGGACGGTGCTCGACTACGCGCGTCCGATCGTCATCATCGCCAACACCCGCGAGCAGGCACAAAAGGTCATCGCCCAGCTGGCACTGATCGGGATGGACAACGTCGCAGGGTTCACGACGCTTGCGGTACTGGATCAGCTGAAGAGCGAGTACCCACTGGCGACCACTCGCAGCGTCCAGGCGCAGGCCGTGATGCAGCGCCTCGATGGAGATGGTACAGGGCCGCAGGTCATCGACGTCCGGAAGTCGAGCGAGTGGAACGCCGGACACCTTCCGCATGCCACCCACGTCTTCCTCGGCGACCTCGAGGCACGCATGCAGGATGCAGATCGCGATGCGCCGCTGGTGGTGCATTGCCAGACCGGAAGCCGCGCGTCCATCGCCGCGAGCCTGCTTCGCGCCCGCGGCTTCACGGACGTCGCCGTGCTCGCCGGTGGCTACGAAGGCTGGCGGAAGTCCGGCCTGCCGGTAATCACCGAGTAATGATTCGGGGCGCGACTTCGCGCGCGAGATACGCGTCGACGAGCGGCCTGTGGATCTCCGCCTCGCGTTCCCCCATGGCGATGGTCGCATCGAGCAGATGCGGTCGGGTGTAATCCCAGCGTCCGATGGGCGTGGGTATCGTCGGTGCGAGATACAGGCGGCGTCCCTGGATTCCCATGACGGCGGGGTGGTAGGGTCGCGACATGAACACGATGCTGTGCGGGAGCTCGGGGTGGCGCTCTTCGACCATGAACGCTGGTGCATTGTCGACCATCCCGCCGTCGAGGAGCCGTTGGCCCCGGAACGTGCCGATCGGGGTGAACGGCGGCGTGGCCGACGAGGCCAGGATCAGATGCACGAGCTCGTCGACTGATTCACAGCTGCGCGCATCGATGGCCACCGCGCGAAAACCGAGCAGGCGTGGCGAGATCGGATGCGGCGCCCGCCGCATCGCTCGTTCGAGGGAATACACGCTGATCCCCAGCGCGACGGAGAGCGTTCGCGGTAGCAGCCACGGAAACCGTGACGCCAGGACATAGATGGGAAATGGCTGCGATCGAATCCGCTCAAAGCCGCCGCCGGCGAAGGTTTCGAACAGCGTGTCGCGATAGATCTCACCCTGCGGAGCGACGCGCCCGCCGCGCACCAGGCGCGACCAGTCGAAGTTCCTCGTAATTCCCCTGGCGCGTGACAGCCAGTACTCTCGCGCTTCCGCGCGACGTCCGGACAGAAAGGTGGTAATCACGCAGGCGCCCGCGCTGCACGACGCGATGGCCGCAGTCCGCGGCAGCAGGGTATGCTGCCATCGGTCGAGCAGGCCAAGTTGGTAGAACGAGCGGTTGCCACCTCCCGCGAACGTCAGCGCGAGGTCACGCGTATTTGTCGGCACGGCGATTTGACTCTATGATCCTGACAGCAAAGAATAACTGCGCGCACAGTCGTCCCCATCCTCTCCCCTGCTCACCAATGAATATTCCTCGACTGCTGAAGGGCTGCCTCCTTGGATTCATGGTCGTCGCGCCGGTATCGCTCATGGCGCAGGGTCCGGGCGGCGCGGCCAACCAGCGCCGACCTGATCTCGACTTCAAGGTGGACATTCCCACTGACGACGCGCGTCTCGCCGGCCTGAAGAACCGCGCGATGCAGCTCGTCGACTCGATGGCGCCGCTGACGCAACAGATGGTCGACATGCTGTTCAGCTTCGGCGAGCTGGGCTTCCAGGAAGAGGAGACCATGAAATACCTCGGCGGCATCCTGGAGAAGAACGGCTTCACCGTCACGCGCGGCGTTGCCGGGATTCCCACCGCATGGACTGCGGTGTGGCGGTCACCCGCGGGCGCCAAGCCTGTCATCTCGCTGGGCTCCGACGTCGACGGCATTCCGCAAGCCAGCAACAAGCCCGGTGTCGGATACAAGGATCCGATGATCGTCGGCGCGCCTGGACATGGCGAAGGACACAATTCCGGACAGGCAGTGAACATCACCGCGGCGCTTGCGGTCAAGAAGATCATGGAGCGCGAGCGCATTCCGGGAACGATCCATCTGTGGCCCGGCGTCGCGGAAGAGCAGATCGGGACGAAGGCGTACTTCGTGCGCGCCGGCATGTTCAAGGACGTTGACGCGGTGCTCTTCTCGCACGTGTCCTCCGACCTGAACGTCAGCTGGGGACAGTCGGCCCAGATGGCATTGATCAGCGCCGAGTTCATGTTCAGCGGCACGAGCGCCCATGCGGCGGGCGCCCCGTGGCGGGGACGCAGCGCACTGGATGCGGTCGAGCTCATGAACGCCGGCTGGAACTATCGCCGTGAGCATATCCGGCCGCAGCATCGCTCGCACTATGTCATCAACAATGGTGGCGACCAACCGAACGTGGTTCCTCCGACCGCGTCGGTCTGGTATTACTTCCGTGAGACGGACGAGAACGGAGTGCGCGCGCTGTTCGCGCTCGCGGACACCATCGCTCGCGGCGCTGCGATGATGGCCGGCGTGCAGCTGGATACCATTCGTATTCTCGGCAGCGCGTGGCCCGGGTACTTCAGCAAGCCGATCGCGTTTGCCATGCATGAGAACATCCGGAAGGTCGGTCTACCGAAATGGGACGAGAAGGACCAGACCCTGGCCCGCGGTCTCCAGCGCGAGATGGGCCAGCGTCGCCCCATGGGGCTCGACACGTCGCTCTCGCGTGAGCCGAATGGACCGGTGCTCAACTCGCAGGGTGGCGGCAGCGATGATATCGGCGACATCAGCTGGAACGTGCCGACGGTAACGTTGCGCTTCCCCTCCAACATTCCCGGCTCTCCGGGACATAGCTGGACGAGCGCCATCGCGATGGCCACACCGATCGCGCACAAGGGCGCAACCGCGGGCGCGAAAGTGCAGGCGATGACCATGCTCGATCTCTACATGAAGCCCACGGTGGTCACCCAGGCGTGGGACTTCTTCCGCTCGGTGCAGACGTCTGAGCGAAAGTACTCGCCATTCATCCGCCCCTCTGACCAGCCCGCGATCTGGCTGAACCGGGACATCATGGCGCAATACCGGCCGGAGATGCGGAAATTCTACTACGATCCCACGAAGTACAAGACGTACCTGGAGCAGCTTGGCATTTCGTATCCGACAGTGAAACCGGAACAGCCAATACCTTAGGCTGACATCTGGGAGCCGACCGCCGTCCGCGTTCCGCGGCGGCGGTACCAGTACGCGATGGCCATGAGAAAGGCGGCGGCCACCAGTGCCGCGCCGATACGGGCGCCGATCGCCTGAAGATCGCGCGCCCCGTACAGGGCGGCGCCAGCGGCGACGATCGCGAGGCCGAGGCCCACGTGCCTCAGCACCGGCACGCCGCGCGCACGGCCGATCCAGACTGCCCCAACGGCGGTCGCCGCATAGTACGTGACGCGGAACAGCGTCGACGCGGTAGGATTCATCGCAAATGCGATTTCCTGATGAACCCACAGGAATGCCCAGGCAAGACACCCTCCACGGAGCACGCTCACCAGGCGTCGATCCCCCGCCGCAAGGCTCATCGACGCGACCAGCGCCGCGAGCACGACCAGCGCGACCGCGCTCGACTCAGTCAGGAAGGGGGTGTACGCGTACGCGGGCCGTTCGCTGAGTTGCACGAAGCTCATGAGAAACGCGCCGGCCAATCCGATGAGCCCCAGCGTCGTCCACGACCCGCTCCGCCACAGGCGGTTGGCCGCAAACGCCGATGCGGCGAGCACCGCCAGGCTGGCGACAAAGGCCGACCCCCGGCCCTGCAGCAGCAACAGCTCGGCGAGCAGCGCACAGATGAACGTCGCAAAGGCGGCCGCGTCGCGAAAATTCCCGAGTGGGGCGCGCATGACCGACACCAGGAGAACGACGCCGGCGGCTGCCATGAACCATCCACTCGAGTTGGCCGATGCGTCGAGCGCCGCGAGAGCGGCCAGTGCAAAGCCCAGCGGCAGGACGCCAGCGTCGAGCCAATCGCCTTCGTGCGAGCGACGGTGGCCCGCCGGCAGCGCATCGCGCACAAGATGCGTGCGATCAGCGAGGACCATCCAGAGCACTCCCGCTCCAGCGATCATGAGCGCAACAGGCAGCGCGTCCAGCGGATGCTGGGTGCCGAACCCGGAGCGCACGGCCCCCATTGCACTGAGGACGCCAAGCGCGCGTAATCGCTCGCGACGCGCCCAGCCACGGCTCCATGGCAACACTCCAACGAGCGCGGCTGCGAGCGGAAAGCCCATCGCGAGCAACGGCCCACCCTCTGCTTCGCGGGCCGTGGCGAGCGTCGCCGTGTAGAGGAGCGCCACCAGCAGGAACAGGCGGCCGGCGACGAGCCAGCGCCGTGCATTCATCGCATAGCCGGCGCTCCCCAGCACCGCGACGCCGTAGGCCGCGAGGAGAATGAGGTTGCTGCGGCCATTCGCCGTAATGAACGGCGCGATCGCAGCCCCGACGAAGCCAACGCTCCAGAGGGGCTCGTCCTCTTCCGCGTGCGCAAACACCGCCAGCGCGACCGACGTGACGGCAGCAAGCGCGAAAGCCGCCCAATCCGGCACCAGTCCGAGTGCCGGACCCGCGCCCCACGCACACACGAGTGTGACCGCGAGCGAGAGTCCCAGCAGGCTGGCGCCGAACGACCGCTCGGTCCTGCGCAACCGAAGTCCTGCCACCGCGAGCCCCACGGCGGCGATGAGTCCGAGCCCAAGCCGCTGCTGCGGCCCAAGAAAGCCCTTCTCGATCGCCCAGTTGAGGAAGAGACCGACGGCCGCGAGTGCGCTGACGGTCGACAGGATCAGCGTGCCGTACCGGCCAATGAGCGATTCGAAATCAATTTGTGCGGGAACCCAGCTGTCACTGCGATCCGCGGAGGGGACCGCGTGACTGTGCGCCGCCGCTGGCTGAGTTGGCCGCGGAGCCGGGATTGGCGGTGCGGCGCGATCCGCTCGCAGACGGTGCACCTCATTCGAAAGCGCACGCACCGAGGCCTCCAGCGACTCCAGACGTCGCTGCAGATCTTCGGTGTCGCGTTCCGGACTAGGCACGTCGCTGTACGAGAGTCAGGATGGTATAGGTCGCCGCGAGTTCATCCAGCTGATTAAGGACTTCGACGTCCCACGCTACGATACCCTGTGGAATCCCCGCTCCCAACCCCTGATTCGGGGTTTCTTTCGCCGTTTTCTGTTTGCAGGTGAGCTTTACCTGAATCGAATCACCGGGGAACACCGGCTTCACGAAGCGCAGGTTCTCGAGGCCGTAGTTGGCCAGCACGGGCCCTGGTGCGGGATCCACGAACAGCCCGGCGGCCGCCGAAAGTACGAAATAGCCGTGCGCGACTTTCCGTTCGAAGATGGATTGCTTCCCGCCCTCATCCTTGTGCGCGTAAAAGTGATCGCCACTGAGATCCGCGAAGTTGGCAACGTCTTCATGCGTGATCGTGCGCTTCTCGGTGACGAGGGTCTCGCCGATCTCGAGGTCGTCGAAATATTTCCGGAAGGGGTGCACGCCAGTCTGCGTCCGCTGTGCACCGGTCATGAACTGGTCGAAGACACGTGACAGGGTCGTGGGTGATCCCTGCACCGCTG
>DASPMP010000007.1:0-23023 GCA_035626995.1 Gemmatimonadaceae bacterium
AATGTTCGCAGGTAGCCGAAGGGCTGCAGCTCCATCCGTCTCGAAGAGGTGCGCGCGGTGATCCGGCGCTCGTAGGCGAAACGCGCGGGATGGTGCCGATACGCCGCCGCTGTCAGCGGCCACTCCTCGGCCGTGACACACGATTCGTCGAAGGGTCCGTACTGGGCGAAGTGCGCCCGGTCGCAGCTCATGAAGGCAGGCATGCTCTTGGCTCGTGCGAGAGGCAGGTGACGCGCCAGTCCCCAAAAGCTCCACCACATCCATGCCCGCAGGCCAGGCTCGCGTGAGATGAGCCGATACAGCACGAGACATCGGCCTTCCCGCTCATGCAGCTCGAGGATGCGCTCGACCGCGTTCTCCGGCACGATGGTGTCCGCGTCCACGAAGCAGAGAACCCGGCCGGCGCTCCACGCGGCGCCGGCATTGCGCGCGGCCGCGCAGGTTCCGCCGACGCACGAGACCAGCCGCACGCCCACATCGGCGAAGCTCCGCACGATGGTCGCGGTCGCATCAACGCTGGCGTCGTCCGCCACGATCACCTCTACGCCGGCGTTCGCGAGGCAAAGTTCATTGCGGGGTGCTCGAGTTGCATGCGCGATGCTGGTGAGGATGGCCTCCAGCGCCTCGCCGATGAGTGCCTCCTCGTTGTGCGCCGGGATGACGAAGGAGAGACGCGGCTCAATCATTGGGCTCCAGCATCCACGCAACGACGACCAGCGCGCGACCCGGCAGCACCGCTCGCTCGCGCTGCGAACGCACGCGTAGTCCCGCCCGCATGACGTCACGCTGCAGCGCGTGCGCCGAATAGAAGCGCCGCGTGTTCATGCTGAAACGCGCATCCCTCGGGACGTAGCCAACCACCTTCGAGACGTGGAAGGCCGCGACCGTCCAGGTGAATTCCCGGGCGCGATGCCACGCGCGACCGATGCGTCCGGACGACAACGTCTGGACGATGATGATCGGACCGCGGGTGACGCGGGCCGCCTCGCGCAGGACGGCGACGGGATCGGCGGGATACGCGAGCATGAAGAGCAGCAATGCCGCGGAGAACGACTGGGACTCGAAGGGCAGCGCTCCGTCGGCGATGATCACCGGCCGTCGGCCGGTGACGTGGATGTCGCTGACGTCTGCCGCGATGACGTCGACGCCGCGCTGCTGCTCCAGGAGCGCCGAGACGTGTCCGGTGCCGGAACCGAGGTCGAGCAGCGGTCCTTCAAGCGGCAGGAACACGCGAACCGCGTCGACGAGCTGGCGCGCGCGTCGCTGCATCACGGCGTCAAGCAGCGGCTTCAACATCTCGTTCGCCGATCAGTGCCGAGGGTGTCGCCGGCTCGTAGCCCGCGTCGATCAGGTCACGGGTGAGACGCAGGATCTGCGGCCAGTATCCGCGCTCGAGATCGCGGGGATGAATGGCGAGAGAAGGGACGCCGCGACCAAGCGACCTGGAGAAGCTGCCAATCGCGTGACCGAGGTGGCCGAGCCAGCCCCAACGTCCACAGTCCCAGGTGAAGGTCGCGAGTGGAATCGAGTGGCCCGTGGACGACTGGAGGGAGAAGAAACCGAGGATGTGATCGAGCGAAAGCGTGCGCAGCGCGAGCTCGCTGAGCTGACCGCGCTGCCAGCCGGGCGCAAGGAAGCCGCGCGCCGGAGCGCCGAACACTTCTGTGAAGACTCGTTGGCCGGCGCCGATGAGGACGCGTGTCGCGCCTTCGTCCAGGCCATTCATCTCATCGCACCGTTCCGCCAGCCAGGAGACTGGTCCGGAGCCGCGCAGGCGCCTGTGGACATGTCCATGGAGCAGCAGCGTCGACGACGACTCCTGCAGCCAGTGACAGTATTCGCGATGCTCCTCCAGGGGCCAGCTGCCGTGCCAGTTCGGCACGACGCCGAACGCCAGGCGACGGCCGACGATGGGGCCGAGATCGCGAATCATGCGTCGGGTTTCGCGCTCCCACGCCGGCGCGGCGTCGTGAATGCAGATGAGGAAGTGCGGCATCAGGTCCTAACGTACTCACAAGTACTTTGTTACGCAAAGCATAAATGCAGTGAGCCAGTCGCTTCCCGCGGCGGGAGACCCATCCGATGGACCAGCGGACGCAGTTCGTGCGGGAGCCGTGCGGCGGCACGAGGACATGACGGTGCTGTGTGCGCGCTACGGGATCAGCCGAAAGACGGGCTACAAGTGGCTGGCGCGGTACGACGACGGCGGCGTGCCCGCGCTCGAGGAGCTGTCGCCTTGCCGAGGAATCCATCGCCTTCGAGGAAACGGGCGATGGGCTGTGGGACGTGCACTTCGGTCCCGTCGTCTTAGGGCGCTTTCACGAACCCCTACTCCGAACCGAGGACGCGAACGGCAAGCTGGTCCGAAACCCGACTCACTCCCGGCCGGTGTTACCGATGTCCTTAGAGTGATGTGTTACCGATGTCCTTGACCGTTCACACGAAAATGCTCTAGCCACAGTTGCGATGAACAACCTTGGAGTGTGCAGAGTCCCGATTCGGTCGCGACTTGACGAATCGCAGAAGCACAGGAAAATCGACCGGCGTTCCCATGGGAAGCTCGCGTACTGCAAAAGTGAACATCTTGGCTGCGGATCTGGCAGTCGTGCAACTCCGAGTGCGTTCGGCTTGGTGAAGGAGGCTGTCTGACAACTCAATGGCCACGAACAGACGCACGAGGTGTACTCCTGGCTCACCTAGCGGAACTGAGTCGAGGACGCGGAAGGCTTGTCGCAACGACGCCGTGTCGCCGCGACGACGCAGGCTGTCAGCCCGGGCAACGCGATAATCACTTCGACCTGCGCTGTCGGCCACTTGCGCCACAGCGACGCTAGGTAGTGGCAACATGGCGGTCATTGCCCAAGCGATCACAACTAGAACAACCTTCATGAGCACAATGCGTGTGAGGCTATCTAACGCACCGGAGTTAAGCTGCGGCGCACCATTAATAGTGCGGCAGGCGAGCGGAGCGAGCCAGCCGCCACCGAAGCGAGCGCCGGCAGCTTCAACTCCTCGTTAGGTGGTGGCCACGCAGATCTATGCCGCCAAGAACGCTCGTCCCCATTCGCGCGTCAGGTTCATGACCAAAGTACCATGAAGCCGCTGCATTTCCGATGAAGAGGCCAGCTCTCTCAATTGTGACGATCCCGGTTGCGCGTCCGCGACGCTTTGCAATAACCAGGCACCAATGGCGATCTCCGGCGCCTCGTTCACTTGGAAACGCTTAACAGCGTAGTCCATGAAGCCTTGCATCAACGGAAGATTTGCGCTGTCGACGCGGTCTACGACAGCGAAGACGCGCTGAATTGCAGCTGCTTTTTGCGGCTCGGTTAGTAAACGCATTGCCCCAAGCGACAACGCACAGTTGCCGCAACACGCTGCCTGAAACAACCGCTCCCAGCGCATAAAGGTGTCCATGCCGGCAGAGAGAGCAGCGCCTTCTGCGGGTGGATGTGAGCTGGGCCGAGCGAGCATCCATCCAGGAAGAGAGTCAATCGCTCGGAGAAATGGTGCGGGTAGCAGGGCAGCCGAGGATGCCGATGTAGGCTGTTGGTTCGAAGGTCCAAACAATCTTCCAAGGAGTCCCATAGGCTGACCTCAGTGAGGACTTCGGCTAATGCGATGGTGGCCGCCGTGCGTGCTTACGATTCCTGGATGTGCTTCGGAAAAGCCACTGGTAAGGAAAAGCGAACGCGGCTCACCGCCGAATTAGACGAGTCGGATCCACCATCGACGCCGCCCTTCATCCAAGGAATCCCGACACTGAGATTGGCGCCCGATTTGGCAGATTCAGTAACCGTTACGGCGACGTCAAACTCAACGTCACGCAGAAGCGTACCCGTCTTGTAGTCCCTGGTATTAACCGGATGCCCTTCGACCTGCGGATTGATGCGGGCGAGTGAGCAGACGCTCTTCTGCGCGCGCTGCACTCCGCGAACAACTTGCTCGAGCGTGGTCGCTACGAAATCTTCGAGATTCATGTACGTAAGGGTTGGAACCTGTCATCCACCTAACGCCAATTAGACAGCGAAGAGAACGTACGTTTACGGCTATTCATGCAGTCTAACACTCACCCTTTGCTGTAATGGCCGCAAGCACCTGTGTGTTAGGCTGCGGGGTGCTGCATAATCTGAGTTCCTTCGCTGCCTAACACGCAGCGAAAAACAACCGGCTGGACCGTTCCGCGAGGGGTGGGCCGACGCCGAAACCAAAGCACTAACTCGCCGAGCTCCGATTGCTCCCTGAGCGCAGCAACCCCGCAAGGCTCGCGAGCGCCCACGTCCCCTCCAATAGGATGAACCCGTACTGCCGCTCGAGCACCGCCACCACGGTCAGTGCCCCCGCGCCAACAAGGTTCATCACCTGATACGACATGGCCTCGGGCCGAAGTTTCCGCAGCTGTACCGCCACGAACGGAAGCAGCACCAGCAGCGCGCCCACCACGGAGATAGTCTGGAGTAGCATCCCCGAAGGTTACTATTCCTCTGGTCCCAACCCGACATCCCATGCGCATCGTACTCTCCGCCGCCGCCCTCCTCGCCGTCGCGTCCCTCGGATTCGTCCTCGGCCGCACACCCGCTGCCGCTGCGGCCGCCGACGAGCACGCCGGTCACGACATGAGCACCCCGGCCGTCACGTCCGCGCTCGCGGCAGACACGACGATCCCCGCGTCCGGCGTCACCGCCGCCGAGCGCGTCGCGAAATCGCCAAGACATGGCGAATGGGTCGCGATCAAGCTGGGCGCCAACGACAGCGTCATGGCCTGGGTGGTCTATCCGGAACGCAGCACCAAGGCGCCGGTCGTCATCGCCATCCATGAAAACACCGGCATCAACACATGGACGCGCGCCGTCGCCGACCAGCTGGCCGCCGACGGGTTCATCGGTATCGCACCGGACCTCACCACGATGTTCCGCACCGGCGACCTCACCGTCGATCCCGACCGCGACGCCGGCCGGGCTGCCATTCGCAATGTCACCCCCGAGATGGCGAACCGTATCATCGACGCGGTCGCGAAGTACGGCATGTCCCTCCCCGCGGCACTGCCGATATACGGGATCATCGGCTTCTGCTGGGGTGGCGCGCGCTCCTTCCATCACGCCGCGCACGCTCCATCGCTCGGTGCATCGGTCGTCTATTACGGCTCGCCGCCGAGCGCCGAGGAGATGGCCGCGATCAAGGCGCCGGTGCTCGGACTGTACGGAGGCAACGACGCGCGCATCAACGCGACGATCCCCGCGACCGACTCGACGATGAAGAAGCTCGGCAAGCCGTACGAGTTCCACATCTTTGAGGGCGCGGGACACGGCTTCCTCCGCGCGCAGGACGGCAATGAGCCGAACACCGCGGCGTCGAAGCAGGCATGGCCGAAGACGATCGCATTCCTGCGCACCCACCTCGCGAAGTGAAACGGTAGCGCACGCACCGGAGGATTCTGCAGCCGGCCCAGGAACGCATCGCGGCGCTGGACATCCTGCGCGGCGTGGCCGTCTGCGGGATCCTCTTCGCGAACGTACTCATCTTCTTCGGTATCTTCGCGATGCCGGAGGCACGCCAGGCCGCGCTCCCCACCGCGGCGGCTGACCACGTCGCCGCATTCCTCGAGCATGTCTTCATCTCGGGGAAGTTCTACTCGGTCTTCTCGCTCCTCTTCGGCATCGGCTTCGGCATCCAGCTCGCGCGCGGCGGCGACGAAGCACTGCCGCGCTTCAGTCGCCGGCTGAAAGTCCTGCTGGTGATCGGCGCAATCCACGCGCTGTTCATCTGGGCCGGGGACATCCTCATGCTGTACGCGCTCCTCGGCTTCACGCTCCCCTGGTTCGCGCGCAAGAGCGACCGTCAGCTGCTGCGGTGGACGGTGGTCCTCCTCCCGATTCCGTCGGCCCTGTACCTCGTCGCGGTTGGGATTGCGCTGGCGATGGGCGGCGGGGGAGGGGGCAGCGGCGGCGACGGCATGCCGCCGGAGATCCTGAAGATATTTGAAGCCGTCGGTACCGGCGGGGTCAGGGAGGCGTTCATCGGCAACCTCCTGCTGCTCGTGGGCCGGTGGGTGGACCTCATCGCGACCATGCGCTTCCCGAAAGTGCTCGGCATGTTCGTCCTCGGCCTCTGGCTGGTGCGGCGTGGTATCGCGTTGCGTCCTGCCGATCATCGGCCGTTGCTCGTGAGATGGGCAGCGATCGGCTGGCTCGTGGGACTTCCCGCCAACCTGCTCGCGGCCTGGGGGCAGGAGCGCTGGAGCTACCTGCCGCCGTCTTCGGGGGGACTGCTGACGGTGCTCGCGCAGGCGGTTGGCGTTCCGATGCTGGCGCTGGGATACGCCGCGACGGTCGTGCTGCTCGCGATCAGTGGTGTCGCGCTGATTCGCGCCTTCGCGCCGATGGGACGCATGGCGCTCACGAACTACCTGATGCACTCTGTCATCTGCGTTGCACTGGCGGCCGGATGGGGTGCTGGACTCTGGTGGCGAATCGGGGCGTCGCGGGCGATGGCCATCGCCGCGGTGATCCTCCCCGTGCAGATGCTGGTCAGCGCCTGGTGGATGTCCCGCAATAGGTTCGGGCCGGCGGAATGGGTGTGGCGCCACTTTACGAGCGGGAAGGCGCGCGAGCCGCAGCTCCCTTGACGCTTCGACAGGAGGAGTGTTAACCTCTTCCTTGTCCAGTCGACAGGAGAGCAGGTGCCCCGCTCAGCGGACGTCGTCCAGGGAACGCTCGACCTGCTCGTGCTGAAGGCGTTGTCGCTCGCGCCGATGCACGGGTGGGGGATCAGTGACCGCATCCAGCAGTTGTCGCGCGACGCGTTTCGCATCGGCCAGGGGTCCCTGTATCCCGCGCTCTACCGCCTGGAGAAGAAGGGGTTGATCAGGGGCGAATGGCGCACGACCGAGAACGGGCGCGAAGCGAAGTATTACCGGCTGACTCCCGCGGGGGCCCGCGCCTTCGCCGCCGAAATGGACGACTGGCAGAACCTGGTCGACGCGATGCGCCTCGTCCTCGTGGCAAAGGCCTGACATGCGCGCCGCACTGCTGTGGATGCGATCGCTCATCCGCCGGAACCGCGTGGAGCTCGAGCTGGACCGCGAGCTTCGGACGCACATCGACATGGAAACGGAGGCCAACATCCGCCGTGGCATGAACGCGGCCGACGCGCGACGCGCCGCGCTGGTGGCCTTCGGCGGCATGGAACGCACGAAGGAGGATGTACGCGACGAACGCAACACCCGCTGGCTCGAGTCCATCGTGGCGGACCTGCGGCATGCAACGCGCACCCTGCGCGCGCAGCGCGCCTTCACTGCCGGCGTCGTCGCAACCCTGGCCCTCGGCGTCGCCGCAACGACGGCGATCTTCAGCATGGTGTATGCGGTGATCCTGCGGCCACTGCCGTATCCGGAGCCTGATCGCATCGCGTCCATCACGATCAGCACCGAGGGGATCGACCGCGAAGTCGCCGACGACTTCTCGTATCACGCGTGGGCGAGCGGCGCGCGTGGAGCGACCGCGATCGCGGCGTATCAAGGGGTGAGCGGCGTCATCCAGACAGCTGCAGGCCCGCGCGAGGTCCGCGGCACACAGGCGACGGCAGGCTACTTCACCGTCATGGGTGTGCAGCCCATGCTCGGGCGCATATTCACCGCCGAGGAGTCACGTCCCGGCGGCCCGCGCGTGGTGCTGGTGGCCGAGCAGCTCTGGCGCGAGACGATGAGCGCGGACTCGGCAGTACTCGGGACGTCGCTTGTCATCGATGGTCAGCCAGCGACGGTCATTGGTGTCATGCCGGCGACATTCAGCAGCGCGCGGCGGGCGCAGTTCTGGCGCCCATTCAGGCTGTCAGTGCCTGCGCCAGACGTCACGTGGTATTTCCCTGTAATCGCACGGCTGAAGCCCGGTGTGACGCTGGAGGCATTCCGCGCGGAACTCGCGACCATCCAGGCCCGCGTGGAGTCCGGCCGGCCCGCGAGCGCGCGCGGAACCACCCCGGTGGTGATGACACTGCACGAGCGCCGTTACGGTGACACGCGTCGGCCGCTGATGCTGCTGTTCGCCGCGGTCGGTGTCCTGCTGCTGATCACCTGCGCCAATGTCGCGAACCTCTCGCTCGCGCGTTCCACGGCACGCCGCCACGAGTTTGCGCTCCGCCTCGCGCTCGGCGCAGGTCGCCGACGCCTCGCGCAGTACGTGCTCGTGGAAAGTTTCCTGCTGTCATTGACCGGAGCGCTGCTCGGAGCGGCGCTTGCCGCATCGGCGATCGGGACGCTGGTGAAGATCAGCCCGGACTCGGTAGCCAATGTGGAAGGGATTCGGGTGGACGCCACGGTACTGCTGTTCACGCTCGGTATTGCTGTGGTCACGACGCTCCTGTTCGGGATGGTGCCGGCGCTGGCCGCCGCCGGCGGCAACCTGAGGGATGCGCTCGCGTCGGCGACCGGGCGCGTGGCGGGGGGCCGGTCGCATCGCATGCTGCGACGGGGGATGGTCGTCGCGGAGCTGGCGACGGCGCTGGTACTGGTGGTGGGCGCCGGGCTGGTCGCTCGGACTTTCTGGCGTGTGATGTCCACACCGATGGGTTTCCGGCCAGAGAGCGTACTCACGGCCAGAATCTCTTTGCCGTACGCGAAGTACCAGGATTCAACGGCCCGGGGATTCATGGAGGAGGTGCTCCGTCGGGCACGGCAGCTGCCCGGCGTTCAGCACGCGGCGCTCGTCGATGCGCTGCCACTGACCGGCGCCCGCATGACGACGATCTCGTCGGAAGGGAAGGAGGGGCCGCGCTTCAATGTGGTGGGAGCCACCGACGGCTATTTCGAAACTATCGGTGCTCGCATGTTGGCGGGCCGGTTCTTCGACGCGAATGACGGAGCTACCGGGAGCAGGGTAGCCGTGTTGAGCGCGGACCTCGCCCGTCGCACCTTTGGAACCGTGGCAGCCGTGGGACGGCGCTTCGACATGGGCGGAGAGACCCTGGATGTGGTGGGCGTCGCCGACGATGTACGACAGCGCGGTCTGGAGGGGGAGCTCTCTCCGACGCTCTTCGTGCCGCTGTCGCAGCAGGGTGGCTGGAGGTACCTGCAGCTGGCGATGCGAACGGAGGCGCCTGCGCCTGACATCATCCGTGCGGTGACCGGTACAGTGCAGCAGCTGGACGCCGCGCAACCAGCGCCACCCTTCCGTACCATGGAGGAGGTTGTGGCCGAAGTGGTGGCACCACGACGATTCCTGTTTGTACTGCTCGGGACCTTCGCCGCGCTGGCAGGCGCGCTTGCCGCGGTCGGGTTGTACGGCGTGCTGGCGTATCTCGTCACCGAGCGCACGAAGGAAATCGGGATCCGCGTGGCCCTCGGCGCCGACCGCCGGCGCGTCCAGCGGTTCATGCTTCGGGAAGGACTGGGACTGGCCATCGTGGGTGTCGCGATCGGCTTGGTGGTGTCCGTCGGTGCGGTGCGGCTGGTCGAGAAGCTGTTATATCAGGTGAGCGCCTACGACATGGTGACATTTGCCGTTTCTGTGGGGATGCTGCTCGCGGTTGCAACGATCGCGAGCCTGCTGCCGGCCCGACGGGCCGCGCGCATCGATCCCGTTGTGGCATTGCGACAGGACGGCTAGTATGGCCGACGTCATGAAGAAATCTCTGGCCGTTGGGCTGACATTATTCGCGGCCGTCGCCTGCGACGATCCCGCCGGACCCGAGCATCAGCATGTCGTTGGGAGCTACGCCGCGACGTCGTTCACGACCACTCAGGGCGGCACGACCACCGATCAGCTCGCGCTCGGCGCGTCGCTCGATCTCACCCTGAATGCGAATGGCACCGTGACAGGCGAGCTCGTGGCTCCTTTCGGAAGCCCGAGCCAGGACATGGCGGGGACGTGGACGCACACGGGAAACACGGTCACCTTTGCGCAGCAGGCAGACACCTTCGTGCGCGACATGCCGTTCACGGTCATCGGCAACACGCTGGTTGGGGACGAGACATTCAGCGGGTCGCGCATCCAGGTCACGCTCACGCGACAATAGCCAACTGACAGCCACCACCCCTTGACATCTAGTGGTCGGCGGTCGCATCGTGCTCCCCAGACATCGAGGGAACGACATGCCCGCCTACAAGGACCATCTCCACGGCACGCTCGACGCGCTGATCCTCAAGACCCTGAGCTTCGGGCCGCGCCACGGCTACGCGATCGCCACCTGGCTGCGCGAACAGACCGACGAGGCGCTGCGCGTCGAGGACGGATCGCTCTACCCGGCACTCTACCGCATGGAGCGCGATGGGCTCGTCGACGCCGACTGGGGCGTCACCGAGAGCGGCCGGAAGGCAAAGTTCTACAAGATCACGGACCAAGGACGCAAGCGGCTCCGTGCCGAACAGAAGGAATTCGCCGGCTTCGTGAAAATCGTCACCCCCATTCTGCTCGGCACCTGAGATGCCGCGCTCCGGACGCGGCGGCCGGCAGCTGAAGTCATTCCTCTGGCGCGCCAGCACCAGGGAGGAAGTCGACGCGGACATCGGGTTCCATCTCGACATGCTCACGCGTGAGCTGATGGAGCAGGGGTTGCCGGAATCGCAGGCACGGCTCGAGGCGGAGCGCAGGTTCGGGGATGTCACGGCCATCGCCGCGGAGAGCCGGAAGCTGGCGGACGAGCGCGACCGGACGGTGCGACGCAGCGAGTGGCGTGACGAGCTGCGACAGGATCTCGCGTTCGCGTTGCGACAGCTCCGTCGCGCGCCGGCCTTCACCGCCATGGCGTCCCTCACCCTCGCGCTGGGGTTCGGCGCAACCGCCGCGGTGTTCTCAGCGGTGTATGCCGTGGTGCTCAAGCCGCTGCCGTATCCGGACGCGGAACGTGTGGTCACCGTGCGCCCCACCCGTCGCGACGAGATGTCGGGGGGAACCGTCGCCGAGTACTTCGCGATCGCCGAACGGACCACGAATGCGTTCGAACGGTTTGCGGCGATGGTGCAGACCGGGTTCACCATCCGCAGTGGTGAGACGCCTGAGCTCACCACGGGGGCGCGGGTATCGGCGGACTACTTTCGTGTGTTCGGCGTGGATGCGGTGCTGGGCCGGACGTTCAATGCGGACGATGACGTTCCGGGACGGGACAACGTCGTCATCATCAGTCATCGGGCGTGGCAGTCGCGCTACAATGGGGATCCCGGCGTCCTGGGGCGCGCGATCCTCGTGGATGGCGCGCCACGCACGGTGATTGGCGTGATGCCGGCGTCGTTCGAGCTCACCTCGGACTTCGACGAGCTCTGGGTTCCTCTTGGCCTCCGCCGGGACGACGCGTTGCGACAGGGGGCCCGGTACCTCGACTTCCGCGCACGGTTGCGGCGGGGGGTGTCCATGCAGCAGGCCACGGCGGTTGCAGCGCAGGCCATCCGCGCCGCTGCGGCGGCAGACCCCGAACTTCGGAGCCCGTTGTCCGAGTTCGGCGCCCGGCTCGATCCATTCATCGATGACTTCGTGGGCGACTATCGCTCGCTGCTGCTCATCCTGCTGGGCGCGGGTGGATTCGTGCTGCTCATCGGATGCACGAACGTCGCGAACCTGCTGATCGCCCGCGGCAGCGTGCGCGCGCGCGAGCTGTCCATCCGCGCGGCGCTCGGCGCGGGACGCAGGCGCCTGCTGCGGCAGCTCATCACCGAGGCCGCGGTACTGGCGCTCGTCGGCGCCGCCATCGGACTCCTGCTCGCCTTCGGGCTGCTGCGGGCGGTACTGGCGGTGAGCCCGGAGGGTGTGCCCCGGCTGGATCAGGCGCGCGTGGATCTTCGTGTTCTGTCATTCACGCTCCTGTGCGCCGCGGTGAGCACGGTGATCTTCGGGCTGGTCCCGTCGCTGCGGCTTACTGGGGCGAACCTGGAGCGCGCGCTGCGCTCGGGTGGTCGGGCGCTTCGCGGCGGACGCGATCGACTGCGCGCGGTGCTCGTCGGCGTCGAGGTCGCGCTGGCGATGACGCTGCTGGTTGGCGCGGGGCTGCTCATCCGCAGCGCGGTACTGCTGCAACAAGTGGAGCCGGGGTTCGATGCGGAAGGAGTGTACACCGCACGGGTGGTCCTGCCGCAGGGGCAGTATTCGGCGACGAGCAGCATCCTGACCTTCTACGACCGTTTGTACCGCGACGCGAACGCACTGCCGGCGGTGAGATCCGCGGCGCTGGTGTCGGTCGTTCCGCTGTCCGGGAGCAACGCGGAGGCGTCTGTCTTCACCGAACAGCAGTCGCCCGACGATCCGCGTCCGCCGTCGTCGAACCTGCGGCTCGTGTCGGCGGGATACTTCGGCACCATGCGCATCCCCCTTCGCGCGGGGCGCGACATCAGCCAGCGCGACAACACCAGCTCGCCGAACGTGGTCGTCGTCAATGAAGCGCTCGCGTCGCTCCTGTGGCCCGGCGTGTCAGCGCGTGAAGTGCTCGGACGGCGCATCAACGTCATGGCCCCGAAGCGCGACCAACCGCTGTGGTGGGAGGTTGTCGGAGTCGTGGGCAACCTGAAGAGCGCCGCGCTGAGCGCAGACGTGCGTCCCGAGTTCTACATCCCGGTTGCGCAGACTCCCGAGATGCTGTGGCCATACATCCAGCGTTCGCTGGTGCTCGTGGCCCGGACGCGCGGCGACGCCATCGATGCCGCGACCCTCGAGCGGCCCGTTCGCGCGCTCGTCGCGTCCCTCGATCCAAACCTCGCCGTCGCGGATGGACGAGCGATGAGCGACTTCCTCCGGCGCTCGCACGCGCGGTCGCGCTTCAACATGCTCGTGCTGGGGACACTCGGCGGCATCGCGCTCGTGCTCGCGGTCATTGGCGTCTACGGCGTGGTGAGCTACTTCGTCAGTCAGCGGACCCAGGACATTGCGCTTCGGATGGCGCTCGGCGCGACGCCAGCCACGATCTGGAAATACGTCGCGGCGCGCGGACTCGCGCCGCTGCTCGCTGGGATCGGGATTGGGGTGGTGCTATCGCTGGTGACGGCACGTCTCCTCGAATCACAGCTGTATCACGTGAAGCCGACGGACCCGTTCACGATTGGTGGGACAGCGCTGCTCCTGCTGCTCGTCTCGATCGTCGCGATGTACGCGCCCGCGAGGCGTGCGATCCGGGTGCAACCTGTGGTGGCGCTGAGCGCATAGCGTCACCGACCCGCACCGTCGCAGGATCGGACACCTCGTCCCATTTCCGGTCACCGCAGAGGCGCGACCGCGCCAATGCTCCCACGCAAGTGATTGGGATTGCGGGAGATAGCGCAGATGTCGCGGAGGTACGCTCCTTCCTTATAGGGGAGCAAACCCCGAGCGTTCCTCCAGCCGTCATTCCTCCGCATGGACTCCCTCCTTCAGGACATTCGCTACTCCGCGCGCAAGTTGATCAAGTCGCCGGGGTTCACCGTTATCGCGGTCGCGACCCTGGCGCTTGCGATCGGCGCAACGACCGCGGTGTTCAGCATCGTGAACGGTGTGCTGCTCAAGCCGCTGCCGTACCCGAAGCCGGAGCAGATCGCGTTCATCGCGTCTACAGGTCGCGACGGCCTGCCAACGGCGATGTCGACGCCGGACTTTCTGGATTACCGCGACCAGAGCACGAGCTTCGTCGGGATGGCGGCGATGAGCTCGCAGGTCATGAACGTCACGAGCGCTGGTGCCGAACCGACGCGCGTGCGGGCGGCCCAGGTGGGAGCGCGTTTCTTCGACCTGCTCGGCGTCCGGACGCAGCTCGGTCGGACCTTCCGTGACGGAGAGGACCAGGACAGCGCGCAACGCGTGGCCATCCTCAGCGAACGGATGTGGCGCACGCAGTATGGCGCCGACCCGCGCATCGTGGGCCAGCAGATCCAGATGGACGGCAACGCCTATACGGTCGTCGGCGTCACGCCGGCATCGCTGCAGTATCCGTCGAATATCGACCTGTTCATCCCGTTCGTGTTCGAGCCATGGCAGGTGGATCCCGCGAATCGCGGATCGCACAGCCATTACGCGCTCGGGCGCATCCGCGATGGGGTCACGATGGAGCAGGCCGCAGCCGAGCTGGATGCGATCGCGGGGCGGCTCGCGAAGCAGTATCCCGAGATGAACACGGGGTTCGGTGGCACGGCGGTCGCGCTGCACGAGCGGATCGTCGGCAAGTCGGACAAGCCGCTCTATGCCATCTTCGGCGCGGTGATGCTCGTGCTCCTGATTGCCTGCGCCAACGTCGCCAACCTCCTGCTCGTGCGCGCGTCGAGCCGGGAGTCCGAGCTGGCGGTGCGCACCGCCCTGGGCGCAGGGCGCTCGCGGATCGTTCGACAGTTGATGGTCGAGAGCGTCCTCCTGAGCGCGATCAGCGCGCTGGTCGGCATTGCGCTCGCCAGCTGGGCGGTGGACGCGGTCGTCGCCTTCGGTCCTGCCGGCATACCGCGACTGGCGGAAGTGACGGTGGACGGGCGCGTGCTCGCATTCTCCGCGGGGCTCGCCGTGCTCACCGGCATCATCTTCGGGCTGGTGCCGGCGATGCACGTCTCCCGCCCGGACATCGCGCAGATGCTGCGTGAAAGCCTGCGCGGCACCAGTCGCGGCGGCGCGCAACGGACGCGCAGCGCGCTGATCGTCGGCGAGATGGCGCTGGCGGTTGTGCTGCTCGTGGGCGCGGGGCTGCTGATTCGCAGCTTCATCGCGCTGGTCAACGTGAATCCGGGATTCAACCCGGAGAGCGTGGTGGCGTTCAACCTGTCGCTGCCGACGCAGAAGTATCCGGTGGAGCGCGACGTGCGCGGTCTCGTTGCGCGCATCGAGGAGCGCGTCCGGCAGATGCCAGGGACACGGGACGTGGGCGTCACCTTCGGGCGTCCCCTCGACAACAGCGGAATGATCCGCACCACGTTCGAAGTGCGTGGATGGACACCGAGCACGCCGGACAACCGGCGGCTCAGCATGGTTCATCTTACCTCGCCCGGCTACTTCTCCGCGCTGGGAATCCCGCTTGTCAGCGGCCGGTTCTTCAACGACGCGGACAACCGGCCTGGCGCGCCTCCGGTGGTCGTCATCAGCCAGGAGATGGCGAAGCGGTATTTCGCCAGCGAGAACCCGATCGGCAAGTTCCTGACGTATGGCATCACGCACGACACCGCGGAAACCGGTGCCGGTGAAGCAACGGTGCAGGGAGAGATCGTCGGCGTCATCGGCGACGTGAAGCAGCGCGATCTCGCGACGCCCACCTATCCCGCGACGTATGTGCCCTTCAACCAGTGGGCAATCAACTTCTTCTCGGTGCTGATACGCACCGACGCGGATTCACGCGCCGTGATGGCGAATGTGAAGACGATCATGAAGGAGATCGACCAGGACCTGCCGCTGTTCGGCCTCACGACGATGAAGGAAGCGGTCTCGGACTCCGTTGCGCAGCCGAGGTTCTACATGGTGCTCCTTGCAACGTTCGCGGGGATTGCGTTGCTGCTCGCGGCCGTCGGCATCTATGGCGTGATCTCGTATCTCGTCAGCCAGCGGACGCGCGAGCTCGGCATCCGTGTCGCGCTCGGCGCCAGCCGGCCCAGCATCGTGCGTCATGTCGTGGGGCAGGGGGCGGCGCTGGCAATTGCGGGACTTGTGATCGGCGTGGTGGCGTCTCTCGCGCTCGCGCGTACCGCATCGAGCATGGTGTACGGCATCGGGGTCATCGATCCCGTGACGCTTGCGTTCGCACCTGCCGTGCTCCTCGCGGCAGCACTGCTCGGTGCCTACATCCCGGCGCGCCGGGCGGCGCGCGTGGATCCGATCGTCTCGATGCGAAACGATTAGCCGGAGCGGCAGCGCGAGGCCAGCAGTCCCGTCGCCAGGTCCAGATCGAGATCGGCGACGAGCAGGCCATCGCGGCCGTACGGTTGCCACGCATGCACCGTCCCGTCGGGGCGAACGACGGCGGACGTCACTGGTGCGTTCGCGATGGCCGCGTTGATGCTCGCGAACCACACCGTATTCTCCGCCGCGCGGCACAGCATCGCCTTTTCGTGGAAGGTGTTTCGCGGATCGGCGAAGGTGTCGGGGACGAATCCATCAGGCTCGGGCCAGTGGTAGTGCGGATGAAAGACGAGCTGCGCGCCCCGCCTGGCCGCCCACCGGACGGTCTCGGGATAGCGCCATCCTTCGTGACAGATGGTGATGCCGAAAGTGAGCGCGCCGATGGCGAAGACGTGGCGCTCGGATCCGGGCGTATACAATGCGTCTTCCGATGGATCGAGCTGCATCTTGTCTTGGAAGCCCGCGCGCGTTCCGTCAGGATTGATGACCAGCACCGAGAGTCTTGGCGCTCCGGACACGATCCTCTCCGTGCCGAGCACCACGCCAACGCGGGCGCGTGCCGCAGCCTGTGAGAGCGTCTCCCAGGCGGCGTCCAGGAACTTCTGGTCGGGGGCCGGGAGGGTTGTGCCTGGAGCGCGGTAGCCCGGGATGTAGCACTCCGGGAATGCGACGACCAGCGCCTGTGCGCGTCCTGCGTCGACGATCGCGCGCTCGGCGGTGGCGACGGCGTCATCGCGCGTCGTCCCCGGAGCGACGTTAGCGAGCGCGATGCGGACGGTGGTCACGTCATGAATATAGAAACGCTACCGCGGCAGCGGCGAGGACGTCGGTCAGCCGTCGCTGCGAAGCGCTCGCACGGGGTCGACGCGAGTGCTTGCGCGCGCGGGAATCGCAGTGGCGACGAGTGCGACGAGCAGCGTGAACGCGGCCACCAGCGCGAGCGTCAGCATGTCGTTCGATGACACTTCGTACAGGAGAGATGCGAGGGCCCGATTGAGCAGGAGAGCGCCCGCGATTCCGGCGAGCGTGCCAGCGGCGGCAACCGTTCCTCCGCGACGCAGGACCATGCGGCGGAGCATCGCCGGAGTCGCGCCGAGGGCGAGGCGAACGCCGAGCTCACGGGTTCGCTGCGTCACCGAGAGCATCATCACGCCGAAGATGCCGATCGCGGCCAGCGCGAGTGCGGCGACGGCGAACACCGTGAGCAGGAATGCGTTCATGCGCGGCTCCGCCAGCGGTCTCGCGAGGAAGTCGTCGAACGGTGCGACGGCAGCCAGCGCCACGCCGGGAAACTCGCGCTGGAGGAGCGCGCGAAGGGCGGGCGTCAGCGTGGCCGCGCTGGCATCACTGCGGATCGCCAGCGTCGTGGGCGCAAAGGGGAAGAACGACTGGCGCATGGGGATGTACACCGTGGCGCGCTCCTGGCGCAGGTCGCGCCAGCGGGTATCGCTCACCACGCCAACGATGGTGACCGAACGATCCGGCGTCCCGAGGAACAGCCGCCGACCAACCGCGCTCTCGCCGGGCCAGTAGTGCTGCGCCGTGCTTTCGCTGATCACGGCAACGGGGGTTGCGCCGGCGCGGTCGTCGTCGTTGATCGCGCGTCCGTGCAGGAGTGTGACGCCGAACATCGCAAAGTGGCCCGGAGCGACCAGCTCCATGTTCAGCATCGGATTCTTCGCGACATCGGCTGTCGTCTGTCCCTCGGCGCCGAACCGCCCGTCCCAGCCGTGGGTCCCCGAGAATGGAACGGCGACGATTGACGTAGCAGCGCGCACGCCCGGGAGCGAACGCACGGCGGGGAGGAGCTGCTCGAGCATCGCCAGCTGCTTCGGCGCCGCATCGTAATCGCGGGACGAGAGCGCAAGCTCGGCGATGGCCATCCCTGCCGGGTTGAAGGCCAGGTCTTCGCCCTGGAGCCGCACCAGGCTGCGGGTCATCAGCCCCGCGGCCGCGACGATCGTGAATGCCAGCGCGACCTGTCCTGCAACGAGGAGCTCCGTGAGGCGTCGTGAGCCGCGGCTGCCGGATTCGCGCGCGCCGGATCGCAGCGCGTCGATGGAGCGGTGCCGCGACGCAAGTGCCGCGGGAAGCACGCCGAAGACGAGAACGGCGACTACCGTGATGCCGAACGCCGCCAGCAACGTCGACCCGTTCAGCGTGATCTCGCCAAGCCGCGGGACGCTCGAGGGTGCGAAGGCGATGAATGACGCGACGGCGGCAGCCGCGACAGGGAGGGCGATGATCCCTCCCAGCAGTGCCAGTACGGCGTTCTCCGCCATGAGCTGCGCGACGATCGATGACCGGCTGGCCCCGATAGCCGCACGGACCGCGATCTCGCGATGCCTGGCGACGCCGCGCACCAGCAGGAGGTTGGCGACGTTGATGCAGGTGATGAGCAGCAACAGCGCCGCGGCGATCGCGAAGATGATCACCGCGTCGTCGACATTGCCCAGGACGACTTCGGGGAGCGTGTGCGCCGATCCGATGAGGTCGCGTTGCCAGGGCGATGCCGCCGGGGACGCGAAGTGGTTCGTGAGCTCCTCACCCGCGGCCGCGAGGGACGCTCCGGGTGCCAGGCGTCCGACGAGATTCACGGCGACGTAGGGCAGGTTGGCATGTGGTACTGTGGCGTAGGTTGACGCCCAGAAGTCCGCGCCGCGCGGATAATCCAGGCCCGGCGCCATCACCCCGACGATTTCGTAGGCGATACCGTCCTTGTGCAGATCGAGCCGCTTGCCGACGACACTCGGGTCGCCGCCGAAGCGTCGGGTCCAGGCGTCATGCGAGAGCACGGCGACAGGCGCCGCACCCGTGACGTCGTCCGATTCGCGCAGCAAGCGGCCTGCGGCGGGACGCGCGCCCAGGACGGTGAAGAAGTTGCCTGAGACACGCGCGCGGCGAAGCCGGCTGACCTGGTTGCCGTCGCGCACCAGCTCCTGGGTGGCCCCTTCATATGTATGGAACGCGACGCCGGCGAGGGCGCGCGAGTCTGCGCCGATGCTGCGGGCCTGGTCGAGGGTCAATGGGAACGCCCCCGCGGTGCCGTCGCGCTTCACTCCCCACAGCAGCGCGATGCGGTCCTGGTCGGCAACGGAAAGTTTCCTCAGGATGACGGCGTCGGCGACGCTGAACACGGCCGTGGCGAGCCCGATCCCGAGGGCGAGGACAATCGCGATCCCGGCGGCAAAGGCCGGGCGACGAAGGACCGATCGGATGGCGGCGCGGATGATCTGTGCGAATCGCATCCATCAGTATAGCGCCAGGCTCACCAGGTCATCCGGGGTTGGCAGCCGCGTCCGCCCGGAGGTGACCGAATATGTCAAGGAAGGAGTTGGTAAATGGGCGGTATTGTCGTCCATCCTTCCTCGGGGAGCACGTATGCGTTCGATGACGGCGCTGGTGGTGGTAATGCTGTTGGCGGGTTGCGGCGGAAAAGACGATCCATATCAGCCGGGTGGGCCACTCAACCCTGGGCCGAACCAGCCGCTGCCAGGGGCGAACGAGGTCAGTGTCCAGGACAACGCCTATAACCCGCAGTCAATGACGGTCGCGGCTGGGACGACGGTGACATGGGTCTGGTCGAACGGATACAGCGCGCACAGCGTCACCTTCGCGGATGGCGTCAATTCAGCATCCGCAAAGCTGTCGGGCTCACATCAGCGAACCTTTTCGACCGCGGGGACGTACAACTACAGTTGTAGCGTCCACGGCTCCGCAATGAGCGGGAGCGTGGTTGTCACCCCCTGACCGGATTTTCATGATGCGCTCGATCGTCCTCATCGCCGCGGCAACGCTGATGGTTCCAGCGCCCGGCGCCGCCCAGAAATTTGTCGCGCAGGACTCCGTGCGCTCGCTCCCCGCGCCCGTCATCCGCGACACCGCCGGCATGTTCCAGGCACGCTACGCCAAGGTCGGCGACGACCTGTTCATCGCGGGACAGCCGACGCCGCGGGCGCTGCGCGCGATGAAAGACTCCGGCGTCACGACGGTGATCAACCTGCGCATGCCGCAGGAGATGAACCGCATCGGGTTCGATGAGGAGAAGCTGATCGCGGAGCTCGGGATGAAGTACATCCATATCCCGATGCGTGGCGGCGACGGCCCGAATTCCTACTCGCCGGAAACGCTGCGGCAGTTCACCGAGGCACTGAAGAACGCGAAGGGGAACGTCCTGCTGCACTGCACGGTTGCCTGGCGAGCGAGCCACATCTGGGGCGCGTATCTCATCCAGCATGGCGTGTCCGAGATGGACGCACTGCGTCACACGCGCGCGATCAACCTGATGGACGATCACCGGATGGACGACAGCGGCCGTCAGCCGATCGAGATGTTCCTCGGGCGGCGGGTGACCGGCCTGGGAGGCGGGCACTGACGTTGAATTCGAAGTTCCTTTTCCACTAGGGACGAGGGCGGAGGGCTCCACAGTCGTAGTAAGAAAAGGAATACGTGAATGCCGGAATGCAGGAATACTTCAGCCGCTGGTTGAAATCCGCTGCTGTATTCCTGCATTCACTCATTCCCGCATTCCTTCACCAATTGAACTGTGGGGCCTGCCGGATTACTTGCCCGGCTTGATCTTCGCCCAGGTGTCACGCAGGGTTACCGTGCGATTGAAGACGAGCGCGCCCGGGCGTTGAATTCGAAGTTCCTTTCCCAATACAAGGCCGAGGACCGAGGGCCGAGGGCTCCACAGTCGAAGCAAGAAAGAGAATACGTGAATGCTGGAATGCAGGAATACCTCAGCCGCTGGTTGAAACCGCTGCTGTATTCCTGCATTCACTCATTCCCGCATTCCTTCACTGATTGACTGTGGGGCCTGTCACAAATTGAACTGTGGGGCCTGCCGGATTACTTGCCCGGCTTGATCTTCGCCCAGGTGTCGCGCAGGGTGACCGTGCGATTGAAGACGAGTGCCCCCGGCTTCGAGTCCGCGACGTCGGAGATGAAGTAGGCGGTGCGCTCGAACTGGTACCGGGTGCCGATGGGGTCAGCGGCCACGCTCGGCTCGATCTTCGCCCCCATCACGACCTCCAGCGACGCGGGATTCACCAGCTCGAGGATGTCGGCATCGCTGGCGTCCGGCTCGGGATCGGTGAACAACTTGTCGTAGAGCCGCAGGGTGACGTCGAGCGCGCGGGCTGCAGACACCCAATGGATTGTGCCCTGGACCTTGCGGCCATCCGGGGCGTCCCCCCCACGCGTGGCCGGATCGTAGGTGCAGCGCAGCTCCGTGATCTCGCCTGAGGAATCCTTTACGACGTCCTGGCAGGTAATGAAGTACCCGTAGCGCAGCCGCACTTCGCGCCCCGGCGCAAGCCGGAAGAACTTCTTCGGCGGGTTCTCCATGAAGTCATCCCGTTCGATGTACAGCTCGCGCGAGAAGGGGACCGCCCGCGTTCCGGTGAGGGGGACGTCATGCGGGTAATACGACGCGTCGAGCTCCTCGACCTGCCCCTCGGGGTAATTCGTGAGCACGACTTTCAGCGGCCGCACGACACACATCACGCGTGGCACGCGCATGTTGAGGTCATTGCGAATGGCGTGCTCCAGTGTCGCGAGCTCGGTCGTCTGCGGCTTGCGTGACACGCCGGCGGTGGTGACGAAGTCGCGCAGCGCTTCGGGGGTGACGCCACGGCGACGCAGCCCGGAGATCGTCGGCATCCGCGGATCATCCCACCCCGCGACGGCGTTCGCGTTCACGAGGCGCAGCAGCTTCCGCTTGCTCACGACCGTGTATTCGAGGTTGAGGCGCGAGAACTCCGTCTGCTCGGGTGGACGCTCGAAGCCACACTCGCGCACCAGCCATTTGTAGATGTCGTTGTTGTCCTTGAATTCGAGGGTGCAGAGCGAGTGCGTGATGTCCTCGATGGCGTCCGACAGCGGATGCGCGAAGTCGTACAGCGGATACAGGCACCACTCGTCACCCTGGCGGTAGTGGTGCGCGTGCCGGATGCGGAGCAGCACGGGATCGCGCATGACCATGTTCGGGTGTGCCATGTCGATCTTCGCGCGCAGCACATGCGCGCCATCGGGGAACTCCTTCGCTTTCATCCGGCGCAGCAGGTCGAGATTCTCGTCGACGGATCGGTCGCGATACGGGCTGTTCCTCCCCGCCTGTGTCACGGTGCCGCGTCCTTCGCGGATGGCGTCGGCGTTCTGCGAATCGACGTACGCCTTCCCCTTCTGCACCAGGTGCTCGGCGAACTCGTACAACTTCCCGAAATAGTCGCTCGCGTACAGTTCGGCATCCCATTCGAAGCCGAGCCAGCGGATGTCGTTCTTGATGGCGTCGACGTACTTGATGTCTTCGGTCTCGGGATTCGTATCGTCGAAGCGCAGGTTGCAGCGGCCGTTGTACTCGCGTGCGATGCCAAAGCCGAGGCAGATCGCCTTGACGTGTCCGATGTGCGGAAAGCCGTTCGGTTCAGGGGGGAAGCGGGTCGCGATCTGGCGACCGAACCGGTTGGTGCGGACATCCTCCGCGACCATTTCGCGGATGAAGTCGAGTGAACGTTCTGGTTTGCTTTCGGGTTCGGTCACAGGAAGTGCGTTGGCGACCAGAGAAACATAGACACATCGCTGTAGCTGCCGACATTCTGCCGTGTCTTCGACCGACGACGATCGACTACTGACTAGCTGCCGAGGAACGCAGAAAGGGCAGGAACCAGCACGAAGGAGCAGAAACTGCAAGCCAACAATTGGTTTGCCTGCCCTTTCATGCTTCTTCCTGCTCCTTCGGCGTTATTCGGCAGCTATCCGCACCCAGTTCAGGTCTCACCAGCCAAACTACGAACGCAGCATCTGTCCGATCGACCGCAGCAATTGCTTACCAAGCGAATGCGGATCGCGAACGTAGACATACCCTGACGCCCCGAAGATCTCCGCGAGGTAGTCGTGGTCCTCGAAGTCGATGGCGAGGCCGAAGACGCGGGTACCCTGGTTGCGGGCGTCGAGAATGGCACGGCGGCTGTCCGCCACGGCGTACTCCTCGTGATAGCCGATGTCGTTCGGCCGCCCATCGGTGATGACGAGCAGCAGCTGGTGGCTCGCCGGCTGCGCGGTCAGCGCCTGCGACACGTGCCGGATGGCCGCGCCAAGCCGAGTGTTCTGGTCCGGCTGAAGTGCGCGGACGCGCGCGGGAGCAACGGATCCGCGCTCGTCGAACCCCTTGATCGTCGTAACGTGCACGTCATGAGCGCCAAGCCCGGCGAAGGCGAACATCGCATAGGGATCGCCGATGGCATCGAGGGCGCTGTGCGCCA
>DASPMP010000008.1:0-7293 GCA_035626995.1 Gemmatimonadaceae bacterium
TCGGCCGCGGTTGCGGCAAGCGCACCACGCCAATACAGGACCTCCGCGTAGCCGGCTTCACCCACCGTCTGCGTCTTGAGCACCGAGTCGATGAGCTTGCGGCCGTCGACATCACGGCCGCTGTTCACGAGCGTGCGCGCACGCTCCAGCGCGGAGTCCACCGCCGAGCGCGGGTAGTCCGATTGCGCCTGCAGTGGCAGGGCGATGCCAAGGAATGCGGCGAGGAGAACGGCAGTTTTCATGTCACGCAGCGTTGCGTATGGGAGCGCCGCCGCAAATTCCGAGAATGGCGGTGGCAAGAAGCTGGTCTTCCGACGACACGCGGCTGTTCTTCAAGCCCAAGTCCGTCTGCAGGAGTACCTCGAGCGCATGATCGAGGTCCGGCGCGCTCCATTTCGGGAGGGCGCGGGCCCACGCCGCTGCGGCGTCGCCCCAGCTGCGCCCGGTGAGGTTCGAGCTGCCACTCCGCAGGATGTTGAAGAAATCGTTGCTGCTGCGCGCGTTGCGAGCTTTGCCAACTGCGAGGGCGAGCATCTGCGTGGTCAGTGTCATGACGACGAAAACGGCACTCATTTTCGGCTGCTGCAGGACGCCCGGCATCAGGGTCAGGGCGCGATTGGCATCGCGCAGCGCGATGGCGTCGAGCAGCGCACCGAGGGTATCCTCGCGCCGGACACCCACGGTTTCTGCGACCGCGTTCTCGTCGATCACTCCCTCGCGGCAATACGATGCCAGCTTTTCGATCTCCATCGCGAGGTGGGAGAGATCGCTGCCAACCGCGTCGTGCAGGAGGCTTGCAGCTTCCGGCGTGATCTGCCTCCCGAAATTCTTCTCGACGCGAGCGACGATCCATTTCGGCACCTGGGCGCCGCTGAGGGCCTCGCACTCCACGTTCGTCGCCAGCCGGCCGAGTGTCTTGTCCGCCTTTGCATCGGCGGGCGCGGTCAGCACGAGCAGCAGGTCAGGCGACGGCGATTCGAGGTACTTCTCGAGCACGGCGCGCGCGTCCTTCTTCAGGCTGGTGACGTCACGGATCACCACGACGCGGCGCTCGGCCATCATCGGCGGCATGCCGAGGAGGGACCCGACCGCCTCGGCGTTGAGCTCCGAGCCTTTGCGCTGGTCGAGGTTGAAATCGCGGGTAGAAGGATCCACGGCGCCATCCACGAGATAGCGGAGGGCCTCTTCCTTCCGGAATTCTTCTTCGCCGTGCAGGTAGTAGGCGGGATCGAACTGCTGTTTCTGCACCGCGACGTGGAGCGCCTTCATGCGCTCCAATTTAGCGCTCGGCGTCGAGCTCCGCGGCCACGAAATGCAACTGCGCCTGGCTTGCCAGCATGATCGCGGGCCACACGGACATGCCAGTTGGCACTGCGGCAACCATGGCAGGCGCCGTGGCGACCGTGCTTTCGACCTCCGGCAGTGATGCGACCACGGGCGGGAGGGACACGCTCGGTGTTTCGGACTTGCGCAGCACGTCGACCGTCAGCGCCAGGAAGGCGAGACCGGCCGCTACCGCCGCAAAGGTGCCAAACGAAGGGCGCGAGCCGCGAGATTCCGGCATGTCCGGCGAGAGCCGCGCTTCGCGCAGGCGCGCGTCGAGCCGCTCGCGGAAAGATGCGGACACTTCAATAGTCGGCAGGCTGCGAACGAGCATTAGGCTGCGCCGGATCGCCGTGTCGTGACGTGCGCAGTCCGCGCACTCACGGAGGTGCTCCCGCATCTCGTTCTCATCGAACGCGGAGCACATCAGGTCAACGAAAGGCGTGTGTCGCTCGCGAAACTCTCTACAGTCCATTTCCACTCTGTTGGTTACGACAGAGGGTACCCCGGGCGCGGCAAAGGGGTCCGGCCGGCGGTGTACCGCGGGGAGGAAAGTGGCTGTACGGCGAACAAATTGGGAAGAGGGAGCAGGGAACAGGGAATAGCGAACCCCGGGAACGGGCAGGGATGGAAAAAGGATTATCATGGCATCCCGCTCCTCCACTAACCCTCTATTCCGTTTCTTGAGGGTTCGCCGTTCCGAATCCTGGTTCCCTTTCCCTGTTCCCTGTTCCCTGTTCCCTCTCTGGACGTTAGTCGATCTGCGGTTCGATGATCGCCGCAAAGGCGGTCCGGGCGCGATTCAGCCGCGATTTGACCGTGCCAAGGTTGCAGTCGGTAATCTCCGCGATCTCCTCATACGACTTGCCCTCGAGCTCCCTCAGGACGAACACCTGCCGGTGATGCTCGGGCAGCTTCGCCACCGTGTCTTCCACGAGCTCACGGAGGTGACGCTTCCGGTACATGTCGTCCGGACGCGACGTCGTATCCTCGAACTCGAGGGGACGATCCTCGTCCTCGCTGGACCCCTGCATCGTCTGGAACAACACGAGCGGGTTCCGCGAACGGTTCCGCAGCTCGTTCTTGGCGAGGTTCGAGGCAATGGTGTATGCCCAGGTGGAGAACTTCTTCGAGCGATCGAACCGGTGCAGGTGGCGATACACCCGAATGAACACTTCCTGGACAAGATCCTCGGCGCGGTCACGATCGCCGATCGTCCGGTAGATGAAGTTCAACAGACGCGTCTGGTAACGCTCGACGAGCTCAGAGAATGCACGCTCCTCACCGGCAAGAAATGCCGTCACCACAGCGGAGTCATCCGCCGCACGGAGTTGTTCGCGAACGGAAAGGCCTGCACTGCCCAATCCCGGGTTCGCGCGCTGCATCGCAAGCTTAGCCATAGCGTTACCCTCGTAATCCGCTGATGATGGTTACTTGTAGTACCGACCGGGATGGTCGGGAACCAGATGCCATGCTCAGCGATCTCGCACCCTGTAAAAGCAGGGGGTATGCCCTATGAGACGCCGCCGGGACCGATCTGTTAATTCGTTGACATGCAACGAATTAGCTCGGATCGCCTTTCCGGACAGCCCCCGCCTGTGTCTACAATATGAGACGTACGAGCGGGATGAATTGAGACACGTCGTGGCCGCTTGTCGGTTTGACAGCTTTTCTGCTATCTGGTTGCCGGCGCTGACAAGCCGACAAGCCCACAAGCCGTCTAAAGCCTGAATCCAGCCACGTACAGGATGCTCAACGCGGTCTTCGCGTCTTTCAGCTCTCCTGTCCTGATCAACTCCAGGGCCTTGGACATGGTCACGATTTCGACGGACATGAACTCGTCTTTCTCGTGCGCCACGTCGCCACGCGTCAGGCCGGTGGCCATGAACGCATGGATGCGCTCGTCGGTAAATCCGGGCGTCGTGTAAAAGGTGTAGACGTGCTCGATATGCGCGGCGCTGCAGCCGGTTTCTTCCTTGAGCTCCCGCGCTGCACAGACTGCGGGATCCTCTCCATTGTCGAGCTTCCCGGCCGGAATCTCGTAAATGAATCCGTCCGCGGCATGCCGGTATTGCTTGATCAGCAGGAGCTGTGGATCGTCGCCTGCCGGATCCGTCAGAAACGGAACCACGGCGCTTGCGCCGGAGTGACGCACCATCTCCAGTTCGCCGACGCTTCCGTTGGGAAACCTGACCTCATCCTTGTCGACATGGATGACCTTACCCTCGTACACGCGACGCGACGAGATTCTGGTCACAGGACCTCGCCTTCGGTGTTGTACACCGTGAGCCCGCCGAACCCGAGCGCCTCGAGTGGCTCGCGAATGCCATCGAGATCCCCAACCACCACCATCTGCAGCGCGCGCGCGTCGAGGTGCCGCTTTGCGACGCGGAGCACGTCCGCCGCGGTGATTGCTCGCACCTGGTCGCGGTAGGTGTCGTAGAAATCATCCGGCAGGTCGTACCGCACCAGCGCCGCGAGCGCGCCGGCAATCGCGTCCGTCGTTTCATACCGAATCGGAAAGACGCCGCCGAGATAGCTCGTGGCCAGCGATAGCTCGTCCTCACTAATTGGCGCACGGAGAAACTGCTCGATCTCGGAGATCGCTTCGCGCGCCGCGGGCGCCGTGACTTCACTCTGGACCGCGGTCGAGACGACGAACGGCCCCGCCTGGCGACGCCAGTCGAGGTGCGAAAACGCGCCGTAGGTGTAGCCGTGCTTCTCGCGCAAGTTGAGGTTGATCCGCGAGGAAAACAGGCCGCCGAGGACCGCGTTCATCACCACTGCCGCGTGATAATCCGGATGGCTGCGGGGCAGGAAAACGCACCCAAGGCGGATCTCCGACTGCTGCGCGTCCGGCTTTGACACGATGTGGAGCGCTCGCTCTCTCCGGGCGGGCGCAAACGTGGACTGCACTGCCTTCGGCGCGACGCCCGTCCAGTCGCCGAATGCGGAACTCGCCAGTGACGCGGCGTCTTCGACGTCGATGTCTCCCGCGATCACCAGGGTCACCGCACCAGGCCGATAGCGCGATTCATAGAACTGCTGGATGTCTGCGCGATGAATGGACTCTACCGACTCCTCACTCCCTCCCTCCGGGCGGGAATACCGCGAGTCCTCCTCATACAGGAACCGCGAGAACAGCTCGTCCGCGAGGCCGCGAGGCTCCGCGCGCAGCTGCAGCAACTCCGCCATCCGCTCCGCCTTCAGTCGTTCAACCTCGCGCTGGGGGAAGGCTGGCGCGCGGAGGACTTCGCCGAGCAACGCGATGGCGGGCGCGAGGTGTTCGCGGAGTGCCGTGAGGGTGACGGCGGCGCCGTCCCAATCCGCCGCCGTGACCACCGAAGCGCCAAGTCGCTCGAATCGCTCCGTGAGCTGCACACCGTCATGGGTCAGCGTGCCCTCGAGGAGCAGGTCGCAGGTGAGCGATGCGATTCCTTCGTAGCCGGCGTCGTCACACACCGCGCCGGCGTCGATCAGTGCCATGACCGTCGCGATCGGCAGCTTGCGGACGGGGGCGACGACGAGCTGCATGCCGTTACCGAGGCGGCGCCGCTCGAATCGGGGGAACGCGTATGGCCTGGGCGAAAGCGCCTTTGGCCGCTTCCCCTTGCTCGGCGCCACCGAGGTGCCGCTCATGCGACCTCTGCGGCCCGGGCCGCGTCCGCCTTCCGTGCGCTGTTGCCGCGCGGCACGTACAGCAGGCTCGCGCGGTTGTCCTCGGCCATGCGTTCGCGGATGAACGCATTGACGTCCTTCACCGTGACGGCGCGATACCGATCGACTAGCCCGTTGATGAGGCTTGGATCGCCGAAGTACGTGGCAAACATCGAGAGCCGATCGGCGCGTTCGCTCGCGGATTGCAGCGCCAGAACGAAATCCGTCTGGATAAGCGTGATGGCACGCTCCAGCTCATCCGCGGTGACGCCATTCGCCACCAGCTGGTCGATCTCGCGCGCGACTTCCTGCTCGAGCTGCTCGGCAGGGATGTCGGGGCGGCCGGTGACATCCACGACCAGCAGGTCGCTCCCCTTCGTGAGATCATAGGTGAACGCGTGCGCTTCGGCTGCCACCTGTCGTTCGCGCACCAGGTTGCGATAGAGGCGGCTGCCTTTCTTCATCCCCAGGATGGCCGCGCAGGCGCTGGCGGGATAGAACTCTGGGCTGCCAAATACCGGCGACAGAAACGCGAGGAACAGCCGCGGGAGCATCACGTTGTCCGGGACAACTTCTCGCTTCCACGCCCCGAACACCTTTGGCATCGCCGTGTCTTTCATGGGTGGCAAGCCGGTGCCGCGCGGGATGGGGCCGAAGTGCTTTTCGACCCATCCCCTGGCCTGCGTCGGATCGAAGTCCCCGGCGATGGTCAGCACAGCATTGTCCGGGCGATAGAACGTCTCGAAGAAGCTGCGGACGTCGTCGAGGCTCGCCGCATCGAGGTCTTCCATGGATCCGATGAGCGAATGATGGAAGGGATGCTCCGGCGGAAAGCACAGGGCCGGCAGCTTCTCCCACCAGGTGCCGTACGGCTGGTTGTCCATCGACCAGCGTCGCTCGTTCTTTACCACGTCGCGCTGCGTGTCCAGTTTCTGCTGCGTCATCGCGGGAAGGAGCTTCCCCATGCGATTGGCTTCGAGCCAGAGTGCCATCTCGAGCTGGTTGGACGGAATCGTCTCGAAGTAGTTCGTGCGCTCCAGCCACGTCGATCCATTGAGCGTCCCGCCGGCACGCTGGATCAGCTCGAAATGTTCGTTGGATCCCACATCCTCGCTCCCCTGGAAGAGCATGTGCTCGAACAGGTGCGCGAATCCCGTGCGACCCTCCCGCTCGTTCGCGGAGCCGACGTGATACCAGAGATTCACCGCCGCGAGGGGCGCGGTGTGATCTTCCGAGAGCGTCACGAACAATCCGTTCGGCAATCGAAATGTGTCGATGAGAATACGCATTGGTTCTAAATTGAACCGGGCATGTGAGAATGGACAACGGATCACGTGGGGTGCGGCGGGTGCTGACCATCGTGGGATTTGCCATCGCAGTCGCCCTCGCCTGCGTCGTCCTCGTCACGGTATGGCTCTGGTGGCAGCAGGAGCGAGTGGTATTCCAGCCGCCAGCGCTCGTGGTGGACGCGCCCGCCTACGCGCAACGCGTGGAGTACCCCGCCGCAGACGGCCATGCGCTCTTCGGTTATGTACTGGCGCGCACCGCCGCCGATTCCGGCACGGTCGTGATCGCATTCCATGGCAACGCGGACATGGCTGTGTGGACGGTGCCGTGGGCACGCGAGCTGTCCGAGCGCGCCGGTGTCATCGTGTTCCTCCCGGAGTATCGCGGGTACGCCGGCATTCCCGGGCCGACGACGTACGCCTCGGCGGCGGCCGACGCGCGCGGAGCGCTGGCATTCGTACAACGGGAGCTTCAACCGCGGCGCATCATCCTCTTCGGACATTCGCTTGGGAGCGCGGTCGCATCGGAGCTCGCGCGGGAGTTGCAGCCCGCCGGACCCGAGGCGCTGGTGCTCCAATCGCCATTCACGTCCGCACGCGAGATGGCGGCGCGAATGCTCGTCCCTCCGGTTTCCTGGGTGTGGACGCGCATCGCTCGGGTGCATTACGACACGCGAACGATCGTCAGCTCGCTGGAGGCGCCGCTCTCAGTCGCACACGGGACGCGGGACCTCCTCGTCCCCGCGCGCATGGGCCGGCAGGTATTCCGTGCCGCGAAGAACCCTCGTGCGCTCCTTCTCATCGAAGGGGCGGGACACAACGACGTCGCGGACGTAGGCGGTGAGCGCTACTGGCAGTGGCTTGTCGACGCCGTGCGCGAACCTACCGACGTCCGTCGCTGAACTCGAAAAAGAACGCGACCGGCGCCTTCCATGATTCGTGGAAGGTGTAGCGCCATGACTCGGCCCGGTTCGCCGAAATCGGGCTCGTGCGCGTGGGTGACGTTCGTGGCTTGAGACCGAACCGT
>DASPMP010000009.1:0-2950 GCA_035626995.1 Gemmatimonadaceae bacterium
CGGCGTCAAAGCGCAGCATATAACCGATGACACTTCCGAATGGCTTCCATCCCAGACCGCCTGGACTGAAGGCGGCTCCGAGGAGAAAGAGCTGGGTGTCGTCATCATCGAGCTCGGCGGCGCCGAATACGCCCTGCGCGCGAGCGCTCGATGAGTTGAATGTGAGAGCAAGTGCAACGGCGCTGCTCGCGAGGGCCAGTCTCCGAAGGAGATGCATGTGTACGATTCCGTGCTGTGGTTGACGCGAAGCGGAGTCACGAGTCCGCTTCGCAGGAACGGAGGTCAAGGACGCCAGATTCGTACCTCCGTGAGCGGACGCACTTAGAAAAGGTGCAGGGTTTGCATTAGGCCGCCGGGTCCTTCCAGCAGCACCCAGGAGCAATGACAGCACAGCACACGCGCCGCCTGCCAGTCGGCGCCGAGATCGCCGAAGCAGGAGTCCATTTCCGCGTTTGGGCTCCACGCCGCAAGACCGTACAGATCGTCGCCGGCGACCGGGAGCAACAGCTCGCCGCAGAGCGTGATGGCTACTTCGCGGGCGTGATGCCGGGAGTGGGAGCGGGGCTGCGATATAAGGTCCGCCTCGATAGCGGCGACGCCTACCCCGATCCGGCGTCGCGCTACCAGCCTGACGGCCCGCATGCAGAATCCCTGGTGGTCGATCCCGCGCAATTCCGCTGGTCCGATTCGGCGTGGCGTGGGCTGCGTCCTACCGGCCAGATCTTTTATGAATTGCATATCGGCACCTTCACTCCCGAAGGAACTTTTTCCGCTGCGGCGAAGCAGCTGCGGGAACTGCGCGATCTCGGCATCACCACCGTCGAGGTCATGCCGGTCGCGGAATTCCCCGGGCGGTTCGGCTGGGGTTATGACGGTGTCGACCTGTTCGCGCCCTATCATGGCTACGGTACGCCCGATGACTTCCGCGCGTTCGTGGACCGCGCGCATTCGGAGGGGCTCGGCGTCATCCTCGACGTCGTCTTCAACCACTTCGGGCCCGACGGGAACTATCTCGGCGAATTCTCGGAGGCGTACATCAGCCAAAAGCACAAGACGGAGTGGGGCGGCGCACTCAACTTTGACGGCGAGCACTCGCGTCCCGTCCGCGAATTCATTCTCGCGAACGTGACGCACTGGATCGCGGAGTATCACCTGGATGGATTGCGGTTGGACGCAACGCACGCGATCTACGACAACTCCGACCGCCATATCCTGCGAGACATCGGCGATGCAGCGCGCACCGCAGGGGGAGAGCGAGACGTCCTGATCGTGGCGGAAAATGAACCACAGGATCCGCGGGTCGTGCGCCCGGTCGAACAAGGAGGGTACGGGCTCGACCAGGTGTGGTGCGACGACTTTCACCATTCTGCCACCGTGGCCGCTGGCGGGAAGCGGGAAGCGTATTTCACCGACTATCGCGGCTCAGCGCAGGAGCTCGTGTCGGCTATGAAGTACGGCGTGCTGTACCAGGGACAGCACTATGTGTGGCAGAAAAAGCGTCGAGGGTCCGCCGCCTGGGATCTCGCGCCACATCACATGGTGTTCTACCTCGAGAATCACGACCAGGTGGCGAACACACGGGACGGACGACGACTGGCGCAACTGACGAGCCCGGGACGATACCGCGCCCTTTCCGCCGTACTGCTCCTCGCGCGGCAGACGCCGCTGCTGTTCCAGGGACAGGAATTCGGGGCGTCGGCGCCCTTCCTGTATTTCGCGGATCACAATCCAGAGCTCGCACAATTGGTGCGCAAGGGACGCGCAGAGTTCCTGGGACAGTTCCCGTCCATCGGCGACTCGGAAGGCCACCTCAGCCTGGATGACCCTGCGAACCCACAGACGTTCGAGCGATCGAGGCTCGACCTGACCGAGCGCGAGCGGCACGCTGCACACTACACGCTGTATCGCGACCTGATCGCGTTGCGTCGGTGCGATCCGGTGCTGGCCAGCGCGGACGCCCCGCGCATGGACGGCGCCGTACTTGCCGATCATGCATTCGCCATCCGGTACTTCGCCAACGACGGCAACGACCGCTTGCTGGTCGTCAACCTCGGACGCGATGTGGTGCTGGACGTGGCGCCGGAGCCGCTGCTGGGCCCACCGGATCCTGACCGGGGCTGGCAGCGACTGTGGCACAGTGAAGACGCCGTCTACGGAGGTCGCGGCGCTCCACCGATCGAATCAAAGGACGGTACGTGGCAGATCCCGGCCGAATCAGCAACACTGCTCGCGCACGACGCGGACTGACGTCACGTCAGCCGCTGCCTGAAGTTTCCGTTTCGCTCGAAACGCGGGAGCCGGCCGAGCTGGAATGGCTGGTCACCAACGGACTCGGCGGGTACTCGTCCGGGACGGTCTCTGGTGAGATCACGCGGCGCTACCACGGACTACTCGTCGCCGCCCTCCCCAACCCGCTCGGGCGGACCGTGATGCTCAACGCACTCAGCGATTCGCTCGCGCCGGATGCGCTGCGGGACTTCCGGCTGATCGCGGGCGTTCCGGTGTGGCGGTATGCCATCGACGGGTGCGTGGTCGAGAAGCGCATCACGATGCCCCGGCGACAGAACACCGTGATCGTTCAGTATCGCCTCGTCGAAGGCGACCGGGTATCACTGCAGCTGACACCCGCAGTGCAGTTCCGGAATTACGAGGCCGATGTGTCTCGCGCAGTCGATGGCGAATACCGCTTTGTCTCGGAAGGAGACAGCCATCGCATCGACAGCGACGGGTTCCCGGCCCTCCGGATCTTCCTCGACGGGCACGCGCGGTTCATCCTGGGCGAGCGACGCCGCGAAGCCGTTCCGTATCCCATCGAGGAAACGCGCGGATACCAGGCGCGTGGCGTGCTCTGGACCCCCGGTACCTTCGAAGCGACCGTGCAACGGGATGTCTCCGTGGCCATCGTCGCGTCCACGGAGGACGCGGAGCTCATTTCGGCGATCACGGCGGA
>DASPMP010000010.1:0-9933 GCA_035626995.1 Gemmatimonadaceae bacterium
TGCGTCATCTCGCTCACGGAAGAGCGCGCGCGCGCGCAGGCGAGAGCGGCGGACAACGACATCGCCAATGGCCGGTATCGCGGACCCCTGCATGGCATTCCCTGGGGCGCCAAGGATCTTCTCGCCGTGAAGGGTTACCGCACTACCTGGGGCGCCGGGCCGTACAAGGACCAGACGATCGATGCAGATGCGGAGGTCGTGCGGCGCCTCGACAACGCTGGCGCGATTCTGATCGCAAAGCTCACGCTGGGTGAGCTGGCGCAAGGTGATAACTGGTTTGGTGGAATCACCCGGAATCCCTGGTGGCCGGCGCAGGGATCCAGCGGCTCGAGCGCGGGACCGGGAAGCGCGACCGCCGCGGGACTGGTGGGCTTCAGCATCGGCACCGAAACGCTCGGATCCATCTCGTCTCCGTCCACACGTAACGGCGTAAGCGGCCTGCGCCCAACCTACGGCCGGGTGCCGCGCACCGGCGCGATGGCGCTGTCGTGGAGCATGGACAAGATCGGCCCGATGTGCCGGGGCGTTGAAGATTGCGCATTGGTCTTCGATGCGATCCAGGGGCCGGATGGTCACGACCTCGCCGTCAGGGAATATCCGTTCAACTGGAACGCTGCGGTCACACCGTCCGCGTTACGCGTTGGGTACGTCAAGGCAGCGTTCGACCAGCCCGAACGCGAAGCGACAAACCCACAACGCGTGCTGCATCCCACGAAGGTGCAGGACGACGCTGCCCTCGAGGTGCTGCGCCGTATCGGCGCGAACCTGGTTCCGGTCGAGTTGCCGCGCTTCGCCGGCATCAACAGCCTGATATTGCAGCCCGAGGCGGGAGCAGCGTTCGAGGAGCTCGTGCGGTCGGGACGGGTGAAGGAAATGGTCCAGCAGGGGCCAAACGCATGGCCGAACACCTTCCGGTCCGCGCAGTTCATCCCGGCGGTGGACTACATCAATGCGAATCGCGCCAGGTCGCTGGTCATGCGACAGTGGTGGGAACTGTTCAAGTCATTCGATGTCGTCGTAACCCCGACGAATGCCGGCGGGCAGCTGGTCCAGACAAACCTGACCGGTAACCCGGCGGTCATCATCCCTCACGGGTTTCGTGAGGCGCCGCCTCTTCCGCAGCCGCGCCCGGATACGACCCGCGCCGCGACCGATACCGGGAGGACCACGCAGCCGCCCACGGCATCGCGGCCGCAGACACCTGTGTCGCTCACGTTCCTTGGGCCTCTCTTCCGCGACGAGAAGGCGCTCGCCCTGGCCCATGCGTTTCAAAAGGCGACGGATTTCCACCTGAAGAGGCCGCCGGGGTTCTGACAAGCGATGATTCTGGTAGTTGGCGGTGCCGGGTCGTCCCGGGCTCGCCAACCATTCGCCGGAACTTTGTGTCCAATCCATTCGTAGGGTAACCCTCTCGAACCGGACACACAGATGCCCGCAACCGGCGAATACCCGCTCCGCCTCGTCGACTTCGACAACATCGAACCGCGCAAGGATCAGGACGAGCTCAAGCCCCTGATCGAAGAACTCCTTGCCGAACTCCGCGCGCGCAAGCGCCGAGCGACCCGCATCGTCGTCCGCTCCGGCGGGAAGACGATTTTCCTCCGAACCGATGAAGTGGATTGGGTGGAGGCGTCCGGGAATTACGTGCGGCTGCACGCGAATGGCGAAGCGCACGTCCTCCGCGAGAGCATGAAGAACATGGAGGCGAAGCTCGACAACGATCTGTTCGTGCGCATCCATCGCTCGGCGATCGTCAACGTCGATCGCATTCGGGAGCTGCAGCCCTGGTTCCACGGCGAGTACGTCGTGATCCTGCAGGACGGTACCCGCCTCATGGCCAGTCGCGTGTTCAGCGACCGCCTGGATCGCCTTATCGCCTGAGCTCGAAGCGCAGCGCTTCGTCGAGCCGCGGGTGCCGGAACTCAAAGCCGGCACCCGTGAGTTTTTCAGGTACCACCCGCTGGCTCGCCATGATGGTGTGATCGGCCATCGTGCCGAACAACAGCCTCAGTGCAAATGCCGGGACGGGGAACGTGGCCGGCCGGCGCATCACGCGCCCGAGCGTGCGCGCAAATTCCGCATTCTGGACCGGATGCGGTGCGACGCAGTTCACCGGGCCAGCGACCTTTTCCGCGCCGATCATGAAGATCAGCGAACGGATCATGTCGTCCATGGAAATCCAGCTCATCCACTGCCGTCCGCTGCCGATCCGGCCACCCACCCCGAACCTGAAGGGCAGAATCATGCGCTGCAGCGCACCACCGTCCGGCGCGAGCACGATTCCGGTGCGCGGAAGGATTACGCGGATTCCCGCAGCGACCGCCGATTGCGTCGCCGCTTCCCACTCGGCGGTGACCTTGGCCAGGAAGTCATCCCCCGCCGAGCCGCTCTCGGTGAGAAGCTCATCGCCGCGAAACGCGCCGTAGTACCCGATGGCGGACCCGCTGATGAAAACACGTGGCTTTCTCTCAACGCCCGCGAGTGCATGGGACAGGGCCGTGGTGCCATTGATGCGGCTCTCGCGGATCGCCCGTTTGCGTGCGGCGGTCCAGCGTTTCGCGATCGGTTCGCCGGCCAGGTTGATCACGACATCGGGCGCCAGCTCCTCGAGTTGCCGCACGTCGAGCCGCTTGTGCGCGGGGTCCCACTGGAAGCGTCCGGCGTCGCCGGCGCGTCGCGTCAGCGCGACGACGCGATGGCCGTCAGTCTCGAGGGCGCGCGCGAGGCGCGAGCCGATGAACCCCGTTGCCCCGCTGATCAGTACTATCGCCACGCCCGAAAGATGACATCATTGCACGCGCCATGGCGTCGACCACACGCGGTTCGTCATAGTACCTGTTCGTGACGCGCTGCCGGAGCAACGCAACGTGCTCTTCGCTCATCGAAGACTCTGCCTGGCCGTTGGCGGCTGTCTGGCGATTCTTGCGGCTCATGTACCCTCGCATTACCCACTTCAGTATCGGCTGCACCGCGCGCCTGTTTAGTCTCCCCTGGCCAAACGTTTAAGATCCGGAATCGATGGCCACCATCCTGTACGTCGACGACGAACCCGCGATCGGACTGGTGCTCCAGGACACACTGGAGCGGCTCGGTCATAGCGCCATAGGGGCGACGAACGTGCCCGAAGCACTGGCGGCGCTCGCCCGCGGGCCGGTGGATCTCATCATCTCCGATTTCCGGATGCCCGGCCTGTCGGGGCTGGAGCTTCTCGAGATGCTGCGCGCGGATGGGCGGGACACCCCGCTGATCATGCTCACCGGATATGCCACGATCGAGCATGCCGTCGCGGCGATCAAGGCAGGTGCAGCCGACTACATCACGAAGCCATTGCAGGTGGAGCAGCTCGAACATGCGGTGGCGCAGGCGCTCGAGCTGACGCGACTCAAGCGCGAGAATCAGGCGCTTCGGGACGAAGTGATGGAGATCCGCGCCGCGCGCGAGATCGTGGCCAAGAGTGCCGCGATGCGTCAGGTCCTGCAGATGGTATCCACCGCCGCACCGACACGCGCAACGGTCCTGCTGCAGGGGGAATCCGGCACCGGGAAGGAGCTGCTCGCTCGCGCGATCCATGACCAGAGTGACCGGCGCGACCGGGCATTCGTAAAACTTAATTGCGCGGCGCTCCCCGAAGGCCTCGTCGAGAGCGCGCTGTTCGGTCACGAAAAGGGCGCCTTCACCGGCGCCATCAAGCGCGTGGAAGGCGCCTTCGAACGGGCCCACGGCGGGACGCTGCTCCTCGACGAGATCACTGAAATGCGCCTGGATCTTCAGGCAAAACTGCTGCGCGTGCTGCAGGAGCAGGAATTCGAGCGCGTCGGCGGCACGAACACCATCCGGGTAGACGTTCGCATCATCGCCACGACGAATCGCGACATGGAGCAGATGGTCGAGCGTGGCGAGTTCCGCCGCGATCTGTTCTATCGGCTCAGTGTCATGCCCATCCTGATTCCTGCCCTGCGGGAACGACCGGAGGACATCCCGATCCTCGCGCTTCATTTCGCGCACAACGCCGCCACGGAACTGCATCGCGAGATGTCGGGGATCACTCCGGACGCGCTGGCCCTGTTGCAGCGCTATGAATGGCCGGGCAACGTCCGGGAGCTGCAGCATGCTGTCGAACGGGGTGTGATCCTGACCCAGGGTTCGATGCTCCTGGCATCGAGCTTCGACACGATCCGCGCAGCCGTCATCAGCCGCCGCACGCCATTGGGTGGCGTACCGGCGGTATCTCCCGGCGCACCGGATGGGCCGGATCGTTCGGTGGTCCTCACCTCGCTCAACATCGAGGATGCGGAGACGACGTTGATACAGCGAGCCTTGGCCCAGACCGGGGGCAATCGCACCCGCGCGGCGGAATTGCTCGGTCTGTCCGACCGCACCCTGCGTAACAAGCTCGCGAAGCAACGCGAGGCCTCCGGCCAAAAGAGCTAGGAAATTCTTTCCGGGCGGAAATAATTTCCGCACTCAGAAAGCTCCACAGAATTTGGATAAGCCTTTGTAATTAAACGCGTTAACAGCGGCCGCCAACGTGGCCCCACCGTTGCCTTACTGCTGAGCTGCGCGGCCCTCTCCGCCGCGACAACCCCTTCCGACGCCGGAATTGGAGCTCAGACGAATGATCGCCGCCGCCTCCCCCGCCCGCCGCCGCACCAGCCCGCCACGCGCCACGCATCGCCGCATCCAACCGGATGCCGGCAATGCCCGCCGTGACGCACTCGTCACGCAACACATCGGCCTAGTCCATCATGTCGCTCGCCAGATGGCCAACCGGCTGAGCACCGCGGCCGAACTGGACGAGCTGGTAAGCGCCGGTACGATGGGGCTCCTGCAGGCAGCGGAAGCCTTCGACACAGCCCGTGGCCTTTCCTTCAGCACCTTCGCCGTCCCCCGGATCCGTGGCGCAATTCTCGACGAGCTTCGGAAGGTTGATCATGTCCCGCGCAATGTCCGCCGCCGTAATCGCGACATGGGTCGCGCGCGCGATGTCCTGACGGCATCGCTCCGCCGGGTCCCGACGCACGACGAGCTGTCGCACGTGATGCAGGTGCCGGTCGAACAGATCCGCCGCTGGGAATCCGACGCCGAAAGCGCGTCCGTCTCGTCGCTCGATCAGCCCGTTCGCGCTGACGTCGCCGGCGCCACGCTCGCGGACACCGTGACCGATGAGCGCGCGGGTTCGATGGAGGACCTTCTGACGCACGAGGCCGAAGTCGAGCAGCTGAAACGAGCGATTGCCGGGCTGAAGGAGCAGGAGCGTACGGTCCTCGCGCTCAACTACTTCGAGGAGCTGAAGCTCCAGGAAATCGCGGACGTGCTCGGCCTGTCCGTGTGCCGGATCTCGCAGATTCGCACCGCTGCGCTCGCCAAGCTGCGCGTCGTTCTCAGCGACCTTCGCGCTGCCTGAGCGCCGCCAGAGTCGGCACGCGAAAGCCATAGCGGTCGGGTAGCGCGTCACCACCCATCGCGCGCGCCAGCTCGGCGACCAGCGGCGTCGTGCGCCAGGGAGTGTCAGTCCCAATGACCTCCAGCCAGGCGTCCTCCGCCGAGATGGTCAAGCGCGCTGGTCCGCGACTGGGACCGCGTGTCATTCCCGCGCCCAGCGCGATCACTGCGCGCACGAACATCCAGCGTTGCACCCGGATTGGCTGCGCACCGGCGATGTCCACCTCTACCGGCACATCACGGTGATCGGAGTGCAGGGCCAGCACAGATGAAGCTTCGGCGGCGGCATCCCCTGGCGTGAAGGCCTCGATGGCACCGCGCGGCACTCCGATCGATCGAAGCACGCGGACCAGCCCCTGCACACGCTCGAGCTCCGTTCCGAGGATGGAGCGAATGACGGGCGGCTCTTCCGCCGGTTCCGTCGCCAATTCGATCAGCGCGCTCAGGGCGGCAGCACGGTTGTTCAGCGCGTGTGCGATGCCGCGGAGCACGCTTTCCACGTGCGACGTCCACTCGGCCATTGCCTCTGCGCTCAGTGCCGGCGCTTCAATCGTCATGCGGCCCTGTCATCTTCAGGTGACTCCGGCACGGCTACCGCTGGTTTCCCAATGGATGCTCCGTCATGGTCCGGGCGCTGCGAGGCGGCCGGCCGCCCACTTCTGATCCATACCAATGCTCGCCGCCCTGGTGATGTTTGCACAACTCACCGTTGCCGTCCCGTCAGACACTCCGCCGCCGGCACCACGGGTCCGTGCGGTCGAAGTCAGTGACTGGTATGCGCGACGCCTCACGCTGCACCGGCGGCTCAGCTACACCGTCATCCCGTTGTTCGCGTTTCAATATGCGGCGGGTCGCCAGCTCTGGGACAAGGGCGACGCGGCACCGGAATGGGCGCGGACCGGACATCCGATTGGGGCCGTCGCCATTGGCACCGTGTTTCTCGCAAACACGGTGACTGGCGGCTGGAACCTGTGGGATTCGCGCCATGTCGAACAGGGCCGGACCAGGCGGTATTTGCACGCGGCGTCGATGCTCGCTGCCGATGCGGGGTTCGTGTGGGCCGGCGCCAGGCTATCGAAACAGGCCGAAACGGATTTCGAAAAGCGGAAGCTGCACCGGACCGTGGCGCTTTCATCCATCGCGTTGTCGCTGACCAGCGGACTGCTCATGAAGTTCACCAACGATTGAGATGTCGGCCCCGACGGCGCTCGTGGCGATGTTCGATCCATGGGCGGAAGCCTACAGCAACTCCAGCGTACTCCCGACGCTCATCGTGTTCGTTCACATCGCCGGTCTGATGCTCGCCGGAGGCTTCGCGATTGCGCTGGATCGGGGGACGCTGCGCGCCGCTCGCAGCTCTCACGAGACACAACAACGTCACCTCGACGAGCTGCACGTCGGTCACCGGTGGATCCTGAGCGGTCTCGCACTCTCGGCTACATCAGGGGTATTGATGTTTGCGGCGGACGTGGAGACCTACTTCGATTCGCCGGTCTTCTGGTCGAAGATGGCACTGATCGCAGCGCTCCTCGTCAACGGCTTTGTGATGACGCGCGCCGAGTCGAGGCTGCGTGGCGGTCCTGACGTCGCGGGCTGGACCGGGCTGAAAGCGCGCGCCGTCACAAGCATGGTTCTGTGGTTCGCGATCGCCCTTGGCGGCGTTGCCCTCGTCAACACCTGAGCTGGAGCTGAAGTTGGCCGAGCCTCTCGAATCGACATGCGGGTCCTGCGCGCTGCGCGAGGGGTTGGATCGGCGCGAGTTCATGCGTGGTGCGGCCCAGGCGCTCGCGGCGGTCGGGGTTTTCTTTGTAGCTCCCGGGATCGCGGACGCATTACAACCGGTCGCGGTTCGTGGTAGCGGAGCGCGCACGGCAAAGACGTATCCGATCCCCGCCAGCGACGGCGTGTCCATCGACAAGGATGAGTCGGTGATCATCGCCCGCTTCCGCGAGCGCGTGTACGCTTTCTCGCTGGCCTGTCCCCATCAGAACACTGCACTGCGCTGGGACGGCAAGGCACAGCGTTTCCAGTGCCCGAAGCACAAGTCGCGCTATCACCCGGACGGCGTATTCATCGATGGACGCGCCACGCGCGGGCTCGACCGTTTCGCCGTGTCGCGCGCGGAGGGCGCGCTGGTGGTCGACCTCGACACACTGTATCGCGAGGACAAGCACGCCGCCACCTGGGCCGCCGCTTTTGTCAATCTGGCGGAGAAATAGCGCGCCCTTACCATTAACAGATGTTGCTCGGTATCGCCGGCATGGTGGGTTCCGGCAAGACTACGCTCGCGCGGGCGCTCGCGTCACGATTCGGCTTGCAGCTCGCCCTCGAAAGCGTCGACGGGGAGAATCCCTGGCTCGAACCCTTCTATTCCGGCCAGGAGGGGATGCGCAACTACGCGTTGCATCTGCAGCTGCATTTCCTGGCGACCCGCTTCCAGAGCATGCGTCGCATGCGCGGACTGGGCGGTAGCTGGATCCTTGATCGCACGTGGTACGAAGACGCGGAAGTCTTTGCCGCCGGCCTTTTCGAGCAGGGACTGCTGACGAAGGAGGAGTGGCAGCTGTATCGGCGCCTGTACGCTGAACTACTCCACGCCCCAGCGGCGCGCCCGCCGCGGATGCTCATCTATCTCCATGCGCCGTTGGAGACGATCCTGTCGCGCATTGCCGCGCGCGGACGCCCGAAGGAAAAAGAAACTGACCGCGCATACTGGGAGCAGCTGCACGCGCGGTATGGGCGATGGATTCATGCGTTCAATCGCTGCCCAGTGCTTTTCATCGACGTACGGGAATACGACCTTTTCACGGACCCGTCCGGCGCTGCCGAAGGCATCGCGGCGCGTGTTCGCCAGCGACTCGAAAAGGAGCTGCCCCAGACGGAGTTGTGGCCGGCGATCGGCCCGAGGAAATCGGACCTCGGGATGCTCAGCCGGGGTATGACATAGCACTCATACTCCTGCCTCATGCTTCGTCTGCCTGCCTCCATACTGGTGATCGCGCTTGCCGCAAGCGCATGCACCGATTCGCAAGACACAGCGGCAGCGGACTCCGAATTGGCCCGCGACCTCGCGCTTGCGGTACAAACGCAGCGCGCGATTCCGCAGTTCAGCGATAGCGCCATCTCCACTGCGCCAGAGCCGCGCCCCACCGCCAGCCCCGCACGCCAGACGCCGGTGACGAAGTCGACCGCGCCCGCCCGGCGCACGGCGCCTGTAGTCACCACACCGAAGCCACGGCCCTCCGCTCCGAGGGTGATCGTCGAGCAGCCAGCGCCGCAGCCAGCTCCAGCGCCGCCACGTCGCGCGCCTGGTTTCGGTGCGGGGACCAGCTTCGGCGTGTCGACGAAGACGCAGGTGTGCACGACGAACATGCCGGGCGACAAGATCGTGGCGACGCTCAACGAAAGCGTCAGCGGGCAGAACGGCGCGTACATCCCCGCGGGCACGTCAGTCGTGCTCGAGGTCGCGTCGGTCACCCCGGGTGACTCTCCGGAGTCCGCGCAGATCACCCTACGCATCCGCTCGATTGTCATCGACGATCAATCGGTGAGCGTCCCGGCCCAGGTCGCGATCCTCTCGGATCTCGAGCGGCGGGAAATTCCGCGCACGAGTGGCGGGGACAAGAAGAAGGTGATTGGCGGCGCCATCGCGGGCGCCGTGATCGGGCAGGTGCTCGGTCGCGACACGCGCTCCACCGTGATCGGTGCGGCGGCCGGAGGTGCCGCGGGCGCAGCGGCTGCCGCTGCGAGCCGCAAGTACGACGCATGTCTGCCCGCCGGCGCCAACGTCCGGATTACCACGTCGGAACAGATCACGCTGGGCGAGTGAGTCGCGCGAGGAGAGGAAGCGGCGTCGGCGCGCTACGCCGCTTTCATCCCCTCGTTCGTGCCTGGTTTCGCGAGACACTCGGCACCCCCAGCGCACCCCAGCAGCAAGGCTGGCCGGCGATCGCGCAGGGCGATCATACCCTGGTGCTCGCACCGACGGGCACCGGAAAGACGCTCGCCGCGTTCCTGTGGGAATTGAACGCGCTGATCGTGGCCGGCATGGAGGCGCCGCTCGCGAACGCGGTGCACCTGCTGTACGTGTCGCCCCTCAAGGCGCTCAACAACGACATCCAGCGTAACCTCGAAGGGCCGCTCGCCGAGCTGCAGCAGCGGTTTCATGCCGCGGGTGAGCGCTTTCCCGAAATTCGGGTGGCCGTGCGAACCGGCGACACTCCGGCCGCGGCGCGCGCCCGAATGCTGCGCAAGACCCCGCATATCTTGATCACTACGCCGGAATCGCTGCACATCATGCTGACGTCCGTGCGTGGACGCGGAATGTTTTCCGGAACCCGCGCGGTGATCATCGACGAAATCCACGCGGTCGCCGGGACGAAACGAGGCGCCCACCTGGCTCTCACGCTCGAACGGCTCGAACATCTCGTCGAGCGCTCGCCGCAGCGCATTGGCCTCTCCGCGACGCAAAAGCCGCTGGAGGAGATCGGC
>DASPMP010000011.1:0-6760 GCA_035626995.1 Gemmatimonadaceae bacterium
CTCAACGAATGCCAGGGATCGCCGACGTCCTTGCCGAATCCTCCGGGCATCCGCACGACAATGGGTGCCGCAAACTGGTTCGCGGTGCGCCAGCGCATCGTGCCGCAGTTGTTCAGTTGCTCGTGGGCAGGATCGGCATACTTCCGGAATTGGATCTCTGCCACCGGCATCAGCCCCGAGATTGCCATCCCGACGGCACGACCGATGATGCCCTCCTCAGACAAGCTCGTGTCGAACACGCGCGCTTCACCGAACTCGCGCTGCAATCCTTCGGTGACCAGGTGCACGCCGCCCTTACGCCCGACGTCCTCGCCAAAGACGACGACCTTCGGATTCACCAACAGCTCATGACGCAGGGTACGCCGAACCGCCTCGGCAAGCCGCAGGGGTTCGCCACTCTCGTCCTTGCGCTCGGTCCCGCCGAGTTGCCGCAGGTCGTCATCACTCAGCCCACCGATCGTCTTCGCATCGCCGGGCGCGCGCTCTTCCGCGTAGAGAAAGCGCTTCACCCGCGACGGGTCCGGTGCCGGGCGCGCGCGTGCCGCCGTCAACGCCGCATCGACATCCCGCTTCACTTCAGCGTCGATCGCAGCCCACTCCCTGGCCGGAATGTCGACGGTCGCGCAGTGCTTCCGAAGCCGCGGCAGTGGGTCGCGCTTCAGGTCTTCCTCGATTTCACGCTCCGTGCGGTATCCCTTCTGATTGTCCGGCCCCGAATGGCTGGAGAGCCGCGGGACTGTGAGATGCACGAGAGCCGGTCCGCCGCCTCCGCGTACATGGGCAACACACTCCTGGAGCAGGCGCCCGCTCTCGTCGGCCACGCAACCATCGCCGTCACGAATGAACAGATTCCCGAACGATGCCAGGTTCGTGGCAATGTTCCCCCCCGGCGTCTGCATGTCGCCGCGGACAGAAATTCCCAGTCCGTTGTCTTCGATGTAGAAGAGCAGCGGCAACTTCAGCGTCGTCGCCATGGTTAGCGCGGACCAGAATCCGTTGGTTGCGACTGACGCTTCACCTCCCAGGACCACCGCAATCGCCCCGGCATACGACTTGTCTTTCAGGACATCGCGATGGTACAGGATGGATTGCGCCCATCCCGCCGCCGGGGTGAATTGCGATCCGACATCTCCGGACATCGGCAGTACGATCGGGCCGTTCCGGTTCGGGAAGTTGCACACGACACCGATGTCCCGGCCATCGCTGAAACCGCCCGCGCGTCCCAGCGGACTGCCGAGCGCGTCTTCGATGGGTAGGCCTATCGACAGCAGCAAGGGACGCGAGCGGTAATACGCACTCACGGCATCGCGTTTGTGCGTGAGCAGGGATCCGAGGATCGTCTGCGGTACGTCGTGGCCGCGCGCCGAGAACTGGTACAGGACGACGTGCTCCTTCGGCACTTTCGCGCGGTTGCGATTCGTCTCCTCTTCGAGATCGTCGAGGGCACGCGAGACCAGTGTGTGGTAGGCGACCTTGCGCCAGTCGATCTGGTCTGGATGACGGGTCCGCCGCGCGGACGCCTTTGCGAGAGAAGGCGATGCCATTGAGGGCGAAGTATCAGCCGTGCTCACCTAAGATGCAACGGTCGCGTAACTTACATGCATCATGGAATACGATTTTGTGCGCTACTCGGTGGACCAGGGCGTCGCGACGATCATGCTGTCGCGTCCCGATGTCCTCAACAGCTTCAACCGGCGGATGGCGCAGGAAGTCCAGAAAGCGCTCGCCGCCGCGTCCGCGGATGGATCAGTCCGAGCCGTCCTGCTGACCGGGAACGGCCGCGGCTTCTGCGCCGGCCAGGACCTCGCCGAGGCAACCGCTGGGGAACCGGGGTCCGTGGATCTCGGCGACATCGTGGCGAAAAGCTATGCGCCAATGGTCGTGGCCATTCGGGAGCTTCCGAAACCGGTCGTCTGCGCCGTGAACGGTGTCGCCGCAGGCGCAGGGGCGAATCTCGCGCTCACGTGTGACATCGTCATCGCGTCCGAAGACGCCTCGTTCGTTCAGAGCTTCAGCAAGATCGGGCTCGTTCCGGATACTGGCGGTACTTTCTTCCTTCCACGCATCGTCGGAATGGCGCGCGCAAGTGCGCTCATGTTCCTCGCCGAGAAAGTCTCTGCGCAAAAGGCGGTGGAGTGGGGGATGATTTATCAGGTCGTACCGGCGGCTGTGCTCCAGGAAAGCGCGCTGGCGCTGGCCAGGCAGCTGGCCGCCATGCCCACTCGTGGATTGGGCCTGATCAAGCAGGCGCTCAACCGTTCGGCGACCGGCGGCGATTATCGCGGCGCCCTGGCAACGGAAGAAGCGCTGCAGCGTGAAGCGGGTCGAACCGAAGATTACCTCGAGGGCGTGCGGGCGTTTCTCGAGAAGCGCAAGCCGGTCTACACCGGACGCTGATGCCATTGTCCGAGACCACCCAGATCGGCGTCCTCGGTGCCGGCGCGATGGGAACCGGCATCGCGCAAGTCGCCGCGACCGCGGGGCATCGCGTGGTGATCGTCGACTCGTACGCGCCGTCGCTCGAGCGTGCGCGAGCAGGGTTGGAGAAAGCGCTCGCTCGTGAGGTCGAGAAGGGACGCCTGTCCGCAGACCAGGCGCGCGACGCCGGGGTGCGCATCCGCTACGTGCCCGGAAATGGCGAGGACCTCTCCGCGTTCAAGGACTGCGGACTGATCATCGAGGCGATCGTCGAGGAGCTGGATGCCAAGCAACGCGCTTTTCGTACAATCGAGAGTGTCGTCAGCGAAAGTTGTGTGCTGGCAACGAACACCTCGTCACTGTCGGTAGGTGCACTCGGCGCGGCCTGCAAACGTCCCGAACGGGTCATCGGCCTCCACTTCTTCAATCCTGCACCGGTGCTTCCCCTGGTGGAGGTGATCGCGGCGATCACGAGTGATCCCGCCGTCGCGGAGAAGGCCGGTGCCCTGGTGGCAAAGTGGGGCAAGACGACAGTGCGCGCGGCGGATACACCGGGATTCATCGTCAACCGCGTCGCGCGGCCGTTCTATGGGGAAGCATTGCGTATTCACGATGAGGGGATTGCAGACATCCCGACCATCGACTGGGCGATGAAGGAGCTTGGCGGATTCAGGATGGGCCCTTTCGAGCTCATGGACCTGATCGGGAATGACGTCAACTACGCAGTGACGAAAAGCGTGTTCGAGGCCTTCTACTACGATCCACGCTACCGACCGTCGCTCACCCAGCGCCGGATGGTCGAGGCGGGGCGCCTCGGTCGCAAGACGGGCGTTGGGTACTACGACTATCGTGAAGGTGCCGCGAACCCATCGCCGAAGATGGACCGGACACTGGGCGCGACCGTGATGGATCGGGTCGTTGCGATGCTCATCAATGAAGCCGCCGATGCTGTGCAGCTGCGTGTCGCTTCCCCCAGGGACATCGACCTCGCCATGACGAAGGGCGTGAACTATCCGAAGGGGTTGCTTGCCTGGGCCGATGAGATCGGTTTGGAAACCGTGCAGCAGCGGCTCGTCGCACTGCAGGAGGAGTATGGCGAAGACCGCTATCGTCCGAGTCCATTGCTCAAGCGCATGGTGACGGGCGGGAGGAAGTTCTTCGAATGAGTGAGGAACAGGAGCTCGCCGAGCGTGTCGTACACGGGATGGTCGAGCGTGACGCCTTCAGTCGGTGGCTCGGACTGGAAGTGCTCGAGATCGCGCCACGCCGCTCCGTTGTGCAGATGCAGGTGCGCGCCGAGATGGTCAACGGCTTTGGTGTTGCTCACGGCGGTATCGCGTATTCGCTGGCAGATAGCGCGCTGGCATTCGCCGCGAACACCCACGGAAAAGTGACGGTCGCGATCGACAACGCGATATCGTATCCCCGCGCGGTGCAGGTCGGCGATGTCCTGACGGCCACGGCCGACGAAGACGGCGCGTCAAACCGGCTCGGCTTCTATCGCGTGCGCGTCGAGAACCAGAAGGACGAATTGGTCGCCACCTTCCGGGGAACCGTGTACCGGACCGAGAAGGCGCACCGTTAGCGATGGAACACGCCGTCGCGCTCAATTTTTCAAACGCTTCAACCTCATTGCCGTGTCTGATGCATTCATAGTTGGAGGAGTACGCACTCCGGTAGGAAATCTTGCGGGGGGCCTGTCCGACGTGCGCCCCGATGACCTGGCGGCGCACACGATTGCGGAGTTGATGCGTCGCAACCCCAGCGCCGATCCCGCGGCCATCGCGGACGTCGTGCTCGGGTGCGCGAACCAGGCCGGTGAGGACAACCGCAATGTGGCGCGGATGGCTGCTCTCCTCGCTGGCCTGCCGCACACGGTGCCCGGAGAGACGATCAATCGCCTGTGCGCGTCCGGCATGAGTGCTGTCGCATCGGCGGCGCGCGCAGCCAAGCTCGGCGACGGCGACCTCTTCGTCGCCGGGGGCGTCGAAAGCATGACCCGCGCACCATTCGCGTTGTCCAAGGGCAGCAAGCCATGGGCACGCGACCTGGAGATCTTCGATACGTCGCTTGGCTGGCGCTTCGTCAACGCGAAGATGAAGGAGAAGTACGGCACCGACTCCATGGGCCAGACCGCGGAGAACGTCGCCGAGAAATACGCCGTATCCCGGGATGATCAGGACGCGTTCGCGGTCCGTTCGCAGCAGAAGGCAGCGGCGGCACGCTCGTCGGGGCGTTTCACCGACGAAATTGTGCCGGTCGACATTCCGCAGCGCAAAGGCGATCCGAAGCGGTTCGATCAGGATGAATTTCTTCGGCCGGAAACCACCGCTGAGATTCTTGCGAAGCTGAAGCCGGCTTTCCGCACCGACGGCAAGGGAAGCGTGACGGCCGGCAACGCCTCCGGGCTCAACGATGGCGCGGCCGCGCTGCTCATTGCGTCCGAGGGTGGCATCAAGGATCACAAGTTGAAGCCTCTCGCCCGCATCGTTTCCATTGCCGTAGCCGGCGTGGAGCCGAGGCTGATGGGAATGGGGCCGGTGCCCGCAGCGCGCCTGGCGCTGAAGCGCGCCGGACTGGAGCTCGGCGACATGGACGTCATCGAGCTGAATGAGGCGTTCGCCGCGCAGGTGCTGGCATGCCTTCGGGAGCTGCGCGTGGAGGATGACGACCTGCGCGTCAACCCGAATGGTGGTGCGATCGCATTGGGCCATCCGTTGGGGATGTCCGGTGCGCGACTGCTGCTCACGGCAGCCATGGAGCTGGAGCGGAGCAACAAGCACTACGCGCTCTGTACGATGTGCATCGGCGTCGGCCAGGGGATGGCGATCGTCATGGAGAGGGTATAGGGAATGACAGCGACATTGAGCCACAAGGATTCACGCGGCCTGCTCGCGCGCGCGCGCCTCGAGAACTACGCGGTGGGCGAATGGGTTCGTGGCACGGGGAAGGGCGCCGACCTGCATCACGCCGTGACCGGCGAGAAGATTGGCGAAGCGTCGAGTGAGGGGCTCGACTTCCGCGCGATGATCGAATACGCGCGACGCGCCGGCGGTCCTGCGCTGCGGAAGATGACCTTTCATGAGCGCGCACGGATGCTCAAGGCCATGGCGTCGTACCTCAATGGCCGGAAGGAGGAGTTCTACGCGATTTCCTCGGCGACCGGCGCGACGCGTGCGGACAGCTGGATCGATATCGACGGCGGCATCGGAACGATGTTCGTCTTTGCGTCGAAGGGGCGTCGCGAGTTTCCGGACGAGACGTTCTACGTCGATGGCGCCATGGAGGCGATCTCCAAGGGCGGCACGTTCGTCGCGCGCCACATCTGCGTGCCGATTGAGGGAGTCGCGGTGCACATCAATGCCTTCAATTTCCCCGTGTGGGGGATGCTCGAAAAGCTCGCGCCGACGCTGCTCGCAGGCGTGCCCGCCATTGTGAAGCCGGCGACTGTCACCTCGTTTCTTACCGAGTCCGTCTTTCGTGCAATGATCGACTCCCGGATTTTCCCGGAGGGCGCCATCCAGCTGGTGTGTGGCAGCGCCGGCGACTTGCTGGACCATCTCGACTGTCAGTGCGCAGTGGCGTTCACCGGGTCCGCTGACACAGGGCGCAACCTCAAGTCGAAGAAGTCGATCATCGAGAACAGTGTCCGCTACAACCAGGAGGCGGACTCACTGAACTTCTCGATGCTGGGGCCCGATGCGACGCCGGGAACCGATGAATTCGACCTCTTCGTGAAAGAAGTTGTGCGTGAGATGACGTCGAAGGCCGGGCAGAAGTGCACGGCCATCCGCCGGACGTTCGTGCCCGAGGGCGTCGTGGATGATGTCATGAAGGCCATCGCGAAACGGCTCGGGACGACGACCGTGGGCGATCCGAGCGTCGAAGGCGTCCGGATGGGACCCCTGGCCGGACGCGGGCAGGTAAAGGAAGTGCGCCACAACGTGGACCAGATCGCGACTGACGCCGAGCTCGTATTCGGAAACCCTGATCATGTCGACGTCGTCGGTGCGGACCCGAAACGCGGTGCATTCTTCCCAACACTGCTGTTCTACTCAAACACGCCGTTCGCGCACTCGGCGCCGCACGACGTCGAGGCGTTTGGTCCGGTGAACACCGTCATGCCGTACAAGACCGTGGAGGACGCGGTTGAGTTGGCGAAGCGTGGACGAGGCTCGCTGGTCGGATCGCTCTTCACCGCGAACGACGACACGGCACGCCAGGTGGTATTGGGTACGGCCGCGTATCACGGCCGCGTCCTGCTCGTGAATCGCCACAGCGCCAAGGAGTCGACGGGCCATGGCTCGCCGCTGGGCCACCTGGTCCATGGGGGACCGGGCCG
>DASPMP010000012.1:0-2874 GCA_035626995.1 Gemmatimonadaceae bacterium
ACGACGGTGAGCGATGGCTGCAGCGCGGCCACGAGCGCGATGAGGAGCAGCAGCGTCGGAAACGCGAGGGTGACGTCGGCGAGGCGCATCACGATCTCGTCCACCCACTTGCCGTAATATCCGGCGAGCAAACCGAGAAAAAGCCCGAGCGCCAGCGCGATCCCCTGAGACACCAAGCCGACGCTGAGCGAAATGCGGGCCCCGTAGATGAGCCGTGCCCACACATCCCGCCCCTGGATGTCCGTACCCATCCAGTGCTCGGCGGAGGGCCCCTGGAGCTGGTTGATCAGGTCCACATCAGTCGGGTCATGTCGCGCGATGAGCGGAGCAGCGAGCGCGGCAATGACCATGAGAAGGATGACGAGCATTCCGAACCAGGCGCGCGCGTCGCGTTTCAGATGTTGGGTAGCTCGACTCATAATGGGTCGCCCAGTTCCTTCGGGGTGTCGGGTCGCTGGTGCTTCCAGCGACGATGATGCCAGAAGTATTGCTCCGGGGCACGCCGGACCCAGCGTTCGAGTGTAGCCGTATAGTCCGCCACGATCCGGTCAACGTCGGCGTTCTTGTCGCCAGTCAGGTGCACCGGAACTTCTTCCAGTCCCATGGTGAAGCGTCCATCCGGCTTTCGCAGCGGGGCCACGAACACTACGGGCGTCTGGAGTCGCAACGCGAACACGGCGGGACCGCGCGGCGTCTTGGCATACCGCCCGAAGAAAGGCACCCACGTGGACGCGAGTCCAACAGTCCCCTGATCCATCAGGAACGCGACGACGCCATCCTGCCGCAGTGTCCGCGGCACGCGTCGCACCGCATCGCCGTCCCAGACGACTTCCATCCCGATCCGCTTCCGTGTGCGCGTCAGATAGGCGTCGAACAACGGGTTCTCCATCTGGCGCGCCACCGCCTCGATGCGAACGCCGCGAGCGGCCAGATACGAGCCCGCGAGCTCCCAGTTGCCGAGGTGACCGGCGACGAGAATGACTCCCTTCCCCTTCGCGAGCGCTGTTTCGAGCACATGCCAGTCCTTCGGCTCATCGAACAGCTCGACGATCTTCTCCGGCCCGAAACGCGCGAGCACCGCAGTCTCGATCGTGGTCCGGCCGAGGTTTTCATAGGCACCGAGCGCGGTTGCCCGAACGCGTTCGGCGCTCCAGTCGGGAAAGGCAGCGGCGATTTGCCTGAGCACCACGTCGCGCCGGATGCCAAGCGGTGCAAATCCGAGCCGGCCGAGTCGCGCACCGAGCTCGCTGGCACGATGGAACCCGAGACGACCGATGCCGCCCAGCACCGCGCGCAACGCGGCGTACTGCACGCGGTGTCGAGTGACCACCGGGCGAGGAGCCCGAAGCGGCGCGTCCTCAGCAACCGCACGGGAATCGAGAGACGCCGGGGCGGTCATGCCGGCTGCGCCGCATGCGTCGTCGCCGCAGCCTCGAATCCGTCGATCATCGCGTCGTACGGAAACTCGCGCTGAAGACGCGCGCGACCGGCATTCCCCATCGCCGTGCGGACTTCGTCGCGCGCCAGGAACGCAGCGACGCCTCCAGCTGTACTGGTCGCGTCGGCGTGTGCCAGCAACAGCCCCGCGATCCCGTCAGCGACGTAGTGCTCGGTCAACTGGTTCCGCTCGGCGACGATTGGCGTTCCGCACGCCATGAAATCCAGCGCCGCGAACGCCGCGGCGTCTCCGGTGGCCGCGATCCACCCGATGTCCGCCGCACGGATCACCGCCAACTCGTCTTCGCGCTCTCCCAGGAACGACACTTTCGTGTTGACGCCAAGTGCCGCGCCATGCATTCGAAGCTCGTCCTGTTGCGCCGCTCCGATGATGGCGAGGTGCAGCTCAGGATGTCGTGGCGCAAGCAGCGCGAGCGTACGGAGCACGGCGAGCGCCCGTTCCGGATCAATTCCATCGTTCACGCACACGATCAGGCGCGAGTTGTTCGGTGCGCCAATCGAGACCTTGGCGATTGGCGCCGCACGTTCGTGTTCTGTGGGGTCGACGCTGAGCGGCGCCACGACGCCCGGCGTCTTCGCGTCTTTCGCCGCATCGCGGTCGGCCGCCGTCGAGTACAGCAACGCCGACGGTGCGAGGCGGGATGCCAGACGAACCCGCGCACTGGATTCCACGACGGCGAATGGTGGAAGGCGACGAAGAATGCGTGCACCGCCCCTGCCCAGCCGGACCGCCGAGCTGGCGACGAGATGCTCCTCGTCCGTGTGAACGAAGACCGCGTCCACCGACCGGTCCTGCACCGTCTTCCGGAGTTGCCAGGTACCTCCCGCGGCCGACGCATCCGGCTGCAGCGCGACCACGTCGATCTGCGACGCAACCGCGCGCACCTGCACGGGACATTCCGCCTTGCAGGCCAGCATGACGTCGAAGTTTCGCGCTGCGAGTCCGCGTGCGGCCAGCACGAACGCGCGCGCATTCGCGCTCCAGGAGTCCTGCGAGACCAGGAAAAGGACGCGTCGGCTCATGCGAGTGTCTTCGCGCGTTCCGCCGCGGAACGGAACTGGAGTGAATGCAAGCGGTGGTACATGCCGTTCCGGGCGAGCAGTTCGTCATGTGTCCCGCGCTCCACGATGCGTCCGCGGTCCATCACGAGGATCATGTCCGCATGCGCAACCGTCGACAACCGGTGAGCGATGACGAAAACGGTGCGTCCCTCGAGCAGCCGCTCGATCGCTTCCTGCACGAGCCGTTCGGACTCGGTATCGAGTGCGGACGTGGCTTCGTCGAGGATGAGGATCGGCGGATCGGACAACAGCGCGCGCGCGATCGCGAGCCGCTGACGCTGTCCCCCCGAAAGGCGCGTCCCGCGCTCCCCCAGGATGGTTTCGTACCCCTGCGGAAGCTCCATGATGAATTCA
>DASPMP010000013.1:0-21982 GCA_035626995.1 Gemmatimonadaceae bacterium
CAGGGCGCGTTCTTCTTGCCCTGCTCGAACAGGTCGCGCACGCGCGAGGCGCCGACGCCCACGAACATCTCCACGAAGTCGGAGCCCGACATCGAGAAGAAAGGCCGGCCGGCTTCACCGGCAACCGCCTTCGCCAGCAGCGTCTTGCCGGTGCCTGGTGGGCCCACAAGCAGCGCGCCCTTGGGCAGCTTGCCACCGAGCTTGGTGAACTTCTGCGGATCCCGCAGGAACTCGATGATCTCCTGAAGCTCCTGCTTCGCCTCGTCGGCACCGGCGACGTCAGCGAACGTCACCTTTGGGGTGTCGCCCGTGAGAAGCTTCGCCTTCGATTTCCCGAACGAGAATGCCTTCGCGCCTCCCGCCTGCATCTGGCGGAAGAGGAAGAGATAGAAGCCGATCAGCAGCAGCCACGGGAGGAAATTGAGGATCCATGCCGTGATCGAAGGGCGAGGGTCCTGCGCTTCAATGGCGACTCGCTTGGCGGACAGCGCCTCGATTTCCTTCTCCGAGTTCTCCGCCGGCAGGTTCAGGGTGAATTTCCTGACGTCCCGCCCGTTGCCGGAGTTCACCGGATTGCGGAACTCGCCCTGGACGTACTTGCCGCCCTGGATGAGGACCGACTTCACGTTGTCCCGCTCGAGCTCCGCGCGATAACGGGTGTAGTTGATCTTCAGGGCCGCATCGCCGCGGGACCCTGAAAGCTGGATGAGCGCGACTGGAATGAGGAGGATCAGGATCCAGAACGCGAACGTCTTGGATGTCCGACCCCAGTTGAAGTCGCGCTTGTTTTTCGGCGGCTGTGTGGCTGGTGGCATTACTGCAGACTCGCAATGTACGGGATGTGCCGAAAGTTCTCGGCGTGGTCGAGCCCGTACCCGACCAGGAATTCATTCGGCGCGTCGAACCCCACGAACTTCGTGGGATACGTGAGCTCCTTCGCGATGTGCTTGTGCAGCAGCGCGCAGATCTCCAGTGAACGCGGATTTCGTGCCTTCAACAGATCCATCAATCGGCTGAGCGTCCGGCCGGTATCGACAATGTCTTCCACGAGCAGGATGTGCTTGCCTTCGAGCTCGGTCTCCGGGTCGTACAGCAGTCGTACGTTGCCACTGGAGAAGGTTTTGTCCCCATAACTGGACGCCACCAGGAAATCGACCTGGAGCGGCCGTGTGATCTGCCGCACGAGATCACTGAGAAATATAAAGCTTCCCTTCAGCAGACCGAGCACGAGCAGGTCACCATCCGGGTACGCCCCACTGATCTGTGCGCCCAGCTCGTGCACCCGCGCCGCGATCGCCGCCTCCTCGTACACGATGCGCTTCACCGCGCGTCCCATGAGGCGCGGATCGTCCGTGGTGATGCGGGGTGAAGCGGTCACTGCGACGCCGACTCCGAGAGAAGGTGAGGTGCTATCGCCAGCGACCGAGCTCAAACAAGTGGCGCGTGCGCGAGATTTCCCAACCGCCGGACAGCTGAATCCGCGCACCAACGCGGCCCTGAGTTGTAAACGCGGCGGCGCGCGCTGTTCCGCGCCAATCCATGGCCAGCCCGACGCGGGCCGCAATCGCGGGCCACAGCAGCGCCAGCTCTGCCCGACAATACCCAGTCAGGTGCTCAGCAGCAACGGAGACGCTTTCCCCGCGTTCGTGCACCCACGAGATCGCGCCCACAAAGGCGTCCATCCGGTCCCGCAGGATGGCCGCCCGGCGCGCCAGATCCAGCAGGTCGTCATCGAGCTGGGGACGCACACGCAGGAGCGCTGGAAGCAGGTCGCGACGTACGCGATTCCGCAGGTAGCGCATCGACGTGTTCGTCGGATCCTCCACCCAGCGAACCCCATGGGACTCGGCGTACGCGGCAATGTCCGACCGACCCACGTGCAGCAATGGACGCACCGTATCACCTGTCGCATACAGCGCCGCGAGTCCGCGGGCTCCAGCGTCGCGCAGCACGCGCATGACGACGGTCTCAAACTGGTCGTCGCGGCTGTGCGCAGTTGCCACGGTCGCGCCGGCCGTGTCCGCGACTTCGCGAAGGAACCGCCGGCGCTCCGCGCGCCAGATCTCCTCGGAGTGTCCGCGGGTCGATGCATGGCCGATGACGGCGGCAACGCCGAGCCGAGCGGCCTCGTTTGCCACGTGGTGCGTTGCGCGCGTCGCGGCGGCGCCCGTGCCATGGTCGAAGGTGGCGACCACCACAACCGACGCGGGTGCGGCACGCATGGCGGCGAGGAGCAGGACCATCGAGTCGCGTCCTCCGGACACCGCGAGCACGAGCCGTCGTCCGGCCACCGCTTCACGGACCACTGCCTCGATGCGACGGCTCGTTTCGGGAGAGAGCGACGCAGTCACTGCCACGCTGATAAAGGTAGCGCGCGGGGCACGCGGCCGCCTATTTTCTGGGGCATTCACCACCGTCACCGGGAGAGCGTTCTCGTGGAAAGTCAGGGTCCTCTCGCCATTCTGTGGGTCGGAATCGGCTTGTGCTGTTTCTACATCGCACTGGTGTGGCTCAACACGCTGCTGGGGTTCTTCCTCACGCCGCTGTTCATCATTCCGACGACGTGGCTGATGGATTGGCGGAAGCGGCGACAGGAGCGCAATCCGGAGAAGCGCGCGGCGTAACGTGGCACTGCGCGGTATCCATGCTGTGATCGGGGGGCTGCGGCGACTGTCGCGGCCCCTGTTTGCGTCCGCCTGCGTGGCGGGCCTCACCGCGTCCACGGCCGCAGCCCAGGACCCGGTGCGTCCGTGGCGCGACTGGCGGACGATGACCGTCGACGGCTACCGCTTTCATCATCTCGCGGAGCTCGAGGGCTGGACGCGCGACGTCGCATCCCGGATCCTGGCGGTGGACTCCGCCCTCGCGGCGAACATCGGATGGCCGGTGCCGAAGCCGATGGACGTCGTCGTGGACGACCCGTTCGCGATCTCAAATGGCTATGCCCTTCCCTTCATCGACAAGCCCGTCACCGTGTGGTGGGCGACCCCCGCCGACCCGCGAAACGACATCGGCAACTATCGCACGTGGGGCGAGCTGCTGTCGATCCACGAACTCGCGCATATCGCGCACCTGACACGACCATCGCGCAACCCGCTGCGCCGCGCGCTCTGGGCCTCGCTGCCAGTAAACGTCGGCCCCATCACGCTGACGGCGCCGCGATGGGTGTACGAGGGATACGCGACGCTCATCGAGGGACGCATCTCCGCGACGGGACGGCCGAACAACGCGTGGCGTCCCGCCATCCTGCGCCAGTGGGCCATCGAGGGGCGACTACCCACGTATGGCCAGCTCGCGAACTGGGGTGATTTCAATGGCGGCGGGTTCGCCTATCTCGGCGGGTCGGCATTCCTCGAGTGGCTGACGCAAGTGGAAGGGGATTCCAGCCTGACGTATCTGTGGCGACGGATGACGGCGCGCAGGACGCGCGACTTTGCGTCGGCCTTTCGCGGCGTGTACGGCGACACGCCCCAGGCGTTGTACGGACGGCACGCCGCGGAACTCACGTACGACGCCATGAAGGCGGGCGCGATCCTCGACGGCGCCGGGCTTGTGGAGGGGGAGCTCGTGCAGCGCTTGACCTGGGCTACCGGCGATCCCGCGATCTCACCCAATGGCGCGCGTGTCGCGCTCACCCTGCGGGAGCGCGATCGACCGGGTCGACTCGTCGTCTGGAAGACGACGCCAGAGCCCGAGGACACGGCTGCCATTCGCCGGCGAATCGCCGAGTTGACTCGCGACCCGCTGGACGTTCCTGACCGGCGCTTTTATCCCAGAGTGAAGCAGGCGGAGAAGACGCTGCTCGCGCGCAACGGGCGGGGATTTCAGATGCCCCGCTGGTTCTCCGACAATCGCCGGGTGCTGGCGACCCGCTGGACCGCGCGCAGCGACGGCACGCTGAGCCCTGCCCTCTATATCTGGGACACGGAGTCTGATGACGTCCATCAGGCGACGGACGCGGTGGGCGTGCTCAATGCTGACCCGCATCCCAAGTCCCAGGACGCAGTGGCGATGCAGTGCCACGCGGGACACTGCGACATCGTGCATGTGGACCTCGCACGCGGCGCAATGCGTACCCTGCTCGAAGGCACACCGGACCGTACGTACTACCGGCCGCGCTATTCACCGGACGGTGCGTGGTTCGCCGCGAGCGTCAACGACGATGGGCGCTGGAAGGTGCTGATCGCGCGGGCCAACGGGAGCGGGGTGCGGTTTCTCGACCCCGGGGACGGCGCGAACCGCTACGATGTGCAATGGCTCGGGAGTGACACCGTGGTCGTGGTGTCCGAACGCGGCGGTATTCCGAATCTGGAAAAGCTCGCCATCGAGCGGCCGGTGCCCATCACCCTGACGCGCGTGACGGGAGCGGCGATGGCGCCGGAACTGAATCGCGGTGACGGCTCCGTGTGGTTTCTCGCGCTGCACGCCCGCGGTCTCGACGTGCGACGGCTCCCCGCGGATGCGCCGATCGCCGACTCGGTCGTCCGCATCGTCTCTGGGCAGGTGGGTTTTGCCGGGGCCGGGAGCGCCAGGCTGGTGCAGCTCGCAACGAATGCCGTCGGGCCCGCCCGCTCGTACGGCGCCGGCACTCGTCATCAGCGGTGGTTCCCGGGCGGATCGGCGACGGGGGATGGCCTCGCGGCGTTTGCAAGCATCTACTCCGGCGACATCATTGGGCGATTGAACCTTGTTGCAACCGGCAGTCTTGGGGAGCGGGCGGCGCCCAGCGGTGGATCGCTGCGCGGCGTGTGGCGCGGCACACGTCCGCACGTGGAGCTGGGGATGCACGGCGTCATCCATGAACCTTCGCTGGGTCCACGCGCGCAGCCCGCGAGCGTCGTCGCGGACGCCAGCCTCGCGCATGCCGTGGTCGCGACCAGCGTCTCGCAGGTCGGGGAATGGTGGCAGGTGCACGCGAGGGCCGGTGGCGCGAGCGGGCGCCTGTCTCCCAGAAACGCGCCAATCCGCGCGCGCCACCTGGGATTCGTGGATGTCAGTTTTCGAATGCAGCAGTCGCGCGGCGCGCGCGGCCTGGCTGAGCAGTTCGACCTGCAGGCTGATTATGGCCATACGGCGGCCCCGTATCACCGCCTGCGCGGCACCTTCACGCTGAACACGTTGGGACGGGACCTGATGCCGCTGCAATTGCAGGCGACCTTCGGCCGCGTGCTCGGTGCCCCGCACCCCTACGAGCAATTCATCGTCGGCGGCGCGGCGCCCGTCGTGATGGATACCTCGGTGCGGGCGCAGCGGTACGCAATGCCGATGTTCCCGACGGGGGTGGCTGCAGGACCCTCGCTGTTCGCGTGGCGGGCAGCATTGCCGGGGACATGGACATTGTTCTACGAGGGGGCGAGCACGGCCGCCAACGTGTACAGCCATCGGCAGTGGCATCGCGCGATCGGCGCCGAGATGCGCTACGCGTTTCCCGGAATGCCAGTGGCGTTCCTGCCAAGGGCAGCTGCACGCGGTGGCGTGGCCTACACGCTGGACGCGCCCTTCAGGCGAACGGTGCGCGCCTTCTTCGAGATGCGGTTCGAGCCCTAGCCCTACGCGGCCGGTACGAACTGCGCCGACTCTGTGGACCCGTGCAACGCCGCGGTGGATGACTCACCGCCGGTGATGGTCATCAGCAGCTGATCGAAGTATCCGGTACCCGCTTCACGCTGATGCTTGGTCGCGGTGTACCCGTCCTTCTCGCGCGCGAACTCCTGGGACTGCACGCGGACATAGGCCGGCATTCCTTCCTTCAGGTATGCGCGCGCGAGCTCGAAGGAGTTCAGGTTCACGAGATGCCACCCCGCCAGCGTGATGAACTGGAAACGGTACCCCATCGCCGCCAGCTCGCGCTGGAACTTTGCAATGGTGTGCGCATCGAGGTTGCGTTCCCAGTTGAATGACGGCGAGCAGTTGTACGCGAGCAGCTTGTCCGGGAAGTCCGAGCGAATGGCCTCGGCGAACTGCTTCGCTTCCCCGAGGTCCGGCGTGGATGTCTCGCACCAGACCAGGTCGGCGTACGGCGCGTAGGCCTTGCCGCGGGAAATGGCGCTCTCGATCCCGCCGGTGACGCGGAAATATCCCTCGGGCGTGCGCTCACCATGAATGAACCCGCGATCGCGGTCATCGACATCCGTGGTGAGCAGCGTGGCCGCAAGAGCATCCGTCCGCGCCACGATGATCGTCGGAACATCGAGGACGTCGGCGGCGAGCCGCGCGGCAGTGAGGGTCCGGACGTGCTGCGCCGTAGGCACCAGCACCTTCCCCCCCATGTGGCCGCACTTCTTCTCGCTCGCGAGCTGGTCTTCGAAGTGGACGCCCGCGGCACCCGCGTCGATCATGGACTTCATCAACTCGAATGCGTGCAACGGTCCGCCGAACCCCGCTTCCGCATCCGCCACGATCGGTGCCAACCAGTTCTTCCCGTTCCGGCCTTCACTCCACTCGATCTGGTCGGCGCGCAGCAACGCATTGTTCAGCCGGCGCACGAGTGCCGGAACGCTGTTGCTGGGATACAGGCTCTGATCCGGGTAGGTCTGTCCCGCGAGATTGGCGTCCGCGGCAACCTGCCAGCCGCTGAGATAGATCGCCTGCAACCCTGCGCGCACCATCTGCACTGCTTGCGCTCCGGTGAGCGCGCCGAAGGTGCGAACCGCCTCGCCGCTGCCGTCATGCAGCTGCGCCCATAACCGCTCGGCACCGAGCCGAGCGAGGGTGTACTCGATCTTGATGGAGCCGCGGAGTCGCAGGACTTCTTCAGCGGAATAGTCGCGCCGCACGCCATTCCAGCGCGCGTCGGATTGCCATGCCTTCGCGAGACTCCGTGCCTCGCGTGTAATGCGATCTACGACTGTCGTTTCGGACATGGTCCCTCGCGAGTCACAACATTCGATAACCGGGGAGCGTGAGAAATTCCTCCCACTCACCGAGCACGAGATCGTCCAGCAGTTGAGCCGCATCCTGTAAACGCGAGTCCGGCGGCACTGACCTGGAGAGCTCAGTGACGACATCCTCACGAACACGGCGGTACATGTTTGCACTCATCGTGCCGGAGTTCTCCACATCGACGCCGTGCTTGATCCACTGCCACAATTGTGAACGCGAGATCTCCGCAGTTGCGGCGTCTTCCATGAGGTTGTGTATCGCGACGGCTCCCGTGCCGCGGAGCCATGCTTCGAGGTATTGCAGTGCGACGTCGATGTTCGTCCGCACGCCGGCGGCGGTGATCTTTCCGCCATGCACGGTCACGTCGAGCAGTTCGTCGGCGGACGTCTGTACGTCATCGCGCATTCTGGATTTCTGGTTCGGCTGATTCCCCAGGACGCGATCGAATACTTCGCGGGCCACGGGAACGAGATCCGGGTGAGCGACCCATGTTCCGTCGAACCCATCCCCAGATTCGCGCTCCTTGTCTTCGCGCACCTTGGCCATCGCCAGCGCGTTCACCTGCTCGTCGCGTCGACTGGGAACGAATGCCGCCATTCCGCCGATGGCATGTGCGCCGTGGCGGTGACACACCTGGACCAGCCGCTGGGCATAGGCACGCATGAAGGGCACGGCCATCGTGACCTGCGCCCGGTCCGGGAGGACAAATTCCGGCCGATTGCGGAAGGCCTTGATGAGGCTGAACAGATAATCCCAGCGCCCTGCGTTCAGGCCGGCCGCATGGTCGCGCAGCTCGTACAGCATCTCTTCCATTTCGAAGGCGGCGTAGATCGTCTCGATGAGCATCGTTGCGCGGATGCTGCCTCGGGGCACGCCGAGCGCGTCCTGCGCAAAGTTGAAGACGTCATTCCAGAGACGCGCCTCGAGATGGCTCTCGATCTTCGGCAAGTAGAAGTACGGCCCCGTACCCCGACTCAGCGCTTCGCGCGCATTGTGAAAGAAGTACAAGCCGAAATCGAAGAGCGATGCGGAGACGGGCTTGTCGCCCGCGTGCACATGCCCTTCTTCCAGATGCCAGCCGCGCGGACGCACGACCAGCGTCGCCAGCCGCTCCTTGAGGCGGTATTCCTTGCCCTCAGGTGAGCTGAATTGCAGGGTGCGACGCACCGCATCCATGAGGGCACCCTGTCCGTCCACCACGTTGGCCCAGGTCGGAGACAAGGCGTCTTCAAGATCAGCCATGAAGACCGAGGCGCCGGAGTTAAGCGCGTTGATCATCATCTTGGCTTCTGCGGGACCGGTAATCTCGACGCGGCGGTCGTCGAGATCGGCGGGCGCCGGCGCCACTTTCCACGCGCCCCGGGCCTGTCCCGGTTGCGGGAATTCCAGCGATCCTCCCACCTGGAGTGAGGCCCACCGCTGCTGGCGTCGTTCGAGCAACTCCGTGCGCCGCGCATCGAATTCATGGTGCAGCTGGCCGAGGAAGGCGAGCGCCTCAGGGGTGAGCACACGGCCGGATTCCGCAGTGGGTGGACCAGTGACGATGACGTGATCGTGCGCAGTGGTGGTCATGGAGATGGTCGGGGTCGTCGGTGACGTCGCCGGGGGCGCGAGAGGCGTGCCAGAGGCGTCTGTCCGATGCTCTGCCCCTATCATATATTGGCGTGTCGTCCTTACGATCGACTCCCCCAGCGACCCATACACAGCAACCGCCTTGCATTGTCGCGCCGGATGAGTGCTCCGGCCATGACCACGCGCGTGCCTCGCGCGGGCGGACCACACGGAGGAAGGAAATGCAGCGGCACCGTCTCATTCGGTACCTCGCAGTAACCGGCTCCATTCTCGCCGCGCTCCCCGCCGGCGCCAGTGCCCAGGCGTTTGGCATCAACGAGATCGGGACCTGCGCTGCGTCGCGCGCATTCGCGGTCACCGGCTCTCCCTGCCAGGATGCATCGTCCATCTTCTGGAATCCGGGGATGCTTCCGTCCCAGAAGGGGTTTCACATCCTCGGCGGCGCCGCGATCATCCAGATCGGCGGCAGCTTCACCCAGGACACCACATTTCAGAAGTTTGAAGGCGATGTTCCCACCGCCTTCGTGCCGCACCTCTTCCTCGCCTATCGGGGCGAGAACAGCAAGCTCGCGTATGGTGTCGGCGTGTACGCGCCTTACGGGCTGACGTCGCAGTGGACGGACGATTTCCCCGGCCGGTTCCAGGCGCAGAAGGCGTCATTGGCGACGATCTATGTGCAGCCCAATATCTCGTACGCCATCAACGACAAATGGTCGGTGGGTGGTGGACCGATCCTCGGTCATTCGACGGTCGAGCTGATCCAGGCACTCGACCTCTCCGAGCAGGTCGCGGCGACGGCGCCAGCCGTCGTTCGTTTCAGCCAGTTCGGAATCCCGGCGCGCACCGAGTTCGCGCGCGCAAACCTGAACGGTTCCGCCAATTCCTTTGGTGGCCACATCGGCCTCTTCGGCAAGCCCAACGCCGACTGGACCGTCGGCGTCCGCTTCCTGACGCCGCTGGAGTTCGAGTACAGCGGTGCCGAGGCAACGTTCAGCCAGACCATGACGGGTCGCGTCCTTCCGCCGGGCAATCCAATCTGCGTGGGATCCGGTGGCGCACATCCGATCTGCGGCGGCAACCCGCAGGCGCCTGTTGATATCGACGTCCTGCTCGCCTCGCAGTTCACGACGGGTGGCGCGCTCGTCACCCAGGAGGTCGAAACGCGGATCACCCACCCGGCGCAGGTCCAGGGTGGCTTCGGCTACTCGGGCTTCCCGAACTGGCTGGTCTCTGCAGACTACGCCTGGACAGGCTGGCGTCGCTTCAAGGAGCTTCCCGTCACCTTCCTCGGAGCGGCATCCGGCTCGAACCGCGTGCTGATCGAGGACTACAACAACACCTCGGCCATCCGACTCGGCGCGCAGCGGACGTTCACCGGCGGCGCCGAGCTTCGACTCGGCTTCTCAGGAGTCGCCAGTGCCGCCCCCGACGTCACCGTGACTCCGTTGCTTCCCGAGCAGGACCGCGCGTACGGTTCCATCGGTGGCGCGTATCCGATCACGAATGCACTGACCATCGAAGGGGCCTTCCTGAAGGTTTTCGCCGGCGGCGCACGCGGACGCATCGTCGAGCGGTCGTCACGCACCCAGACGGCGGCACAGCTCAATACGGGAGTGTACGAACTGGACGCGAACGTCTTCTCGTTCAGCCTCAAGGCGATCTTCTAACCGACATTTCTGGAGACATGGGAATGCATCGTTTCAATAGATACGGTCGCTCGCTGCTCGGGCTGACCGCTGCGGGCCTCATCGCGGGAGCATGCTTCAGCGACGAGAACAACGAAGTGCTTGGTCCCACTCGCGTGGGTGGCAACGACGGCATCTTTGCGAGCTACGTCGCCCTCGGGAATTCCATCACCGCCGGCTACCAGTCCAGCGGCATTACCGACGCGACGCAGCGGCAGTCGTACGCGTTCCTTCTCGCGCAGCAGATGAATACGCGTTACGCGTATGCATCGCTCGCGGGGCGCGGATGCAACCCGCCGGTCGCCAACTTCCAGACCCAGGCCGGTGCGGGAACCATCACGGCCGCGCAGCGCCCCACCATCTGCGACCTGCGCAATCCGGCGACGACTGACATCCTCACCAACGTCGCCGTACCGAACGCCAGTTCGTACGATCCGATGGACGAGGATGGAACGTCATTCTCCAACACCCTCACAAGCCTGATCCTTGGCGGCGCCACGCAGGTGCAAATGGCGCTTGCCGCGAAGCCGACCTTCGCATCCATCTGGATCGGCAACAACGACGTCCTCGGCTTCGCGGTCGGCAATGGCACGACGGCGGGTCTCGCGGGGATGACGCCGGTCGCGACGTTCCAGACGAACTACACGGGGATGCTGGACGCGATGGTCGCAGGAGCGCCCGGGCTCCGCGGAGTTCTCATCGGCGTTGTGCAGGTCGCCAATGCGCCGATCATGTTCCCGGCCGCGGCGCTCTCGAACCCGACGTTCAAGGCGGGTTTTGACGCGATCGCAAACGCAACGACTGTACTTGATCCGAGCTGCGTCGCGGGTGGCGCGGGGGCCACATCACTGATCAATACCTTCCTCGCGTTCCAGATCCGCCAGGGAGCACATCCTGCGGTCATCGCCTGCGTCGCAGGCGGCGCCACGGGAGCTCTGACGGCCCCGATCGGAGACATCCTCGTCCTCGATCCCACCGAGCAGGCAACGGTTGCTGCTCGCGTGAACGCCTACAATGCACACATCGAGGCGGAAGCAGCGCGCATCGGCTTCGGGTATTACGATCCGAATTCGACGCTCGTTACTCTGCGCACGGCAGGCACGGTCGTGGCAAACGTGCCGACGTGGGGCCCGACGGGAACGTTCGGCACCGGCATGTCGCTGGACGGCGTGCATCCCGGCGCTCCGGTGCACCGCCTGATCGCGAACGAGCTCATCGCCGTGATCAACGCGGAATACGGAACGACCCTGTCGCCTGTTCCATAAGGTTTCACGTAACTGTTATCATCGGGGGCGGTCATGTCGACCGCCCCCGTTCTTTTTTGGAGTCCCGTGGCCAAGTCACTCGACGCGCCGGGCGGCCGGATCGCCGTATGGTGGAAGCGGCTCTCACGCGTGCCCTTCGGCCGGACGTTGTTCAGCATCATGATCGGCCAGACGGCGCCGTACACCGGCACCATTGGTGCGCGCGTGCAGGAACTCGCGCCGGGATATTCGCGCTGGACGCTGAAGGAGCGTCGCAAGGTGCGCAATCACCTGCGGTCCGTGCATGCGGTCGCGCTCGTGAACCTTGCCGAAGTTGCCAGCGGAACGGCGATGCTCACCGCGCTGCCCCCCGGCACTCGTGGGATCGTCACCGGTCTTTCGATCGAGTTCCTCAAGAAAGCACGCGGCACCCTCACCGCCGAATGCCGCTGTGACGTCCCTGCTTTTTCCGGTGAAGCACGGTACGACGTCCTCTCGGAGGTCCGCGACGAAGCCGGCGATATCGTTGCCCGGGCAACGGTCAACTGGCTGCTCCGCAAAGGGTGACCGCTCTCAGGCAGCATGCAAGGATCGACATCCCGCTCATCTGCGGCGCGATGTATCCATGCAGCAATCCGGAACTTGTTGGCGCGGTGTCCGCGGCGGGCGCCATCGGGATCATCCAGCCGATCTCGCTCACCTACGTCCATCGTCACGACTTCCGCGACGGGTTGCGCCTCGCGATGCGGCTGGCCAGCGGAAAGCCCATCGGCTTCAACGCGCTCATCGAACAGTCCAACAAGTTCTATCGCGAGCGCATGGAGCAGTGGATCGACATCTCCCTCGAGGAGGGGATCCGCTTCTATATCACTTCACTCGGCAACCCAAAATGGGTGGTCGAGAAGGTGCGCGCTGTGGGGGGCATCGTCTATCACGACGTCACCGAGCGGAAATGGGCGCAGAAGGGACTCGACGGCGGTGTGCATGGCCTCATCGCCGTGAACAACCGTGCAGGAGGTCACGCCGGAACACGGTCGGCGGAGGCGCTGCTGGAAGAATTGCATCCACTCGGGCTGCCAGTGGTCTGCGCCGGGGGGATCGGCACGCCGGAGCAGTTCCGCGCCATACTCGGGATGGGTTATATGGGCGCGCAGCTCGGGACGCGTTTCATCGCGACCACCGAGTGCAGCGCGCACCCCGACTACAAGCAAGCCATCGTGGACGCCACCGCCAATGACATCGTGCTCACCGAGCGCCTCACCGGCGTGCCAGTGGCAGTGATCAACAACGACTACGTGCGCCACCTCGGCACACGCGCCGGCCCGATCGCCCGGTGGATGCTTCGCGGCCGTCGCACGAAGCACTGGATGCGCACCATCTACGCGCTCAAGTCACTGTACCGGCTGAAGAAGGACTTGTACAAGAAGGCCGGCGCCGAGGAGTACTGGCAGGCCGGCAAGAGCGTCGACGGGATTCACGGTGTAGAGCCGGTGGCGGAGGTCGTCCGCAAGTTCTCGGCTGGCCTTTAGAGAACCATCACATACACGTCGTACAACGCGTGCGTCCATGCGGTGATGCCGAACCCGCGCACCAGGTACATCCCGCTGAACACCAGGCCGGCGATCGCGCGATAGGTGAACGAGCCAAGCTCCAGCGGATCGCCGTACGCGCCGATGTAATGGAATGCCGAGAACACGAGTGCGCCGACAACCGCCGCGATGATTCCCGCGTGCAGCTTTCTCGCGCCGAACAGCCGACGGAGGCCCAGCGCGAGTCCACCCACGAGCAAAACGCGGAACAGCAGCTCCTCATACAGGCCGGCGCCAAGCGCGAGCATCAGCTTCGTTCCGGTGCCCATTTGATCCAGGGTCGCAGTCTGCGCGGCCAGCGCGCCCAGCCCGCCGAGCAAGCGAGCGGTGATGGTGCCCACAACGATCCCGAGCAGCAGCCCGAGTACCGCCGATTCTCCCAGCATGAGCAGGAAGAGCCGCGGCTTCAGCTTGTCCTTGCTGCGCGTCAGGTCGCGCGCCACGAAATAGATGCAGACGGCAACCACGGTCGCAAAAAATGCCAGCGAGCCTCGCGTTCCGGAGAAGATGAGGAACGGCGTCTTGAGCACCACGTCCGCGGCGTTGCGGACGCCCGCCGTGCCCGGCGCACCCGATAGCGCCGCGGCGAGTGCCTCATACAGCAGGAACAGCGGAAGCGCGAACAGCAGGCTGTACCGCGGCGCCCGCGATTTCTCCCAATAGGCGCTAACTGCCGGTGCTGCCAAAGCCACCCGACCGTGACGATGACTTCTCGACCTTTCCCATCTCGATAGGCAGGACCTCGTAGCGCGACAGCACCATCTGCGCGATGCGCTCGCCGTGCTCGATGCGGACCGGTCGCATCCCGGGATTCCGCACCAGCACCATCCACTCCTCCGGATAGTCCGCGTCGATCGTCCCCGGAGAGTTCGGGATCAGCAACCCCTTCTTGAAAGTCGTCCCACTGCGCGGACGGATCTGCGCCTCACACCCGCTCGGCAGCCGGGCCTTGAAGCCCAGGGGGATCATCGCGGTCGCGTTCGGCGGCAGCTCGAAGTACGAGAGATTCTTCTCACGATCGCGAAAGCTGGGAAGCTCCCAGGTCCCATCGGTGCCGGAACACTTCACTGTGCGATGGGTAAGGTGGACGAACAAATCGTAGCCGGCGGAGTCCTCGGTTGCCCGCTCGGGCGCGCGGGCGTCGGGGTGCAGCAGTTCCAGCGTTATCGCGTCTTTCATAGGAGCTGAAAGGTATTCCCGCGGCTATATTTAACCAGCATGCCGGAACTCACTCCGGCCACATCCAGGAGTTTCGCATGTTTGCAGGTGCGCGTCGTTTCGCTGTCGTTCTCTCGTTCGCTGGCCCGGCCGTCGCCGGCGCGCAGGGATTCGAGTACGCCCCCGGTACGGCCCAGTATCGCGTCCTTCAGAACTCCAAGGCTGCCCAGGAAGTCATGGGGCAGAAGCAGGAGATCGAGAGCCAGAGCACGCAGCTGGTGACCGTCAAGCTGACGCGGGCCGCCAAGGACACCGTGGCGATGAATATCACCCTCGACACGATCTACGCCTCGAACAACATGGGCATGCCAACGAATGCCGTGGACAAGTTCAACGGCATGAAGGTGGCGGCGAAGATCTCGCCAACGGGCACCTTCTACTCGGCACTGGGACCAGACGAGAAGACGCTGCCGAACTCCAGCGACATGACCAACGCAATGGGGACGTTCCTTCCTCGGCTGCGCGCCACCCTTCAGCGCGGCGCGACCTGGACGGACACGACGACCGGAAAGGTCTCGCAGGGCGGCATGGAGATCGACCGGAAGACGGTTTCCCACTTCACCGTTGAAGGCGACACGACGGTTGCCAGCGTCAAGGCGTGGAAGATCGTGCGTCGCGACAGCACGACAATGACCGGGAGCGGCAACAGCCCGAACGGCCCGATGACGATGGAAGGCACGACGAAAGGGCTTGGTTCCATCTTCGTCTCGCCCACCGGTCAGTTCATCGGCGTCGACGCCTCCGAAGATGCGTCCCTGAAGATCGTACTCTCAGCGAACGGCATGGAAATCGGCGTTACGCAGTCCGCGACGACGAAAGTGGAGAAGGTGAAGTAAACACGGCTTGTCGGCTTGTCCGAAGAAGCTGACAAGCCGCTAAGCTGACCAGCCTCTCAAGACGTTCTATCCTTCGCGCCAAGCTTCAGCGGCGCGATGACGCAATCCTCGAAGTCGCGCCCTTCGCAGCTGCGGATGGCGCGACGCTGGACTTCGCGGCGTACCACGTCCGGATAGCGGTGGCAATTGCGGGTGTTCTTCCCCGTCACGCATCCGTTGTAACGCAGCAGCGCCGTGCGCCAGTGTGCGGCCGTGTCGATCGACCGCGACGCCGTGCGCCGCGACAGATGGCTGAGGATGTAGATGCCGTAGCGCAGGTTCGTCGTATCGTTGCGCAGGTTGCGACCGAAGAGGTCGCCAAGCGCGTTGCGCCACGGTCCCGGATTTATCTGCATCAGCCCCAATGCGCCCTGCCGCGATCGCGCCGACGACTTCAGCTCGTCGTTCTCGGTGAGCATCACACCAAGGACGAGCGCCGGCGGCACCTGCCGACGGTAGGCTTCCCGCACAGCGACGTCGGCAAGGCCGAGTGCGCGCTGCATGTTCACTTTCCCGGTCGCCACGAGATCGAGCGCGAAGGCGTTGCGGTCGCGCAGGAAGCGTGGCGTCGCCAGCGCCTCCTGGAACGGCAGGCGACTCCATGGCGCGAGCAGCATCGCGCGCTCTTCGCTGGTGGCCGCGATGACGGTCATGGGCGCTGCAGGTGGCCGGAAGAACACCGGCTTCACATGCGAGGCGGTGAAGATGAACGCCACCGCGGCGACCAATCCGATCAGGAGCTGACCGAGAAATGAGCGGGAATGAATGGGAGACCTCCAGTTCTTGCGTGACGACGCGACGTCGGGAACAACTGCGTCACGCGCGGTAGCAAGGGAGAGAGCGAGCTCTGCAATCCCTACCGCGTGCGTCTGCTGCGAGGCAGAACACTACCTAGACGAGACACGCAGGACAACGGCACCGAACTTTCAAGTGTACTCATGAGAAACCACGCAGAATGGCAACGACCGCTTCATCCGTAGGCACAGAGTCAACCGAGCCCGGCTATCCCGCAACGCCGTTGTTGCGGCGTGTACGGCATCGTGTGCCCAATGGCGTGTGGTACACGCTGGCGGCGCTCGCGCTGGCCGTGATCGTCGTCCTGATCCAGCTCGCGTTGTACGTCAGGCGAGCCGAGCCGCGCGACGCGCGCGCGATCATCGAGCGTGAGCTGAATACCAATGTGCTCGAACCGGGCGAACGGGTGGTACGCAGCGTCAACGTGTACCGGCGCAACGGGGCGGACTACTATCGCCAGACGCGCGGCATCCTCGCGCTCACCGATCGCCGCCTGATCTACCTCGGCGCGCCGCCGCGCGACATCACCGGATCGTCGGATGCACCACCGACCTTCGATCAGCGTGTCTTCCGGATCGATACCCTGACGTCAATCGAGTCATCGTTCGCGCTGCTCGGCTTCTCCCGCGCACTCGTGGTGGACTCACCCGGCGACGACGTGAAGCTGGGGATCGCGTCCGGACAGTGGCCAAAGGCAAAGCTGCTGCAGGTGGCGTGGGCAGGACGCCATACCTGGCTCGAGAATCTCGGACAGTGGGCCGCGAAGGTGCGCGACGCGCGCGCGGACCTCAAGAAACAGCTCGAGGAGTACCGGAAGCAGCCGGTGTATCACGTAGTCCGGCCGGGTGACGCGATCTCTGCGATCGCGTCGTGGTACGAGACGTCGGTGGATTCCATCGCGCAGCTCAACGGAATCGTCAACAACCGTATCCGCGTGGGACAGCGACTCCTGATCAGGAATGGCGCGCAGGGGGCTCCGCCCGCGGGCTCCTGATCAGGAACCGCGCAGGCGCGCCGCCCGCCACGGGCTCCTGGTCAGTGCGCTGGAGCGATCGTACCGACACAGCTGCCAAAGCCGACTCGGCGATATCCGTCACGCTGGGCGTACGCGCGCATGATCACCTCGTCACCATCGGCGAGAAACGCACGTTGTTCACCCGTCGGCAACGTGAGCGGCTCGCTGCCGCGCCACGTGCGCTCGAGCAGGCATCCGCGTGATTCCTTCGCGGGGCCGGAGATTGTCCCGCTCGCGATGAGGTCGCCGGGCCGCAGGTTGCAGCCATTGCTCGCGTGATGCGCCAGGAGCTGACCGACGGTCCAGTACATGTCCCGAAAGCTGCCGCGACTCACGAAGTGTTCGGGCGTCCCCGCTTCGCGCATCTGGGCGCTGCGCAGGAATACCTCGACCGTGATGTCGAGCGCGCCGTGGGATCTGTCTCCGGGGTCGTCGAGGTACGGCAGCGGCGCGGGATCGCCGGCTGGCCGAGGCGTCGGCGCAGTCCGGAACGGCGCGAGCGCGTCGAAGGTGACCACCCATGGAGAAATCGTCGTCGCGAAATTCTTGGCGAGGAATGGTCCCAGCGGCTGGTATTCCCACGCCTGGATGTCGCGCGCGGACCAGTCATTCACCACGCACATCCCCCACAGGTGCTCCGACGCACGCCCGAGCGGTACCGCCTCACCCAGGGAATTGCCCGCGCCGACGAAGACGCCAAGCTCCATCTCGTAGTCCATTCGACGTGTCGCGCCGAAGACTGGTGGCTCCGATGCGTCGTCGCGGGTCTGGCCGAGCGGGCGCACTACGGCCTCGCCACTCACGACGATGGATGACGCCCGCCCGTGGTATCCGATCGGGACAAACTTGTAGTTCGGCAGCAACGGGTTGTCCGGGCGGAACATGCTGCCCACGTTCGTCGCGTGGTGCACGGAGGCGTAGAAGTCCGTGTAATCGCCAATGCGCACCGGGAGCAACAGGTCCGCATCCTCCTGCGCGATCGTGATTTCATCCGCTCGCGCCGCCGCGGCGCTTCCGGGGCGCAGCAATGCTGACGCCGTTCTGCGAATCGTCTGCGCGGCGCCGCGTCCCTCTGCCATGAGCCGGTTCAGCGAGTCGTCGACACTGTAGCGAGCCGCGGACGCTGCCTCCCCGGTGAACAATCCGGCGCGAGCGCACGCCGTGAGGTCCAGGATTCGGTCGCCAATCGCGATGCCGATCCCGGGAGAGCTGCGCCCCCCCTTCCCGCGAAAAACGCCGAAGGGAAGGTTCTGGATCGGGAAATCCGTGGACGGATCGTTGGCGGATTCCACCCAGGAGCGCAGCCCGGGATCGTGGGTCTCGTCAAGCTGCGGACTCACAGGAGATGCAGCGCGCGGAGATCCGCGACGGGTTCAGCGAACGAGCAGGATCCGAACGACACTATGCTTTCGCGCGCCTGATCCAGCATGTCCGTGCTGAACGTTGTGCCGCGCCAGTGGGCGCCTTGTTCGTCGAAGCGCACGGCCGACGGGTCACGCTCTTCCAGCACGCCCAGGGCCACGCCCTCTCCGAACGCACCGATGACGGCGGCGGTGCACAGCAACATGTTCAGGAACCCATACATCACGCCGCGCGGCGCATCCGGTGCGTATGTCAGGCGGTATTCCGCACGCCAGGGATGATGCAGCCCTGCGGTGGCCTTGAAGGCCACGTTGTGTGCGACGCATCGCTGGACGAACCGCACCACGTGGGCACTCGACGGAAACGCATCTTCCGTGACGCCACCGGTCCGGATCTTCGCTTTTGCGATGGTGTTCGAGATCGCGTCGATGAGTTCCGCGGGATCGTCCGCGACAGGGATTTCGATGTAGGTGTCGAAACGGCGATCCAGCATCTCCGAGGCGCGCATGATGTCGCGTGCGGTATGCGTCTTCAGCTCCACCGTATCGACGATGACCGCCCCCGACCGGGGATCGCGGTGACGTTCGTTGAAGACCTCGATCCGGTCGAGATCTTCCTCGATGTGACTGCCCAGCAGCGCCGACAGCGCCCAGGAGTGCGCGCCTGATGCCGGAAGGTTTCCGCCGGCGGCACCCTCGAATTCCTCGAGCCGCGCGGCCGGGAGCACAAAGCGGCCAAGCGCCCATGCGTCATCTCCGGCCCGCTGCCTGGCGTATTCGCGAATTGCGTCCTCCATCGGCAGCGACGCCGGTGGGAAGAGTCCCGCGTAATCCACGACATGGTACAGCAGGACGCGCAGCGACGGCGGCGGAAGCACCGGGGAGGACGCCGTCATGTCAGTCACTGCCGTGACGCGCGGCGCGTCCGCTGTTTCCCTGCCTTTCCTTTCGCCGCGGCGCGCATCCGGCGGCGCAGTTCCTGAACCATGTGCCATTTGCGTTTTGGAACGTCCACGATCGTTCCTCGACACCGTGGACTGCCGCAGCGGCAGCCGTAGAACTCGAGGTCCTCGATCGTGTAGGCAGGATCGAAATCATATTCGTACTCGTACCCCAGTTCCTCGCCCTTCCTGATGTCCTTGAGGGCGTCGATCCAGATGTGCTTCCCCTCGATCCAGGCAACGCAATTCGGGTCGCACTTGTGGTTGATGAAACGGGAGATGTTTCCCCCCACCGCTGCATCGACGCACCACCGGCTGTTCAGGATGAACAGGAAGGTATGGTGGTTGGACATCTTGTCGTCCTCGTACCGCCGATCCGCTTCCGCATTGTCGATGAGCTCCCCGGTGTACTCGATGAGCCGGGTGCCCTTCGCGATGTCCTTCCGCGCGACGACCCCGCGCCCGTGAATCTTCGAGCGTCTCAGGACGAGCCACGGGTTGGGCGGATTTCGTTTGCGCGCGACCTTGCCTTTGCGACGAACAGCCATGGTCAGGCGGCCGACGGACGATCACGCTTGTAGGCGTCGGCGGCGTGCTTCAACGCCAGCAGCGCAGACGCCTCCAGCTCGTATTCGGTATGAAGCTCGTTCAGCCGCTCGGCGCTGTGATCCTTGAGGTTCTTGGTCTCGCTCTCGCAGCCGCCGTTGCGTCGCAAGTATTCGCGACTGGCCAGCCAGAGTGCATTGGCGCGATGCCACCAGCCTTCGTCCTGACCGCTGGGGACGACGTGCGCGGCGGTTTCCTCGTAGTCCTTCGCACGATCCGCCAATTCGTCGTCACACTCGCGGCAGGCGCGCTGGACGGCGTCCACTTCCTCCTCGAGCGCCGCCTTCGCGTGCACCCGTGAGGCACGATCGTGCTGGTGACAACACTCGGCGGCCGCGCGAAACAGCGCATCGGCAGCGTCTCTCACCATGGTGACGGGCGACTTGACCTCAGTCGAATCCCGCATCGCTCTCGATTTCGGCATCGCCTGAAAATACACAGGGATGGCGGACAAGGGCTCTCGGCTCTCGGCTCTCGGCCGTCAGCCCTCGGCCCTGAGATCTTGGCCGTGAGCTCTTAGCCGTGAGCTCTTGGCCGTTAGCTTTTGGCAGTTAGCTCTTGGCAGTTAGCACCTGGCAGTTAGCTCTTGGCAGTTAGCTCTTGGCAGCTAGCTCTTGGCAGTTAGCACTTGGCCTTTAGCTCTTGGCAGCTAGCTCTTGGCCGTCAGCCGTTCAATCGCCGCCAAAATCCCGCATGGCAGCATGCGGCTGAGGTGCGGGCGGAACTGTCGCGCCACGCGGATTCACCAGGAAGCGTCGCACGCGGTCCGCCCCCGTGTGCATCACGACGTAGGCGCAGGGGACCACGAACAAGGTCAGCAGCGTGGAAAAGGCGATGCCGCCGACAACCGCGATCGCGAGTGGACGCATCAGCTCTGACCCCTCTCCAATGCCAAGGGCCAGCGGCAATGATCCGACCATCGACGTCAGCGTGGTCATCAGAATTGGACGCATCCGGACAAAGCCGGCTTCGACCACCGCCTGATGCAGCGGCACATTCTGCCGATGCCTGAACTCCTCGACGAACTCGACCAGGAGAATCGAGTTGTTCACCACAATGCCGGCGAGCAGGATCATCCCGAGAAACACGGGCGCGCTCAGCGGCGTCCCGGTCACCCACAGAGTGGCAATGACACCGACGAGGCCCATCGGGATCGCCAGCAGGATGATCAGTGGATCCACCAGGCTCTCGTACTGTACCGCGAGCACCACGAAGACGAGGAAGATGGCCAGCGCGATGATCAGCAACATCTGCCGGTTCGTCTCGTTGATCGCTTCCTCTTCACCGCCGATGATGATGCCGTAGCCGTTCGGCCACTGCATCGACGCCAGCCGCGCGCGCACGCTGTCGGTGACGGCGCTGATCGGGGCGACCTCCGTGATGATGTCGCCGTTCATCCGCATGATGCGGTTCTGGTTCTCGCGGCGAATTTCATTCGGGCCAAGGATTTCGCGGACGTCGGCGACGTCGCGCAGGTAGATCGGCGGGCCGCCACGAGCGCCCGGGAACATCGCCACGCCGGCCAGGTCCTCGGCGTTCGTGAACTGGCCTTTCGGCAGCATCACGCGAACGTCGAACTCCATGTTCCCTTCGGCATACCGAGTCGCCACCGTGCCATCGAGGGCGGTGCGGAGGGTCTGCCCGACCGTACCGGCGTCCATGCCAATGGAGCGCAGTCGCTCGCGATCCACGAACACTGCGAGCTGCGGACTTCCCTCCTGGATCTGCACCTCGACGTTTTCGAGGCCGGGCACGCCAGTAACACGACGCTCCACCTCGCGACCGAGCCGCTCGAGCTCGAGCAGGTCATCGCCCTGGAGCGTGGCCGCCAGGTCAGCACCGGCGTTGTTGGTGCGCAGGCCGCGAATTCGCGGCGGACGCACGAAGACGCGCGCCCCGGCGAAGCCACGCCGATTGACGCGGTCCTGCATCTCGCGCACCCAGCTTTCCGCGCTCATCGTGCGATCCTTCTCGAGCACGATGTCAAGGTTGCCGCCCGTGCCGCCGGCGTTCGCAAACACCGTCTTCACGTGGGGCATGTCACGCACCATCTGCTCGAGCTCCTGCGCCAGCAGGTTTGCCTGGCGTGGCGGCGTGCCCGACGGATACCGGAAGCCCACCCCCACCGTGCCGTCATCCACTTGCGGCAGGAAGGTGGATCCCAGACGGCTGATGACCAGCAGGCTCGCCGCGCACAAC
>DASPMP010000014.1:0-10231 GCA_035626995.1 Gemmatimonadaceae bacterium
GTCGCCGTACAGGCCGAGCAGCAGTGAGCCCACACCGTTCCCCTTGGACGCGTATCGGATTCCTCCCACAACGCAATCCGCGGTCTTCATCCGCTTGACCTTCTGCATCGCGGTGCGCTCACCACTGCAATACGGCTGATCGAGCCGCTTGGCCATCACGCCGTCGGTGCCCTCCTGGCTGCTGAGCCAGTCCTCGGCGACGTCGCGGTCGTCGCTGCAGGGAGACAGGTCGAAGCCTTTGTGACCCTCGAGAAATATCCTGAAGAATTTTTCGAGCCGGGGCCGTCGCTCCTGCAGGACGACGCCGGTCAGGTCGTCGCCTGACGCATCCACAAGCAGATCGAAGATGATGAAGCATGCGGGCGTCTCGGTGGCCAGCTTGCGCACCCGACTGGCCGCGGGATGGATGCGCTGGAGCAGGTGATCGAAGGACGGATCGCCGTCGACGGGGACCACGAGCTCACCATCCAGCACGAACTGCGTCGCGTCCACCTTTCGCAGCGCCCCCTCGACCTCCGGGAAATACCGCGTCAGCGGCTGTCCACTCTTGGAGCGCAGCTCGATCTCGACCCCGTCGCGAAACGCGAGACAACGAAACCCGTCCCACTTCGGCTCGAACTGCCAGTGATCGCCCTTCGGGAGGCTCGTGACGAGCTTGGCCTCCATCGGCGCATAGTCGAGTGGAACGGGGAGATTCATTCCCTCGGCTCGGGGACGTCCGAACGGCGCGGCGCGCGGCGGCGTGTCGTCGACAGCGGCGCGGGCAGCTCCCTTTCGCGCAGCTCGAGTGGCAGTTGTGATTCGTCTGGTGGCGCCGTCGCCAGCTGCTGCATCTGGTGGACGTAGCGCATCGTTTTGAGGGGCGCGCGAAGGTTCTCCTGCTTCGAGCGACGGAAGAACTCGAGCTCGTCGAGCACCGTGCGCGGCAGGTGGGAAGACAATCGCATCCGCAGCAGCTTTTCGAGCTGGTCGCGGTCACGCGCCAGGCATGCCTCCGAGAGGCGTTCGAGGTACGCGAGGAACCGCTCGCTTGGCCGCTCCCAGTCCATCGGTTCGGTGGGGGTCGTTCGTCTCATGCCGCCGCGTCTCCTGTAATGCCCGGCAACCGGTTCACACGCTTCATCCCGTCTCCCCAGAGGTCGCCCATCTTCTTCAGTCGCTGGAGCATGTTGGTGACGGTGAAGTCCTCGGGTGTCAGGTCGTCGGTGAGCTCATTCCACTTCAGTGGGGTCGACACCGACGCGTGCGTCTCCGCCCGGGCGGAATAGACGCTCGCGACCGTCTTGCCACGGATGTTCTGCAGGTAATCCACGTACACGGCATCCGCGGGACGCGCCTTCACCGCGCGCACCACCGTCGTTTCCTTCGGATGCTTCTCGTTGACGCGCCGGGCCACGAGCTCCGCCAGCGTGACGGACACGTCATATCCGGCGCCGCGTGGAAGCGGCAGGACGATGTGGATGCCACTCGCGCCTGACGTCTTCGGCACCGCGTGCAGGCCGAATTCGTCGAGCACTTCCTTCACCCACCGCGCGACGCTGATGACGCGCTTGAAGGTCGCCTTGGGCCCCGGATCGAGATCGACGATGGAATAGTCCGCGTCCGCTATGGATTGCACGCGCGAATGCCACGGGTCAGTGGACACGGCGCCGAGCTGCACGATGTACAGCAGCGTCGTGAGGTCGCCACCGATCAGGCGGCGCTGCGTCGTGATGCCATCGTCCGCGACTTCCTCGACGCGAATTCCCGGGGGAACCTTGTCGGGCGCCTTCTGCTGATAGAACGCGTCCGCGTTGATGCCATTCGGATAGCGCTTCAACACCAGCGGACGATCCTCGAGCGCAGGCAGGAGATACGGCGCCACCTCGGCGTAGTACTCCATCAGGCGCCCCTTCGTGACCTTCGCGGCCGGAAAGAACACCTTGCCGAGGTTTGTGATGTCGAGCGTGGTGTTCCTGTCGATGTGCACGGTGGCGTTCTTCGCCGCAGGGGCGAGGCGCAGCTGCTCGGCGACGAGATTGGCGGCCTTTACGGCTTTCGGTTTCGCGGCTCTCGGCTCTCGGCTCTCAGCTCTCGGCTTTGGGCCGGCGGCCTTCGATGCGCCGCTCCCGGCACTCCGCTTCTTTCCTGGAGCTTTTCTCGCAGGCGTCTTCCGTGCGGCCGCCGCGACGCGCACTTCGCGAACGGCTTTGTCGGATCGCCGCGGGCCGTCGGCTGCGAGCTCAACGCCGAGAGCCGAGGGCCCTTCGCGCAGGACCTCCCGGGCGTCCTTGTCATCGCGGAAGCCGACGAACACCGGCTGACGCAGGTGCCCACCCGCCGTCCATTCATTGAAGCGCACCTGCGCGACGTACACCGGCTTCGTCCAATGCGCTGGCTGATTCGTGACGGGCGTGTTCGTGAAGGGAGACGACGTTCGCTCGATCGCGACGAGCTTGCGATACACGGTGTCGAGCAGCTGATCGGAGAAACCGGTTCCGGTGTGCCCGGCATACACCAGTTGTCCATCGTCGTCGTAATAGCCGAGGAGGAGTGCGCCGAAGTGCTTGCGCGAATTCCGCGGCTCGGTCCAGCCGCCGATCACGAATTCCTGTTCGTTTTCGATCTTGATCTTCTGCCAGTGGCGCACGCGACTTCCCGCTTCATACGGACAGTCACGTCGCTTCGCCATGATTCCTTCCCAGCCATGGGCATGCGCATCGGCGATGAGCGCGTCGGCCGCGCCATATGCGACCGTGCTGATGCGCAACAGCGGCCGGGCGCGCGCCGGGACTTTGCGCATCACGAGCTCGAGTGTCTTGCGGCGATCGTCCCATGTTTCGCCGTGCATTGCGTTGTCACCGTCGACGAGGATGTCGAACGCGATGAAGGCCGCTGGCGTCTCCGTGGAAATCGTGGAGACTGCGCCCATGTCGGTGAGGTGCATCCGTCCCTGCAGGTCCTGGAAGCGCGACGGTTCGCCGCGGGCATCCAGGGCAACGATCTCACCGTCGAGGACCAGCGCACGTCGGGTCTTCGCGCCGAGTTCGCGCAACGCTGCGGTGACCTCCGGAAACTGCCGGCATTTGTCGTGGCCGTTGCGGGTCATCAATGCGACGGCGCCGTCGAGCGCGATGGCGACGATGCGGATGCCGTCGTACTTCGGCTCGAACACCCACTGCTCGCCGCGTGGCGCCTCCTTTCCGGGAGACGCCAGCATCGGCTGGAACAGCTCGGATCCCTTGGGTAGTTCGCGCCGTCCCACGCGAGCTCCGGGCTATGCGGTTTTCCGGCGCTTCTTCGGCTTCTCCTTCGCCGGAGGCGCTGGAGTTTCGGCCTCGCTCGCGGCAGCCGGCTCGGCCTTCTCCGCCTTCTTCGACTTCTTCTTCTTCCCCTGCGCGAGGCTTTCCTGCAGCCGCGCCATCAGGTCGATCACGTTCGTCGGCTCCGGCTCGGCCGGTTCCTCCACCGTCACCTGTTTTCCCTTCATCTTGTCGTTGATGATCTTCATCAGGTTGTCCTTGTACACGTCGGTGTACTTCTCCGGCGCGAACTCGTCCGCGAGCGTATTCACGAGCTGTTCGGCCATCTGCAGCTCCGCGGGACGAACGTTCTCCGCGCTCGGGAAGGTGAAGGACGACGTGTCGACCAGCTCGTCGGCGTAGCGCATGATGTTCATGACGAGCGCATCTTCCACGACCTTGATGCCGACGAGGTGCATGGAGTTCGAGCGCATCGTGACATTGCCGATGCCGACCATGCCGGTCTTGCGAATGGCCTCCCGGAGGAGGGCATATGCCTTCTCGCCTCCCTTCTGCGGGAGCAGGTAATAGGGCGACTCGAAGTAGCGCGGGTCGATCTCCTCGGACTTCACGAAGTCCTGGATGTCGATGGTCTTCGACGACTCGACCGCGGCCGCGCGGAAGTCCTCGTCCTCGAGAATGACGAACTTCCCCTTGGAGTATTCATATCCCTTAACGATCTCGTCCCAGGGAACCGCCTTCTCTTCCTTGGCGCAGACGCGTTCGTACTTGATGGTGGAGTTGTCCGTCTTGTGCAGCAGGCGGAAGCTGACGCGGTCGGAACTGCTGACGGCGGAATGGAGCTCGACCGGGATGTTGACCAGGCCGAAGGAAATGGCGCCCTTCCAGATGGATCTCGGCATTGGGAGCGGGTGAGTTCGAGCGAGGTTGCGAGAGGGACCGCAACGATGGACGAGCCAGTGAACCGTCGCAAGTGATGCTGTTGCAACGCGAATCCGGATGGAGGCGCAACAAGCGCGCTACCAACATTGCATCAACAAATCGCTGTGGAATTCGCGGGATTTGTCCACGGTTGTCGCGCACTTCTTCACATGGCAGAGGGGGAAAAGTGCGGGAAAAATGACGCATTTCGGCACGAATTACGGCCTGATTCGGCGTCGAAATCAGCACTCGCAATTAGTCGCTTTCTAGCCAGTTATTCCGCGCACTTTTTTTCGAGCTATCCACGTTTGTACACAGAGCTTTTCAACGCGTTTTTCTCGACTCATCACGTTGTCATCACAAGTACTTAGGAGGATCTCCACTGTTGTCCACATTGGCTATCCACATGAATGACAACAACTTACGTGGATGTCCCCTATTGCGCGCGCAAAGTAGCGCTCCTACGTTGCCCTCCCCGCAGCCAAATCGGGCGCGCGACAGCTCACCACGAGATCACCGAAGCCGAATCACGTGCATCTCCTCCCTTGCGATCGTCCAGAAGGTCTTCTCGAGTCCGCTCCGCGTACGTCGCTGAGCGGGCCGGCGACGCTGGCGCAGTGGGAAGGCTTCTGGGCATCCGACGAGCGCTATTACGCGCGCTGCACGCAGGTGGATGGCACCGCGCAGTGGTACCGCGTTGATGATGTGCCGGCAGGACGGCGCCGCCGCGAGACGCGTGTCATTCCCCTGCGTCCGCGGTCCGGATTGGCTGACGTGGATTCGCGTCGCCTGGTCGTCTTTGGATCGCGTCGCGGCGGGCGAACTATCCTGATCGGCCGGTCGCGTCGCCGCCGCCAGCGGGACGCGATTGCACACGACGCCGGGAACCGCTAGTGCACGCGCGCGGTACGAGCTGCCGGATGCGGCAGCAGGTCGAGCTGCGGCGTGCGCCGGGTGACGATGCGCGCGGCGGCCTCGTACAGCCAGTCGAGCGCCGCGTGGATGCGCGCGTCGCCCGCGGTGGCTTCGCCGGCGAGGGACAGCGAGACGAACACCCGCTGGCGAATGTCCGCGGGCTCACCGTGCAGCCGGAAGAGCAGCAGCTCGGTGGCCGCATCGGTGAGGTGATGCAGCGCGAAGAAGAAGAATCGCAGCGGCATTTCGTTGGTTTCGCCCGCGCTATCGACCGCCTCGGGCTCGCGAACGGTGCGATTCTCCCGAATGGTCGCCACGATCTCCATGGCGCGATCCAGGCCGGACGGACCCGCTCCTTCGAGCACTTCCGTCCACAGCTCGACAATCAGCCGCAGGTACGCCGTCGCCCAGTCATCGTCGAAGCCGCGATCGAACAGACGGCCGCGCTGCAGCGTCAACCAGCTCCGGAACTCCGTATCGCGTCCCGCGACCGTCGCGAGCGCGCTGAGGAGCAGCGTGTGATACAGCACACCATGGTCGTCGGTGTCGTCGAGGGGAATCGCAAGGGACAGATCGCACGCGCGCCGCGCGCCGGTTTCGAGCACGCGCGCCCTCTCCGCGCGTTGCTCCGGGCCCGCACTCGTGTTCGGATGTCCAGCGCCGAAAAGATCGAGGCGTTCCCGCGCTGCGAGCTCGTACGCACTGGACAGCGGCAGCAGCTGCGCGGACACCGGCTTGTCGATCTCCCACGTCCCGGACAGGACGCGGCGACGTACCTCCTCCGCGAACGCGAGCAGCTCCCGGCGATCGGCGGGCTCAAACACCGCGACCGCCCAGTGCGCGTCAAGCGACTCGGCTTCGTCCACTGGGGTCATGAATCGGGATACATCCCACGTGAACCAACTTGGGAGACCAATACTGCCAAGCTGTTGACGCACAAGGAGAAAGCCGGTCACGGCACCCGACGATCAAGGGAGGTACCCCATGGGGATTGAACCCAACGCCCCCGACCGCCTCCGGCTTCTCCTGAGCTCAACTACCGATTTCGTCCTCCGAAAAGAACTCCAGCAGGCCCTGAAAAGCTCACCAATGACTTTTGCACCAAGTGTCGGTCTTCGGAATGCCATCGCAGGCTGCGACGCCTGCCGCTCCGACGGCACCACACCGATCGATCGCGCGGAGCTCTGCGCTCCGCATCGTGCCCGCTTTAACGTCGAGATCTGCGCAGATCGTGCAGCCCTTCAGGAGGGTCCGGTGGACCATCTCGACGACCTCATGCGCCGGGCCATGGCGTCCGGCGAGATGGGTACAGAGCTGCTGACGGCGTTTCGTCGGCAGGCCCGTGCCCTCGATGCCGTCTGGGAAGCGTACCGCCGCGGCGCGGCGCAGCTTCCGGACGGCGTCGCGTCCAGCGTGGAACGCGCGCTGATCAAGGTGCCTCGCATTCTCGGCGGCGCACCGGCGCGCGAAACGTCCGTGGCCTGAGCTGGCTCACCCGCTTTAGGAGAAGGTTTCGACATGAGCTTCCGCAGCGCGCTCTCCCGAAACTCTGCAGCACTGCAGCCCGAGTACGTCCGCCCGCCCGTGGGTGGACGAGACGCTGTCTTCCGCTTCTCGGTACCCGTCCTGCGGGTGCGTGACGTCGCGGCGACGGTTGCCTGGTATCACCGGCACCTCGGCTTCAACGCCGAGGCGTTCCCGGATCGCGGACCCCGCGAGTTTGCCATCCTGGAGCGGGATGGGGTCCAGATCCTCGTGCGCCGGGCAACGGCCGGACGTCGAAAGACCGAGATGCACTCAGGCTGGGACCTGTACATCTGGGCGGACGGCGTGGACTTCACGCGCCTGGAAGCCGCGATCGCGCTGACCGGCTCGGTAGTGCGCCCGTTGTCCCCGATGGGCTCGAGCATGGCGGAACTCGAGATTCGCGATCCAGACGGCTACGTGTTGTGCATCGGCGGACCGCTGGTGCCGGCTGCCGCGCAGGCCTGACCCCGGGAGATGCACATGACAACCCTGACGACTGATCCCGGGCCGATGTTCACGCTCGAAGACGTGCTGCGGCTGCAGCGTCTGGCCGCGAGCTTCGAGTTTCGCGCGCGCACCACCCGGCACCTGGAAGAAGCCCAGGATGCCGAACGGCTGGCGAATCACCTGCACGTGCTGGCGGACAAGGTCGCGCAGCACGTCGTGGCCTAGAGAGAGGGATCCTTAGTACAGCTCCGTCCAGGCGCGTTCCTTTGCCTGTACGACCTGCGCCGAGCCGCGCATGGCGCGTTCCAGCGCGCAACTCGAGTACTGATAGCGCGTCGTACCGGAGATGATCGACTCGTCGGCCTTGATTTCGTTGCGGGCCATGACGCCGCCGAACACCGTCGCGCTACCGTTACCGCGAACGATGTCGTTCGATACGACAATCAGGCCATGCCACTCGAAGGAACCGTTGATGGTCACGTTGCCATTGACGAGCAGGATGCCCTGGCCGCGCCCCTGGGCGTTCAGTGTGATGTCGCCGTTGGAGTAGATGATCGGGAAGTAGTTCCTGCACGCGGGTACGCTGAGGATGCCGCGGTGGGGTTCACCCCAGTTGTACATGTTTCCCTTGTTGCACACGCCGTTCGCGAGGGAGTCCGGCCGCACCGCATTGCCGATCGAGCCACCATTGAGCCGCACGTTCGCCTGGGACGTGAGGGTATTCCAGGTTTCGTCACCGTAGCGGATGTACGTGTTCTGGTCGGCGGCGAGCGGGTCCTGTCTTGTGGGAGGCATGCCGTTGATGCTCGAGCTTCCCTGTGTCGTTACGGTCGCGCCGATCGGAACGACGACACCGGCGAGGTCGGCTTCGGGAATGCCGCTGCAGTCGCTCGACCAACCGGGGGGAACGCTATCGCGTCCGTCGATGTCCGCGCCGCCTCGCACGCTCACGTTACCACCGGCGGTGATGGCGCCAGCCACGCGGATGGTCGGGATACGGAGGCGTAGCACGGCTCCGACGCGCTTCACGGCGACACGACTCGCGATTGGCGAGTTTCCCGCAGACGCACGCCCCTCGGACACAATCCAGAAGGTCTCGTTGTTCAGGCGGGTGTATCGGACGGCAGCGGTGCCCTGGCCATCGAGCACGTAGCTCGTATCGAACGAAGCCCCGTTCACCATCTGAAGGTTTGGGGTCTTGTCCCAGTCCGACTGAATCTTGTTGAGGCCGAATTCAGCGGCGCTGAAGGCGCGCGTCTGCACGATGGAGTTCTGCCCAAGCCGCTGCTCCTGCAATGTGATGAAGCTCGAGCCGGCCACCAGCACGCCGATGATCACGAGTGCACCGATGGCAAGAAACATCGCGAAGCCGCGGCGCGCGCGTCGCGGCGCAGGCGTCTGGGTACGGCGGGATTGAACGAACATGAGCATTACTCCGGATGGAGTGGGATGGAGCGAAATCAGATACGATTGCGGAACCCGATCGTGAAGCGAAGGGAATCGCCGGTCACCATGGAGCCGCCGGTCTTGGTCGTAGCGCGAAGCAACGACTCCGACGCGGTACGGATACCGATCCCGACGCTCGCAATGGTGTCGGTGGAGGCAAGCGCCGTGAGGCGGGCGCCGGCCTTGTTGCGATAGACGAAATACAATCCGGACGTCAACGTGTCCGCCGTTCCGGCCATGACGGGGCCGGCCAGCACTTCTCGCGCGGCACAGGTGCCGGGCTGCCCATAGGTGACGTTCGGCGTGCAGCGCTGAAAGCCGACATACCATTGGTTGTCTGTCGCCTGGTAGATGCTGTACCGCACTTCGCGGGCAAAGCGCAGTGGCGCGCCCGTCTCGACCTGGAATGGATTCGGCGCGGCGGACAGCGTCAGGCGGTAACGACGCGCTCCGTTATCGGCCGCCGTCGTATACGCAGGATTCGTCGATGGGGGACACCATGAGCCATCCGTCGCTGATGTCGTATCGGTAATGGTGAACGGCTGCCAGGTATCATCGACGTTACCGCCCTGCGTTCCCTCATCGTAGACGTAAACGATGTCGTTCGGCGCGGGTGGGTTGATCCAGGCACTCAGGACACTCCCGGACGACAGGACCTTCGGAGGCAGCTCGATCACCTGCGCCGACGCGAAGCGGCACATCACGGACGCCCCGATGAAGGCGCGAAACTGCATGGACGTGTCGCTGATCGCGAGGAGGTCGCCCCCCGCGGTGCTCACGCTGCGCAGATCCGTGGGCATGATAGTGGAGATGTCGCGCATGCGGGCTCGCGTGTCGGTGAGGTTCGTGACCGCGCGATGGAACCGCTGCTGCCGGACAAGGATCGTGGTCAACATCGCGCCGATGATGCCCAGCAACGCGACGACGATCATGAGCTCGATGAGCGTAAAGCCGTCACGACTGCGCGAGGAATGCATTCGATTACGCATGGGTCAGGCTCCGGGACGGCATGGAATGAGAGTCTGGAACGCGGCGCGACGGGTGTTGCGGTTCGTCAGCCAGGACACGGTATCCGACAGCAGGCGCGTGTTGTTGCCCGCGTCGGTCACCACGAAACGTTCCGTGATGTTCCGGCCGGTCACCTCGACCACGGTCCCCAGCGTCATGCTGGCGCAGGCGGTTCCAGCAAGCTGCTCGAACCGGGACTGTGCAGCATTCGCGGCCAGCGCATCCTGTCGGGACTGGCCGAGCGAGCGCGAGATGGACGCGCTGATCCCGACGATGGACAACAACCCGAGCATGAGGATCGTTACGGCCACGATCAGCTCGACGAGTGTGACGCCGCGACGAGCGCGCGCGCCCGCCACGCGCCGGCGAAGACGAATGCGGTTCATGGGCATCGTTCCCGGATGGTGTTTCCAAGGCGCGAGACGCACAGGGAATCCTGGCGTCCGCTCCCGCTGTGCTTGAAGTAGAAAACCTGTTTGGCGGCCTGGGTGGACACGCCGCGCGGATCATAGGCAATGGAGACCAGCCCGGCCGGGGCGACCACCTCGACGCCATATGCATCAGTGAGGCTGATCGCCGAAGTCACGATGACCGAATCCGTGTTGTTGCCGGTCGTGTCCAGGGTGACCCAGATGTTGCTGTTGTTGGTCTTGAAATACGCCGGCTTGCCGCGCTGGATCGCCGACTGACGCGCTGCCATTACCGCGCGTGTGAAACGCGTCGTC
>DASPMP010000015.1:0-7151 GCA_035626995.1 Gemmatimonadaceae bacterium
CGGCAGCGTTCGCGCCCGGGCGAGATCCCGGTTGGCTTCGTAGACCGCGAAGGTCGGATCCCACGTGACATTCCGCGCGATGAGCGTGTCGATCACCGCGGACAGTCGTGCGCTGTCGGCCTGCTGCCAGAGCGCGGCGGCCCAGCGGAATCGATCGGATTCGTTGTCGTAGCTGTAGGACGCCGGGAAATCCTGAGGACCAGGGATGGCTGCGTCTGGAATCCCGTACCAGTGTTCCAGCGACCGGATCCCGAGCTGCGCCGCACGCACGGCATCCGTCTCCTGGATCTTGAGGTCCGTCGCAATCGGAAGGCCGTTCTTCTTTGCTTCGTCGGCGATGGCCTCCCAGATGTCCGGACGATTGATGAAGATCTTGAGCCCCTGCGCACCGCGGAGCTTCGCGCGGCGGATCCGCGCGCGCGCGGAGTCGGCTGTCTCGGCTTCCACGGTCGCGTACGGAATGATCGTTGGCGCCGCGATGCGGTTTTCGGATGATGCCTTTGCGTGCGCCACCGTCGTGTCGACGCCCTCCCCACTTCCGGGTTCGCGCACGGTCGTGATCCCGTGGCCGAGCCAGAGCTTGTAGGTGTAGTCCTTCGGCCACGGCACCCTGTTGCGGCCGAAGTGGATGTGTCCATGCAGGTCGATCAGCCCGGGCGTGACATACATCCCCGTGGCGTCGATCACGCGATCGTAGCGTGATTCGGGGCGACTGGCGGTGTTGCCCGTACCGAATTCGTCGATCGGTCGCGCGGGCCTGATGCTCGCGATCGTCGATCCTTCGACGACGATATCCATCGGACCGCGCGCAGGATTTCCGGCGCCGTCGATCACATGCGCGTTGCGGATCAGGAGCCGGCCGTAGCGAACGCCGGTGGATGGCGATGGAGCGAGACTCGCGGATCGCACGGTCGACGCGGCGCCTGGCGCCGCACTGCTCTGGTTCTGCTGCGCGAGCGCTGGGAAGGCGAGGCTCAGCGCCAGAATTCCGGTGAGACGCATGGCCTCAATGTGAGGCTCGAGGAGCATTCTGTCGAGCCGCGAAGACCCCGACCGATCCAGGGATCGATCTTCCCAGCCGGAACTAGATCCGCGGGAGGTAGACCTCGAAGGTGGAGCCCTCACCGACCGCCGAATGAACCGCGACGAACCCGCCCGATTGCTGCGCGATCCCGTAGACGGTGGGCAGCCCCAGCCCCGTTCCCTTGCCGCGCTCCTTGGTCGTGAAGAACGGCTCGAAGATGCGGCTTTTCAGCTCTTCGCTCATTCCCATTCCGGTATCCGCTACGGCAATGACGACGAACGTGCCGGGACTGACGTGCGGGTGGAAGCGGGCGACCTCGGGCCGCAGTTCCTCATGCCGGGTGGACACGATGATCTCGCCACCGTCGGGCATGGCGTCGCGCGCATTCACGACGAGGTTCATCAGGATCTGCTCCATCTGGCCACGATCAATCCGCGTTGAACCCGCGCCCGGATCGAGCGCAAGCGTGAGGGTCTGCCCGGTCCCGATCGCACGCGACAGCAGGCGCTGCATGCCGTCGATTACATCGTTCACGGCCATTTCCTGGACATCCAGCGGCTGCTGGCGGCTGAAGGCGTGCAGCTGGCGGGTCAGCGTCGTGGCGCGGCTCGTCGCTTCGTTGATTTCTTCGAGCTCCGGTCGCCCGGGTTGACCAGTGTCGACGTCGAGCAGCGCGAGGCTGGTATTTCCCTGGATGACCGTCAACAGGTTGTTGAAGTCGTGGGCGACGGCGCCAGCCAGACGGCCGATGGCGTCCAGCTTCTGCGCATGCTGGAGTTGGAATTCCAGGTCGCGCTGCTCGGTAATATCGCGACAGTTCACGACGATACCGCGCACGACCTCGTCGTCCAGAAGGTTGCGGGCGACACAGAGCAGCGTCCGCCACGCGCCATCCGCCCTCCGATACCGGAATTGAAGCTGAAGTGCCAGCCCTTCCTGCTCGAGCGACCGCGCGAATCCTGACGCACCATCGCAAGATCGTCCGGATGAATCGCCTCCCACACCGACGGCATCACCGGCGAGTCCGGCGAGACGCCGAGAAAGCGCTCCAGGGATGGGCTCAGGTAGCGGGCTCAACGCCTGGAAGCTGCAGGCGAAACGGAGGCATGCACAGGCTTTCCCCGTTCATCGCGCGGCGGATGATGTCCTCCACGCCACTGGTACGGATCTCCGGAAAAAGCTCCAGGGCAAATCGGCCGATCGCGTCATCGGGACGAACGCCAACAAGGCGCTCCATCGCGCGGTTCATCAGGAGATACCGGAGCTCGGTATCGAGCACGACGACGCCGTCCTCCATGCTGTCGAGCAGCGCCGAGGTCAGTGAGTCCAGTTGGTTGCCGGCGTGCGCGATCGCTACCATTACAAATCATGGACGGTGGTGCGGTACGGTACGTAACGCCTTGTTACACAATTCTTTCGCGATTTCCCCTATGAGAAATGCCGCGCTCGCCAGTGCCGGGCTCTTGCTGTTTGCGTCCATCGCGGGAGCGCAGGGGGCAGTCCCGCGTGTGGGCCTGGTCGTCACGAGCTCGACGGCATTTGCGGCCGGCGCCTATTCGCTTGCTCCCTCACCCGGTGATTCCGCGGTGATCGTCATCCGGGGAAACGACGTCACGGTGGACCTGAGAGGCGTACGGCTGATGGGTACGAGCCCCAACGCCGCGGCGGTCGCGCCTGACGCAGCCAGTGGCGTCGCGATCCTGGTGGACGGCGGTCGCAACATCACCATCCTCGGCGGGACGATCCGCGGCTACAAGATCGGGATCCGCGCACGCGGCACGCGCAACCTGCGGGTCATCGACACGGACCTGAGCTTCAACTGGAAGCCGCGGCTCTACAGCATCGTCGAGCACGAGAGCATCGCCGACTGGCTCTCATTTCACCAGAACGAGAAGGACGAGTGGAGGCGGTTCGGCGCTGGCGTGTATCTCGACGACGTGCGGGGGGGCGAAATCCGCGGCGTCACCGTGCAGCAGGGGATGAACGGCCTGCTGATGACCCGCACCGATTCCCTGCTGGTCTGGAACAGCGATTTCTCCTTCAACTCCGGCGTCGGGATCGGCATGTACCGCTCCGATCACAACCGGATCATGCATAACACAGTGGATTACAACGTCCGCGGCTATAGCGAGGGCTTTTATCGGCGCGGCCAGGATTCGGCGGGGATCCTGATGTACGAGCAGAGCGACAGCAACGTCGTCGCGTTCAATTCGGTGACGCATGGCGGCGATGGCCTGTTCCTCTGGGCCGGCCAGCACACGATGGACACCGGCAAGGGCGGCGCGAACGACAACCTGTTCTTCGGGAACGACTTCAGCTGGGCTCCGACGAACGGGATGGAGGCCACCTTCAGCCGGAACGCGTTCGTCGCGAATCGCATCGTGGGAAGCGATCACGGGCTCTGGGGCGGCTACAGCTACGGTTCCGTTATCCTGGGCAACGAGTTCGCGCGCAATCGCGTGGGGATCGCCATCGAGCACGGCCAGGAGAACCGGATCCTGCACAACGATTTTCTTGGCGACAGCACGGCGCTTTATCTCTGGGCGAACACCATCGAACCCGGGGACTGGGGCTACCCGAAGTACCGGGACACGCGCAGCCGCGACTATCACATCGAGGGGAATGCGATCGACGCACAGCGCGTCGCATTCCGCGTGTCGCAGACGCGCAACCTTGACGCGCGACGGAACCAGGTGCGCGCCGAGTCACTGTTCGTCACGCGCGGCGATACAGCGGGAGTTGTCCTTCCGGCGATGGCATCGTCCGTCGCGAGCCTGCGCCGGAGCGACGCAGCGCGGAAGGCGATGGCGACATTCCAGGTGCGCCACCGCCCGGAGGGGGCGCAGGTATTGCCCAGCACCTATGCCGATTGGCCCCGTTCGACGATCATCGTCGACGAGTGGGGACCGTATGACTGGAAGAGCCCAAAGCTGTGGCCCGTCGACAGCTCGCGATCGACACCGCTGAAGCTACGCGTCCTCGGACCGCCGGGGCACGGCACGTGGGAGATATGGTCGAACACGGGCGCGGACGTCTCGAAGCGGCGTGGGCTCGTGAACGACACGATTACCGTGACTCCGGCGCTGCTGACGAATGGCGTCGAAGACTGGGAGGTCCAGCTGGAGTATCGCGGCCAGGCGACACGGTCACCGACGGGCGACACCCTCGCCGCCGGAGTGCCGTACCGATTCGGCTATGCGCGCTTCGATCCGCGAATGCGATGGGACGTGAAGGTTTTTGCATGGACCGACAGCACGCATCCGTTAAACGCGCCGGCGTCATTTCAGGCATTGCTGCGCGGGGAGCGTGGCGCTCCGGTGCTGACGCAGCAGGTCTCGCCGCTGGATTACATGTGGTATCGCCCGCGCATCCCGGGCTGGCCCCAGGACAAGTATGGCATCGCCGCGGCGACGACGGTGGACCTTCCATCCGGCAGCTATCGGCTGCGCACGATCAGTGATGATGGCATCCGCGTCTTCGTCGACGACCAGCTCGTGATCGAGGACTGGAGCGTGCACGAGTCGCGGGTGAAGGAGGTGCCGCTGTCCGGCGGGAGGCACGCCATCCGCGTCGAGTACTTCCAGGGCGACGGCTGGGCGGAATTGAGAGTCGAGATTCTCCGGTAACTGCGATTCAACGCAGAGGCGCGGAGGCGCGGAGGCGCAGAGAACAAATGGTTGCTCGGTCGCGGCGCTCTGGGTCTCTGCGTCTCTGCGTTGTCTTGCAGTTCACCTGAGCGGGGGGAAAAAAGAGCCAGCCCGGTTTCCCGAGCTGGCTCTCATCACACATTCACCGGCCGGAACAGACCCCGGCAAAAGAGAAAGGTTATTCGCCCTTCTTCTTCGATCTCGCCCGACGCTGGGCCGCGGCGCTCTTCAGCTGCCGGGCTTCACTGGGCTTCACGTAGTGCCGTCTGCGTCGCAGATCCTGAAGAACGCCAGCACGCTGGACCTTCTTCTTGAACACACGCAGCGCCGCTTCGATGCGATCGCCTTCGCCAAGGTGTACTTCGACCATAGTGGTTTACCGACCCATCTTGACGACGTTTTCAGCCGCGGGACCCTTCTGGCCCTGGACGACATCGAACTCCACCTTCTCGCCTTCAGCGAGCGACTTGAAGCCGCTGCCCTGAATCGCGGAGTGGTGCACGAAGCAATCCTTCGCGCCGCCTTCGGGGGTGATGAACCCGAAGCCCTTCTGATCGTTGAACCACTTCACCGTTCCAACCGTACGCATTTACTTGCTCCGAAAAGTGCCAAAAAAAGTCGGAGCTTCGCGAGCGCGAAGCCCCGATAATACCCTGCCGACCGCGCTAACTGGCGTGTTGGCAGTCCCTTAAGCTACCGCTATCCCGGCCGAAATCAACTCGCGCTTCGAACCCGGGGGCGCCGGGCCGAGGTCGAGCTCTCCCGCAGCGTCCCGTTAATGGACGAAACCACGGTCTTGGCCAGGTCGGCCGACCGGTACGCCTTCCGCCCGGTCTTCCCTTCCCGCTTCCACGTCCAGCTTTTCTCGTCGGACGCGTCCGGAATGAACACGGACTCGCGGACCACCTTTGCCGTCTGCGTCACCGCGACGGTCGGCACACCGTTCACGTATTCCTGCGCGCCATTGGCGCCCACGGTGCCATTCCACTCGACGATCAGCAGGCGACCCTGCGAAACCGTCTCCGCCCGCGTGCGCAGCCACGATATGGTCAGCGCGACGGGGCCGAGTTGAACGATGCAGCGTCCTGGGGACCTGCGTACGTCCGCCTTCAATCCCTTTCCTTCGTCTGCGAGGTCTGAAACGCGCTTGGCGATGTCCTCCGCCAGGCGATCGAACTCTCGTGCGCACACGGCCAAAGCGCGGTGCGAATCCAAAAAGTCTTCCCGGTCGAGCACGTCAGTCGTCATGCCGCCTCCGTAAGTATCACAAATGTAACCTCTTTCGAGGTTATCGGCAAAGCGTCTCGATCGTCCGGATAAAACGGCCGAATAAACGCCGTTTTTCGACGGCTTGCTTCCGCGCCCGACTATGGCCTAACTGCGCGTGGGATGGCATTTTGGGGCGCCGATGGCGGCATCAGTAGCCGACGCGGCGTATCCCCCTCCTCAGATACTTCCCGCCCCGTCCTCCGCTTCGGAGCCTCCACGTGGACGTTACAGCCAAGAAGCCCGAAAACCCCTTCCAGCTCACCCCCGTCAATCCCGATCACGTCGCCGCCGACGTCCAGCGCATGGGCAGCAAGGAAGCGGCACTGATCATCGATGGCCTGAGCGACAAGCTCGCGCTGGACGTGCTGCAGCGGGTGAATCCCGCCGTGGTCGCCGGCATTCTCGAGGAACTCGACGAAGTCCGGAAGGCGCAGCTCTTCTCGAGCACCCCGTCCGCGCTGACGCAGCAGTGGACGCTGAACCAGACCTACGCCGATGATTCTATCGGCCGCCTCATGGAAGCGCCGAGCGCAGTGTTCCGCCCCACGGCCACCGTTGGTGAAGTGACGGAAGCGGTGCGCGATCTCGTGAAGAAGATCTTCGTCACCTACGTGTTCATCACCGACGAGACGAACAAGCTCCTCGGCATCGTCACCTTCCGCGACCTGCTGATGTCCGACGACCAGGCGACGATGGCGGAGGTCATGTTCAAGGATCCCTTCCGGCTGAATGCGCAGACGCCGTTGATGGACGCAATGAAGCTGGTGCTCAACCGGCACTATCCCGTCTACCCCGTGTGCGACGACGCCGGAAAGCTGCTTGGCCTCGTGCGCGGCCAGGCAATGTTCGAGGAGCAGGCGTACGAGATCAGCGCGCAGGCCGGTACGATGGTCGGTGTGCAGAAGGAGGAACGGTTGCTCACGCCCTGGCCGACGAGCCTCAAGTTCCGGCATCCATGGTTGCAGCTGAACCTTCTGACTGCATTCATCGCGGCCGCGGTGGTCGGCGTGTTCCAGGACACGCTCGACAACGTCGTGATCCTCGCGCTCTTCCTCCCCGTGCTCGCTGGCCAGTCCGGCAACACGGGATGTCAGGCCCTCGCGGTGACGCTGCGCGGCATGACCCTTGGCGAGCTGAAACCGGGCTCGGAGCGGCCGCTCGTGGCGAAGGAAGCGTTGCTCGGGTTGCTCAACGGAGCGCTCGTGGGGCTG
>DASPMP010000016.1:0-37900 GCA_035626995.1 Gemmatimonadaceae bacterium
CCGGACCTCGCGCGCAGATTTCTCTTCCGTTGCGGTGAGTCGGTACCGCGTGCTCGAGCCGATGCCTGACAGCGCACAGGTCATCGCGCGTCTCGACGATGGATCCCCGCTTTTGGTGGAGCGGGGATACGGATCGGGCCGGGTCATGATCTGGGCAGGCACCCTGGATGCACACTGGAACGACCTGCCGTTTCATCCGTTATGGGTGCCTTTCGTGCATCAACTGGCGCGGCGTTCGATGGCCGGACGCGAGTCGCGCGCGTGGTTCACGGCGCCACATGCGCTCAACCTAGCTGCCGAAGTTGAACGTGGAAGCGCCATCGTCGAAACGCCCGGGGGATCCCGCATCAGGCTGTCCGCGGACTCGCAACGCACCTCCATCGAGCTGCGGGAACGTGGATTCTACGAACTTCGCGCCTCGGGAACCGCATTAGGCGCTGGCCGGCCGATCGCAGTAAACGTAGACGCGGCCGAAGCTGACTTATCTCATATGGACCCCGACGAGCTCGTCGCCGCGATTACGGACCGCGGTGCACGTGGCGCGGCCGCGGGAGGGCGGACACCTTTCCTTGGGACATCCGAGGAACTGGAACGCCGCCAGTCCATCTGGTGGTATCTCATGCTGGCAGCCCTTGTGCTGCTGGCCGCTGAGACTCTGTTGTCCAACCGGCTGTCGAGGAAGTCGCTCGATCAGCACGTCACGGGAGTGTCCTGATGCACGGCGCCATGGAATCGAGCGTAGCTCAGGTGTTCGGCGTTGTCACGCGCGTCCGCAACCGCTGGCGCTGGACACGAGTGGCCCGCGGTGCGGCAATCGCGCTCGCCGGTGTTCTCGCCACTCTCGTCGCGTCGTCGCTCGCGCTGGAAGCGGCGAACTATGACGTGAAGGTGGTCATCGCGGCACGGGCGCTCATCGCGCTCGTGATCGTGGCGCTCACGGGGTGGTTCGTCGTGCGGCCGATGCTGCCGCGTCCTCGCGACGAGGATGTCGCGCTCTACGTGGAAGAGCACGAGCCGTCCCTCGAGGGTTCCCTGGTATCTGCCGTCGAAGTCTCTCGCGGCTCCGGCGACGGGCCGCTCTCGCCAGCGCTGGCAGAGCGCGTTCGCGGGATGGCGCTGGAGCGGTCGCGGGCGATCGGCGACGGGCGTCGCGTCGACGGCCGCAGCAGTACCCTTGCGTTCGCGTCGCTCGCCGCCGCGGCGGCGAGCATGCTGATGGTGCTGAGCTTCGGTCCGGATTCGTTGCGCTACGGGATGGGCGCGCTGCTCACCCCCTGGAGGGACGCGGAGACGGTGAATCCATTCCGCCTGGACGTCCTGCCGGGCGATGTGACGGTTGCACGAGGCGCCAGCGTGGTGATCACGGCGACACCGGTCGGATTCCAGCCTGGCAGCGCCGAGGTGTGGGCCAGGACGAGCGACACCGCGCAATGGCGTCGCATTCCCATGCTGTCAGACAGCACGGCGCAATTCAGCGCGCGTCTGCTCGACGTGGGCGCGCCCACGGAATATCTCGTCGAAACGAACGGCCTGCGCTCACGCATCTTCAAGCTTGGTGTCGCGGACCTGCCATACGCGAAGCGGCTCGACCTCGAGTACCGCTTCCCGGCCTACACGGGCATGGCGGTTCAGCGGGTGGACAGCGCCGGTGATATCGCGGCGGTGGCCGGTACCATGGTTCGCGTCCGGGTCACGCCGACGGTTCCTACCAAGGGCGGACGACTTGTCGTCGAGAATGGCGATACACTTACCCTCGTCCCTAACGATGATGGGACACTCGTCGCGTTGCTGCGGGTAAAGACGCCAGGGTTCTATCGCGTCGAGCTCGAAGGCGCCCGTGGAGACCTGTTGACGGCGTCGCTTAACTACGCCATCGATGTGCTTCCGGATCGGCCGCCGTCGGTGCGCCTGTCGAAACCCGGGCGGGATACGAAGGTGTTGTCCGTCGACGAGGTCTACACCGAAGCCAGCGCCGAGGACGACTACGGCGTGGCGAAGCTCGAGATGGTGTACTCCGTGAACGGCGGCGAAGAGAAGACCGCGCCGCTGCACGCGACCGCGCGAGCCCTTCGCGAAGTGTCGGCCGGCCACACCTTCATGCTCGAGGAGTACAGCCTCTCGCCCGGTGACGTCGTGTCGTACTACGCGCGCGCCACCGACAATGATGCCGTGAGTGGTGCGAAGTCCGTCACCTCGGACATCTACTTCATGCAGGTGCGGCCGTACTCGCAGGAGTACCGGCAGGAGCAGGCGGGCGGTGGCGGTGGGGGCGGCGGCGGACAGCAGGACAACCCCGGCCAGCTCTCGCAGCGGCAGCGCGACATCATCGCGGCCACCTTCAACTCGATGCGCGACAGCGCGTCCGCCGAGCGCAAATCGCTCGTCGAGGACATCACGACGCTGCGTCTTGCCCAGCAGCGCCTGCGGGAAGACGTGGAACAGCTGGCCAACCGGCTCGTGCAGCGCGGCATCGCTTCGGGTGACTCCAATTTCGCGCGCATCGCGCAGATCCTCCCGATGGCCGCGGCGGCGATGGATACGGCGGAGCAATCGCTCGGCGACAATCGCCTGAAGGCGGCGCTCCAGCCCGAACAGCGCGCCCTTCTTCAGCTTCAGCGCGCGGAAGCAGTCTTCCGTGAAGTGCGCGTGCAGATGGGCCAGCAGCAGGGGGGCGGCGGCGGTGGTGGTGGCCAGCAGCAGGCTGAAGATCTCGCCGACTTGTTCGAACTGCAGCAGGAGCGCATGCGCAACCAGTACGAGACGGTGCAGCGCGCCGAACAGGATCCCCAGCAGCAGGCCAACCAGGAAGTCGATGCGACCGCCGAACGACTGAAACAGCTCGCCGCGCGACTCCAACAGGAAAACGAGCGTGCCCGTCGGAAAGCCGACAGCATGCCCGGAGCGCGGGGCGCAGCGGGTGCCAGCGGCGGCGATGCACAGCGTCAGTTGGCGCAGGAAACCGAGCAGGCCGCGCGACAGCTCGAGCGGCTCGCGCGCGAGCGGCAGTCCCAGGAGCTGGCGGACGCCGCACGGCGTCTCAATGAAAGTGCGGACGCGATGCGCCGCGCCGCCGCGAACGGAGGACAACAGGGCAACCAGCAGTCGCAGCAGGCGCTCGACCGGTTGAAGGATGCCCGGCGGCTCCTGGAGCAGGAACAGGACAATCGCGTGCAGCGCGCGGTCGAGGACGCGGCGCGATCGGCGAAGCGCATGCAGCAGGAACAGGAGCGCATCGCGAGCGACGTGGCGCGGCAGGGCACGGCGGCGCCGCAGGAGCGCGACCAGCTACGTCAGTCAATTGCGCAGCGGAAGGGCGCTCTCGCGGACAGTGCGCGTGCGCTCGGGACTCGCCTGGATCGCCTCAGCCTCGAGAGCCAGCGCGAACAGCCGCAGGTCGCTCGTGAGATCAAGGAAGCGGCGGACACCCTGCGCGCGCGCCGCGTTGAGGACAAGATCCGCATCACCCAGAACTCCATCGGTGAAACGCCCCAGGAATACCAGAACCTGAACGAGCGCCTGATCACCTCGGACATCGGCCAGTTCAATCGGACCGTGGAGGAGGCCCAGAGAGCCGCGCAGAACGCCCGCGCGTCCGACAATGGCCGGCAAAACGCCGACGCCCTGGACCGAGCACGCGATCTCGTGCGCGGCATGGAATCCCTCGACGAGCGGGCGCGCCAGCAGCAGCAACAACAGGCCCGGGAGGGCCAGCAGGGAAATCAGTCCGGCCAGAACCAGCAGGGGCAGCAGGCCCAGGGTCAGCAGGGGCAACAGGGCCAGCAAGGGCAACAGGGCCAGCAAGGACAGCAGGGCCAAGGGCAACAAGGCCAGCAGGGGCAACAAGGCCAACAGGGTCAGGAAGGCCAGCAGGGGCAGGGGGGCGGTGGCCAGCCTGGCATGGGGCAGGGCCGCTCAGGTCGCGAAGGCGGAGACGGAGGCATTGGTGGTGGTCTCGGCGGTCCACCGACCGCGGGGGCGATGAACGGTCAACTCAGTCGTGAGATGCGCGAGCGCCTCAACGACGCGCGCGGGTTGCGTCGCGAGCTCGCGCAGCGTGGCGACGTGAACCTCGAACAGCTCGACCGCGCCATCCGTCAGATGGAAGGACTCGCGCGCGGTACCGGTGGCGCCGGCGCCGGCGCCGATCCCCGCGCGGAGCGGGAGCTCCGGCAGCAGGTGCTCGAGGGACTGCGATCATTCGAGTTCCAGCTTGGGCGCGCGTTCGGTGAAGTAGGCGGCGAAAAGGTGCTCGTCGATCGCGCGGGTGAAGTACCTCCCGAATACCGCAAGTACGTCGAGGAGTACTACCGCTCCCTCGGCCGCACCAAGACCGGCAGCCCGCCGAAGTGATTCACGCTGCGCCGATCACCTGACTTTCGGGATCGGCGCAAGTTTTGGCGGACGTTTGCCGTGGCGCACCGCGGTCGCGACAGGGATGTATTCCAGCTCTTCCCCTGAGGCCGCGTGCCGCAGGAGCAATCCGCCGCGGCTCATATCGCCGCGTCCGATGAATTCCTTCGGGAACAGGAGTCGCTCGCCGTAGACTCGCTTTAGCGGCCCGACGTACTTGTTGGTGGCGATGCTGCCGAGCAGGATCGCCACGCACTCGGGCCCGAGGTCGCGCGACAACGTCTCAGCGTCAGCGACGAGCGGACGCTCGAACGAATCGCCTGCCGCGGCGAGATCCACGCACGCGAAGTCCGTAAGATCGCGCGGCGAAACACGAATGGCGGGAGTCAGAAGGCCACGATTTGTCGTAATGATCCGAACATCGCTGCGCGACTCGGCTGTCGCGAACCGACTTGCGTACGTCAGCTTTCCGCGGAAGTAGAGCCCGCTCAGGAAGGAAAAGACATCTCCAACCGTGGCGCCCTCCGCCGAGCGCAACTGCTGCGCGAGAGGAAACTCGGCCGCGGTGTTGAGTAAAGCCTTCGCACGCCTGCCGTCGCAGCGCGCGGGGGACAAAAGGAAAATCTTCGGGGGGTGAGGAACACGCATTGCGATATGAGTGGGCGTGCAGAGATACCGTCAATTTCGCCGCAGAAAGGCCGTCGCGCTCGGTGCGGCAGGCCTCCTCATTTTCGCGTGCAACAAGTCACCCACGGGTGTTGAGCAGGCGGCTGAAGTAAGCGCGAAAGTGGCGCAGGTTGCGGCCGCAGTAACCGGGCAGAACGCGCCGATGGCGGACCAGGCCCAGCAGGGGCATTTCGTCGGCTTCGACACCCACACGTATCCGGGCGACGAGAAGATGCGTGCATGGAAGAACGCTCCCAACGCCCCGTACCACTGGGTCGGCTACTACCTGCCCGCCGCGCCCTGCCACAAGGGGACGTCGTGGCGCGGGAAACGCCAGACCCTCGTCGACATGGGTTGGGGGATCGCGGTCGTGTACGTCGGCCAACAGACGTGGAATCGCACCCCGCGTCCACGCACGGCCGCGCAGGTCGCAGCCGGAAAACGTGGTGGCCAGACGTGCAGCGCGGATTACCTGAACGCCTCAACCGGGACAGAGGAAGCCATCGACGCGATCCAGAAGACGGAAGCGGAGACCTTTCCGCGTGGCACCGTGATCTTCCTGGATATCGAACGCATGGAACAGATGCCGACCGTGATGCGCGATTACTATCGCGCGTGGGTGGCGACGGTGCTCAAGGATGGTCGCTACCGTCCGGGCGTCTACGTGCATTCGCACAATGCGAAGGCTGTGTATGACGACGTGAAGGCGTTGTTCGTCGCGGCCGGATCGAAGGAGGAGCCGCGATTCTGGATTGCGAGCGCGCGCGATTTTGACACGAGCAAGAAGCCGACGGAGGTGGGCCACGAATTCGCCGGCATGTGGCAGGGGGTCATCGACGTCGTTCGCAAAGTGGCGAACGTCGCCCTGCCGATCGACATCAACGTGTCGAACTGGCCAAGCCCGTCGGATGTACTGACGGAGTGAGTCGGCTTGACGGCTTCTCAGCTTTTCACGCGAAAGGGCTCGGATTCACCGAGCCCTTTCGTTAACGACAAGCCGACAAGCCGACAAGCCGACAAGCCCACAAGCCGACAAGCCGCAAAGCGCGCTTACGGATTCTGCCGCTGCAACTGGTTGCGATACGCTTCGCTGGCGTAGATCGCGACTTCGACCCGCCGGTTCTTCGCCATGTTCCCCTCGCTGTCGTTCGGCGCGACGGGCTCGATTTCCCCGCGGCCGACGGTCTGCAGGCGGCCGGCGCTCACGCCACGCGACGCGAGGTACAGCGCCGTTGACCGCGCACGACGCTGGGAAAGATCCTGGTTATACGTGTCGGTACCCTGCGCGTCGGTATGGCCGACGATGAGCAGGTTCGAGTTCGGATACTTGTCCAGGCTGGCCGCGAGGTTCGCCAGGTTCTGCGCCGCGGTCGGCTTCACCTTGTCGGAGTCGTAGTCGAACAGGAGACCCGACTCGAACGTCACCTGGATGCCTTCGCCCACCCGCTCGACGATCGCGCCGGGGATGTTCTGCTCCAGCTCCTTCGCCTGCTGGTCCATCTGGTGGCCGATGACCCCACCGATGGTGCCGCCGACGACGGCGCCCAGAATGGCACCCTTCGCCGTCGAGCCGTTGGCCCGGCCGATGGCGCCACCGGCGGCGGCGCCCGTCGCCGCGCCGATCAGGACGCCGCGGTCTTTGTTGCTGTTGAGTGTCTGGCAGCCCGTGAGCGTGAGTGCCGTGAGTGAAAGCGCGCTGATGGCGCGGTGAAAGCGGGTAATCTGCATGATGGAGTTCTCCTTTCCTTGGAAATCGTACACGGATGCGCACGGTGAGTGCCACTCCCGCTTTACACGCACGAGACCGCTTAAAACAATCCCACCACCTCGCCGGATGACAGACGGGCAATGCGCTCCGCCGACGGCTCCTTGGGCAATCCCGGCATGGTCATGATTTCCCCCGCTCGCGCGACGACAAAGCCTGCTCCTGCGGCCGGCCACACTTCGTTGATCGTGATGTGAAATCCGGACGGGCGTCCGACTCTCGTCGGATCGTCCGTGAGCGAATACTGCGTTTTCGCGATGCATACCGGCGTCTGGCCCATCCCGACAGACTCGAGGTACGTGATGGCGCGCGATGCGTCAGGTGAATACTCAACCCCGTCGCCGCCATAGACTTTCCGCACGATGGTCTCGATCTTCTCCTTGATCGGCAGCTCCACCGGATACAGCGGGTGGTAGTCGCCTCCGCCTTTCGCGAGCGCGGACAATACCAGCCGCCCGAGATCTTCACCCCCCGCGCCACCGCGTGCCCAGACTTCCGTCATCGCCACGGGCGCGCCGAGCGTCGCCGCGAAATCCATGACCATCTTCAGCTCGCGATCCGTGTCGGTGGAGACGCGATTCAGCGCGACGACCACCGGAACGCCGAACTGCCGGACGTTCTCGATATGCTTCTGCAGGTTCGGCAGCCCGCGCTCCAGAGCGCCCGTATCCTCATCGGTCAGTGCTTTCTTGTTCGCCCCCCCCTGCATCTTGATCGAGCGCACGGTGGCGACGAGGACTGCGATCTCGGGCTTCAATCCACCGAAGCGACACTTGATGTCGAAGAACTTCTCGGCGCCGAGATCGGAGCCGAAACCAGCCTCCGTGACCACGATGTCCGCGAGCGCGAGCGCGGAGCGAGTCGCGAGGACGGAATTGCAGCCGTGCGCGATGTTGCCGAAGGGACCGGCATGCACGAATGCGGGCCCACCTTCGAGCGTCTGCACGAGGTTGGGCCGAATGGCATCCTCGAGCAGCAGCGCCATGGCGCCCGCGGCCTTGAGCTCACCGGCGCGCACCGGATTGCGGCTGGTGCCATACGTCGCCCCCACGATGATGCGCGCGAGCCGGTCCTCGAGGTCCTGGTAGTTCCGCGCGAGCGCGACGATCGCCATGATCTCGCTGGCCGGGATGATCATGAACTTTTCTTCCCGAACCACACCGTTCTTCGTCCCGCCGAGCCCAACGACGACCTGTCGCAGGGCCCGATCGTTCATGTCGATCGCGCGGTGCCACGTGATCCTGCGCGGATCGATGTTGAGGGCGTTCCCCTGCTGCAGGTGATTGTCGAGCAGCGCGGCGAGCAGGGCATGCGCGCTCGAGATCGCGTGAAAATCGCCAGTGAAGTGCAGGTTGATGTCCTGCATGGGAAGGACCTGCGAATACCCGCCCCCGGCGGCGCCACCCTTCACGCCGAATACGGGCCCCAGGCTTGGTTCGCGCATGCATAGCATGGCGTTCTGCCCCAGTCGGCGAAGCGCCTGCGTGAGCCCCACCGTGACGGTGCTTTTGCCCTCACCCGCTGGCGTCGGGTTGCATGCCGTGACGAGCACCAGCCGTCCCTTCACCGGCCGTTCCGAGATCTCCAGTGGGATTTTCGCCTTGTATTTCCCGTACAGGTCCAGGTCATCCGGACCGAGACCGATGTCCGCGGCCACGTCGGTGATGCGACGAGGCCGCGCGGCCTGCGCGATCTCGATGTCGGTGGGGATTGCAGCTTGCTGTGCCATGATGTGGGGGAGGGAGGGCGGAAACTGATGGAGGAGTTGTCAGGCGGCAAGCCGCTGCGTCATGCGTGCACCCGCTCCGGATGCGTATAGACATTCGCGGTCTTTCCGCGGAGCAGACCCACCAGCGAGATCCCGGCCGCGTCGGCAATCTGCACCGCGAGCGCCGTGGGACGTGATACCGCGGCCAGCAGCGGCACGTTCGCCACCGCGGCTTTCTGAATGAGCTCGTAGCTCGCTCGGCTGGTGACGATCAGAAATCCGGCGGAACCGTCCACGGCTGCGCGAGCCATGGCGCCAATCACCTTGTCCACGGCGTTATGGCGTCCGACATCCTCGCGTACGATCTGCAGGTCGCCGGAGGCGTTCGCGAAGGCGGCAGCGTGGATGGCGTTGGTCTCGTTATTGAGCGGCTGGCCGTCGCCGAGGGCGGCACCAGCGCGCCACAGCGCGGCCCGCGAAAAGACCGCGGGCGACTGTACAAGCACCGGCTCTCGCAGCGCATCCGTGATGGCTTCCACACCACAGAGGCCGCATCCGGTTCGTCCGACGAGGGAACGCCCGCGGTCGGTGAGGCGTTCCGCCGCCGTGGAAGGGATTTCCAGCTGCACCTCGATTCCCTGGCTGTACCGCACGACGTCGATGCGGCCCACCTCGGTGGCGACGGCGATCCCTTCGGTCAGCGAGAATCCGATCGCGAAGTCCTCGAGGTCATTCGGGGTGCACATCATCACGACGTGCGTCCGGCCATTGTACACCAGCGCGACAGGGACTTCTGTCGCAAGCGTCACGCGACCGTCGTTCGTGAGATCGCCCTCCAGCCTGGCAATGTCATGCGCCGCCAGCGGCGGCGCATATCCAATGGGCTTGTCCAGGCTCACGGAGTCAGCCTCGCCGGGCGCACTGCCGCCTGTCGCTCGTCGCGTGTCGCCTGCCTGTTGCATCACTTACCATGCACGAAGCGCCAGCCGAACCGTCCCTTGATGCACAGGTTCCCGAGGGTGATCGGGTTCTCCAGGGGGGATGTCGCCTTCATGATCTCTTCGTCCTGGACGTGCAGCGTCAGCGTGCAGCCGACGCCGCAATACGGGCAGATCGTGTCCACCTGCTTCTGCTCGTCAGGCTTCCATTCGCCAGCGGCACGCGCGTCGTATTCGCGTTTCGGCATGAGCGCCCCGGTGGGGCATACCGCGATGCAATTCCCGCAGTATACGCATGCGGAATCCGGCAGCGGCACGGCAAACTCCGTCGAGATGCGCGCGTCAAAGCCACGCCCCGCGACGGCAATCGCAAAGGTGTTCTGATGATCGGGTCCACAGGCCTCGACGCACTTGTAACACAGGATGCACTTGCCATAGTCCCGGATGTACAGGTCGTTGTCCACCTTCGTCGGCTGTGCGACCGTCGCGGCATGATCCGGGTCCGGCGGCGCATGGTGGCCCGGCATGAGGGCATCGCGCGCGCCGGCTGGCGCTGGTGGGGCAGGGGGACCAAACCGCTCCGGTCGTGCGCCATAGTCCCGCATCCATTCAGCGATCTTCGCCGTCGTGGAAAGATCCACCGACGACGCGAGCAGCTCGAGGACGAGCTTCCGGCTGAGGTCCACGCGAGCGCTGCGGGTTCGGATGGCCATTCCAGGTTCGACCACGCGCGAGCACGCCGGCACCAACACACGAGCGCCCTCCACCTCGACCACGCAGATCCGGCACACATTGACCGGACGCAGCGTCTCAAGGAAGCACAGCGTGGGAATCTCAATCCCCAGGGTGGCACACGCCGCAAGAATCGTCGAGCCTTCCGGGACGCTGACCTTCGCGCCATCGATCGTGACCTCGACCTGCGCCATCGGGACGCCGCGGCGCTCGATGCGGTACATGGCCTGCGGCATGTGCGGCTGCGGCTGAATGGCGGTCATGCGCGAATACCCCGGGTGAGTCCCGCACGATGAATTGCGCTCTCGATGGCGCTGTACGCGGTCTGGCCCAGCCCGCAGATGGAGGCGTCGCGCATGGCGGCGCCCACCTCGTCGAGCAGGGCAATCTCGCCCGTCATTCCGCCGCGCGCCTTCTTCGCCGCGATGCGATGCAGTGATTCCTCCTGACGCACGGTGCCGACCCGGCACGGAACGCATTGCCCGCAGGATTCATCACGGAAAAATGCCGCGATGCGCAGCAGGAGGTCGGGAACGTCCACGCTGTCGTCGATGACGAGAAAGACACCAGAGCCCAGCGTTGCTTTCGCGGCGCGCGTGTCTTCGAACGTCAGTCGCATCTCGAGCTCGTCCGGGCGAATGAACACTCCCGCGGCGCCTCCGAGCAGCACAGTGACCAGCGAACGCCCCTTCGTCACCCCTCCCGCCATCGCGAGCAGTTCTGCCGCGGTGATCCCGAATGGTGCCTCGTAAAGGCCCGGCTGTTCCACGCTGCCGCTGACGCAGAACAGGCGCGTGCCGGTGGACTGGTCGGTGCCGATCTTCGCGAACACTTCCCCACCCATGAGCAGGATGTGCGGCACGTTCATGAGCGTCTCGACGTTGTTCACGACCGTCGGTTTCCCGAACACTCCCGCCTGGACAGGGAAGGGCGGCTTGTTGCGCGGCTCGCCCCGCAGCCCTTCAATGGAGTTGAAAAGCGCCGTCTCTTCACCACAGATATACGCGCCAGCGCCGCGGCGGATCTCGATGTCGAAGCGCAGGCCGCGTCCCATGATATCCTCACCGAGGAGACCGAACTCGCGCGCCTGGCGTACCGCACTCGTAATGCGTTCGAAGGCCAGGGGATATTCACCGCGCACGTAGAGGTAGCCGTGCTCACAGCCGGTGGCGAAGCCCGCGATCGTCATCGCCTCGACGAGGGCGAATGGGTCTTCTTCCATCAGGATGCGGTCCTTGAAAGTCCCGGGCTCGCTCTCGTCGGCGTTGCAGACGAGATAGTGCGGACGCGCGGGCTGGCGGGCCACCGCATCCCACTTTCGGCCGGTGGGAAACGCCGCGCCGCCGCGGCCCATGAGTTTCGCCGCGGTCACTTCGGCGATGACTGCCTCGGCGCCGATTTCCAGCGCCCGTGCCAGCGCCGCATATCCCTGCGACGCGCGATACGCGTGCATGCTCGTCGGGTCGACTCGTCCTACGCGGCGGAGCAGAAGCGCATTCTCCACCTGGCCATGCACCGCTGCATAGGTGCGCCCGGTGCCAGGCCGTGCGCGACCATTGGTTTCTCCCCGAGCAGCGGTGAGAACGGCATCGGCGCCGCCGATGAGCGCATCGTGCGGCGTCGGTCCGAACGTCTGGAGCAGTGCCGCCGGGGCCTGATCGCACAAACCCAGGCACGGGGACCGCACCCAGGTGAATTCGCCCACTTCGACGGTATCGCCGTGCGGCGCGTGATGCTCAGGCACCACCGTCCGCAAGTCGGCGATCAGGGCATCCGCACCGCGACACTTGCACGCGATGTCATCACACACGTGCAGCACGCGCTTCGGCCGCGGAATCGTGGAGAACAGCGCGTAGAACGTCACGACGCCCCACGCATCCGCCGGCGGCACCGTGAGACGCATGCAGATGTAGTTGAGCGCCCCCTCACTGATCCAACCCACTCGCGATTGCACGGCGTGCAGCGCGGGAAGGAGCAAGTGACGCTTGCCCCGTGCCGCATGCCCGCCGACGGCGACGGACGTGTCACGCACGGCGTCGCGCGTTCCGCCATCCCATCCGGACTGCGGGAGCCCAAGGAGGGCATCCACGGCTTCGCGCTCCTCGGCGCTTGGCTGGGCGTCAAGAAGCTTGAGATCCATCAGTCTCCCGCGATGGCGATGGGGCGGACGGCGCTCGTGGGGCGCAGCTGCTGATGCCGCGGCCGCACCTTCTGGACATTCACAGCGCACGCCTTGAATTCGGCCGTCCCGGACAGCGGATCGAATTCGTCGATCGTCAGCCGGTTCGTCGCAACCTGGTCGGGGAAATGAAGCGTCATGAATACCAGGCCGGGTTTGAGCGCGTCATCAACCCGAGCCGGCGCCTGCACGACCCCGCGTCGCGACGCAACCTCCACGAGGTCTCCATTGGCGATGCCGAGTCGCTCGGCATCTTCCGGTGCGATGTCGACGCTCTCCCCGCGGTGCAGTGGGGAGTCGTATCCGCCACTCTGCACGCCGGTGTTGTAGCTCTCCAGGCGCCGCCCGGTGGTGAGGACAAACGGATACTGCTCGTCAGGTTGTTCGATCGGCGGCTCGTGCTCCACGGCATGAAATGGCGCGAGCGTTCCCTCCGGGGGATCGCTCCAGAGGCGCGCATGGAGAAACTGCTGCCCCGGGTGGTCTTCTGCTCCGCACGGCCATTGCAGCCCCTGGCAGGCTTCCAGGCGTTTGTAGCTCATCCCCGCGAACATCGGCGCGAGCGATCGCATTTCGTTCCAGGCATCTTCCGCGCTCGGGTTGCCGAAATCCTTTCCAAGGCGTTTCGCGATCTGCGAGATGATCCACAGGTCATCCCGCGCGCCCTTGGGCGGCTCGATCGCCTTGCGGACGCGCTGCACCCGGCGCTCGCTGTTCGTCACGGTGCCTTCCGCTTCGCACCAGCTGGCGGATGCGGGGAGCACGACGTTCGCAAGCTGCGCCGTCTTCGTCAGGAAGATGTCCTGCACGACGAGGTGATCGAGGCCGCCGAGCAACCGCTCGACCCGATGCAGGTCCGCGTCTGACTGCGCGGGGTTCTCACCAATCACGTACAGTCCCGTCAATTTCCCTTCGTCCATGGCCTGGAACATCTGCGTGAGATTCCACCCGTGCCGCGGCTGGATCGTCACTTTCCAGGCGCGCTCGAATTTTTCGCGGACGGCATCGTCGACATTGTCCTGAAAGCCGGCCAGCCGGTTCGGGATGGCGCCCATGTCGCCGCCCCCCTGGACGTTGTTCTGTCCGCGGAGCGGATTCAGCCCGCAACCGTAGCGTCCGACCTTGCCGGTGAGCAGCGCCAGGTTGATCAACGAGAAAACGTTGTGTACGGCGTTGTGATGCTCCGTGATGCCGAGGGTCCAGCAGATCATCCCACGGTCGGCGCGTGCATAGGTGATGGCGGCGTCACGAATCGCGCTCGCTGGGACACCGGTCTCGCGCTCCGCGACGTCGAGGGTGTAACGTTCGACGCTCGCGCGATATTGCTCGAAGTCGGTGGTCGCGCGGCGAATGAACTCGCCATTCGCCAACCCTTCGTGGATGATGACGCGACCCATCGCGTTCGCGAGGGCGATGTCGCTTCCCACCCGGAGACCAAGCCATGTGTCCGCCCACGCCGCCGTTGCGGTTCGTCGCGGATCCATCACGAACAGGCGTGCGCCAGCGCGCACTCCTTTCAGTACATGGTGAAAGAAGATCGGGTGTGCATCGCGCGCGTTCGAACCCCAGAGGAAGATGACGTCCGTCTCTTCCACTTCCTGGTATGAGCTCGTGCCGCCCCCTGCTCCAAAGACCGTCGCCAGACCGACGACGCTAGGTGCGTGTCAGGTGCGGTTGCAGCTATCGATGTTGTTCGTCCCGAACGCCACCCGGGCCAGCTTTCCGGCGAGGAAATTCACCTCGTTCGTCGCCTTTGAGCAGCTGAAGATGCCGAGCGAATTCTGCCCGTGTTGCTCGAGGTTTCGCCGGAACCCATCAGCGGCGTTGTCCAGCGCTTCATCCCATGTGACCGCCCGAAAGCTTCCGTTTTCACGGACCAGCGGTTCGGTCAACCGGGGGTACGACCCTGCGGCGTTCTTCATTCGCGGCATAGGCGCCGATCTCCTTGTGAACCCTGAGGATAGGCAGCGCCTTGGGGTTCGGGCAATAGGGTATTCCCGTTCCGTTCCGGGTCATTCGCGCCTCGCACATTGGTGCCGCGGCGAAGCATCTTCGCCCTCGTGCGACGCGCGGGTGCTTCCCTTGCATTCTCATCGGGCAATGATGCTCGCGAGCGGATGAATGGAACGAAGTCCCGGAAACACTGACCTTCGCAATTCGAGGGCGCTCGCACGCGTCCTCGACACAGCTTTTCGAATTCCGGGCACCAACATCCGTCTCGGCCTCGACTCCATCATCGGCCTGATCCCCGGTGGCGGCGACGCCGTTGGCGCGCTGCTGTCGAGCTACATCATCCTGTCCGCCGCGCGGCAGGGGGCGCCTCGATCCGTGCTGCTGCGCATGGTGGGAAATGTCGCCATCGACAGTGCGATCGGCGCGATCCCGATCCTGGGTGACATCTTCGATATTGCCTTCAAGTCGAATGCGCGCAACGCGGCGCTGCTCGAGCAGGTCACCGTCCAGCCCGCGGCGGCAGCGAAGAGCAGTCGTCGCGTTGGCATCCTGCTGGTCTCGGGCCTGCTCCTGGTGCTTTTCGCGCTCGCGGTGCTTGGCTTCTTCGTCGCGCGGCTCCTCTGGCGCGCACTTACGGGCAGCTAACGGCGTTTCCGTTTCGCGCGCACCGCCGTCCGGCCGGTACTCTTTTTCCGCGTTGATCTCTTTTTCGGTGTCGGCCGCCTGGTGGCACCCCGCTTCCCGCTGCGCTTCGGCGTCACCTTCCTCGCGATTTTCTTTACCGTCCTTTTTGCGCTTCTCGCCGCCTTCTTCGCGGCCTTCTTGATCCGTCGGGAGGTCTTTTTCGCCGTTTTCTTCGCGGCCTTCGTCACCTTGCGCGACGCCTTCTTCGCAGCCTTCGCCACGCGCGTTCCAACGCCAAGCGCCTTGCCACCGAGGCTCGCCCCCGCCCCACTCGGCGTGGATTCGGCGACGAATCCCTTGGGGTTCTGATGCACCGCGAACGCAGCTCCCTGGGGGTCCATGATCACCGCAATGATGTCCCCGCCGGGAACTTCCATCGGGCCATTCACGACCTGCCCACCACGCTGCGTGGCCAGCGCCGCGGCTTTCTCCACATCCTTTACATGGACGTAACAGGTCCAGAACGGTTGCAGCTCGGCCATTCGACCGGAGCGGTTGAACATGCCACCGTATTCGGCGCCTTTCTGGCCGAACATGCGGTACGTGCCGATTTCCGGACCCATGTCGAAGGCGGTCGTCTCCTCCCACTGGAACATCTTGCGGTAGAAGTCGAAGGCGGCGTCGATATCGGACGACATCAGCTCGTGCCAGACGAAACGCCCCACCTGCCGCTTCCCGTCAAAGGCATATCCCGGCTCCAGTGGTTTGTAGACCGCGAACACCGCACCCTGCGGATCGGACAACACGGCAAATCGCCCGGTGCCCGGAATGTTCTCTGGTCCGTACCACAATTTTCCGCCAAGCGATTCCGCTTTCGTCGCAGCCTGGTCGACATCGCCAACTTCCACGTAGGGCATCCAGTGGTTGGGCAGCCCCTGGGCGATCTGCTGCTCATTCAGCTTGACCACGCCACCAAGCGGTGCACCGTCCACCGTCCACATCGTGTATTCCATCTCAGCCCATTCTTCCGTGCCCCAACCCGTGATGGGGGGATAAAACGAGAGTGCCGATCGGACGTCGGAGGTGTTCAGGTCGTACCAGGTGAATTGGCCGTGCATGGGTGGGATCGCGGGCGAAGGGTGACGGACTGGGAGTGGAAACGAGAACGGCGGCGTGCGCACTGAAGAGACAGTGCGCACGCCGCCGAGTCCAGTACGGAGACTGCTACAGCCGGGATTCGGCGTCCGCGTCCGGATCCGCCATGTCACGGCGGCGGACGACGGTTTCCTCCACAATCGGCCGGCGCTCCACCACACGCTCGGCCGGGATGTCGGCGGCTCGGTCAGCGCGACGGACGTCGTCCGGTTCGGAGACGATCTCGTCGTGCAGGTCATCGCGCAATTGCGGCCTGGCGACGCGATCGTTGCGGACGGTCGCGAGCTCGTCGTTCGTCAGCCGCGTACGGTCTTCATCGACGTCTTCCTGCAGGTCCGCTGAATCCGCGCGTACGACGCGCTGGGTGCGGTCCACTTCCACGACCCGCAGCGGCACGTAGGCGTGACGATCCGTTCCGGCGAGGTCGACGTCGATCATCACGACTTCGCCCGCCTTCTGGTCCACGAGCAGGTCCCGGACGGACCCAAGCACCTTTCCGGAAACGGTGCGGACTTCCCATGATCGGATATCAGCCTCGCCCTTCTGCACCGTCCAGCCCTTCATCTGGCTGATGCGGACGAGCTGCTCGCGCTCGCGCGCATACGGCCCGATCCCCGCGGCATCCCGGGTTCGGCGCACTTCTTTTTTCGCCATTGTCAGACTCCTGTCGTTGCGGCGCCCGGACCAGCGAGGAAATACCATGCAATCGCGGCGAGCACGACAATCAACAGAATCACCCACACGACTGCCCGGCTGCGACGCTGTGGTGCGACGCGAATCTCCGCCATGAACGCCTCCTGGTTGTTCAGTCGGGATTAGCGCACTGAACGTGCCGGGAGGCGCCCGGACCCCGGAACCGGAGTCTACCGATTCAGCGCCACATTGGGATCCACGCCGGCGGCGCGTCGCGCCGGGATGAGACAGGCAAGCAGTCCGGCGGTCGCCAGGACTGCCACGACGCCACCGAATATCATGGGATCACGGGGCTGCACGTCGAACAGGATGAACGCGATCAATCGGGAGACGCCAAACGCCAGTGCCAGCCCCAGCGTCAAGCCGACGCCCAGTTGCACCATTCCCTGGCGGAAGATCAACCGCACGACATCGCCGGTATTCGCACCGAGCGCCATCCGGATCCCGACCTCGCGTATCCGCCGGCTCACGGAAAAGGCCATCACTGCGTACAGGCCGATGCCAGCCAGGAATAACGCAATGGCCCCAAAGATCATGAACATCGTGCCGAACACCCGTACGAACCAGGTGGGGCGCGCCAGCGCTTCCTGCATGCTGTACACCCAATAGATGGGCAGATCGGCATCGAGCGATGCCACCGCGCCGCGCACCTGCTGTGTGATCGCCATCGGTTCGCCAGAGGTGCGGACGGTCATGCTCGCGAAACTCGTCACACCTTGCGCGAATGGCGTGATGATCGTCTCAGCCCACGGCGTTTCCGTGTCGCCCGTAAAGATGTTTGGCACGACGCCGACGATGGACCACCATTTCAGTGAGTCTGCCCCCGGCACGCGGAACCGCTTCCCGAGCGGATCGGATCCCGGGAAATGGGTGTCCACGAATTTCTGGTTCACAATCGCCACCGGTGCGGTTCCCGCGCGATCCGCGCTGGTGAATGCGCGTCCCTGTCGTACCTCGACATCGAAGACACGAAAGAAATCCGGTGTCACCGTCAGCGTCCGGACCTCGGGACGATCCTGGGGACGCTCATACGTCTTTCCCTCCGGGATGACGCTGGTCCCACCCATGTTGACCCCGGGAAGACCCGAGCTGACCGCGGCAGCCTCGACTCCGGGAATCGCGGCAAGACGCGCGGGCAGCTGATCGAAGAAGAGCCGCTGCTTCGTGGAATCGGCGGACCCGGCGGGGAATCCGACACGCGCCGTGAACACGTTCGACGTGTTGAATCCCGGATCCATGTTGCGCAGTCGTGTCACGCTTTTCGTCATCAGGCCGGCGGCGACGAGAAGGCCGCATGAAAGCGCGATCTCGAACACCACCAGCGCGCGGCTCATCTTGCCGATGTGCAGGCTCGACGCACCCCGCGATTCATCCTTCAGGATCTCGTTGATGTCTGCGCGCGCTGACTGGATCGCAGGGAGCAGCCCCGAGACGAGGCTCGAGAGCAGCGTCACCCCCACGATGAACAGGAACACCGGCGGGTGCAGCCTGATATCGATGAAGAACGGCACCTCGGTATCCGAGATCGCGCGCATGAACAATCGCGTCCCCACCTCGGCGATTCCGATGCCGATGACGGCTCCCATGGCGGACAGGATCAGGGCCTCGGCAAGAAACTGCCGGACCACCGCCAGCCGCGAAGCGCCGAGGGCGGTGCGAATCCCGATCTCCTTCGTCCGGTGCGCTGCGCGGTCCAGGAGGAGATTTGCGACGTTCGCACAGGCAATCAGGAGGACAAATCCCACTGCGCCCAGCATCGTATAGAGGAGTTGCGTGGGCTCGTCACCGATGTACGCCTTGACGTACGGCTCGATGTGCGCCTGCACACCTTCATTCGATTCCTTGTGCTGCTCCGCCAGCCGCTTCGCGATTCCTGCAAGCTCCGCATTCGCCCCGTCGAGGGACACGCCGTCCTTGATGCGCGCCGCGACCTGTACGCTGGGACCGTCGCCCCGCTTCGTTGCCAGTGGGTCGATCTGGTAGGGCAGCCAGATCTTCGCATCGTCCGGAAACAGGAACCCTTCCGGCATGACGCCGATGATCGTGTAGGGTTGGCCGTTGACGCGAAGGGGTTTGCCAACAACGTCGTCCGCACCGCCAAAGCGCCCCTGCCACATGGAGTAGCCGATGAGGGCGACGCGTTCGCCACCTGGACGTGCCTCGGCGGCGCTGATCAATCGACCCTTGATCGGACGAACCCTCGTGATCTCGAGGTACTCCGAGGTTACCCAGCAACCGTCGTACCGCTCCGCGCGATCATCGCCGCTGACGTTGATGGTGCCACAGGTGCTGGCTCCAAGCTTCTCGAATGACTTCTGCTGCGCTGCCCAATCGTGAAAGTCATGAAGGGCGACGTCCATTTGTTCGATGCCCCGCGACGGATTGCTGCGGGAGGCGACGACGATGCTCTGGGGCTCCTCATACGGCAGCCCCTTGATCATTGCGCCATAGATGATCGACCACATCGTTGCCGTGAGGCCGATCCCGAAGCCGAGGGCGAGGGTCGCCACGATCATGAGCCCAGGACTTTTCCTGAGCGAGCGCGCGCCGTAGCGCAGATCCCGGAGGATGGACATGGGGAGCAGTACGCCCCATGGCTGCGCCCGGTTTCGTGGGGTGACCTGAGTCAGTACTCGCCGAACTGCGTCAGTACAGGAGGTAGGGTAGGGAGCCCCGCTCGAACGCGGCCGACTCCTTCGACCAGCGATCCAGAAGCTCGCCGACGCCCCCACGAGTTATCACCCGACGGAATTCGGTCGTCCCGGTCAGTTGCTCGATGCCCGAGCCGCGTTGCCATGCAAAGTCACGCGGATGGCGTTGCCGGATAATGCGCAGCAGCCACGCGGCGGCACGGACGACCTCAGCGCTGTCACGCTGCACTACATGGATGCGAATCATCGGGATGGTTCGCCCCCCGTACTTCTCGCCGCGGGCAATCTGCTGGCGGGTCGCCTCGAAGCGAATCCCGCGGATACGCATTGCGTTCAACCGTGTCGCGATCGTCGCGGCATCGGTCATCCAGGGCGCACCCACCTGCTTGAGGGGAGCTGCGGTGCCCCGTCCTTCGCTCAGGTTGGTCGCCTCGAAGAAGACCGTCCCTGTGTAGAGCAACGCGGCCTCTTCGTCACGGATATTCGGTGATGGCTTGAGCCAGGGAAGGCCAGTCTCGGAGAACCACATCTCGCGTCGATATCCCTGCATCGGTATCACCGATGCGGTGCCCTTCACACGGCCCGTACCAATGAGATACCGGAGCAATTCACCTGGCGTCAGGCCATACCTGAGCGCGACATCATGCAGTCCCACGAAGGACCGGTGCTCGGGCGCGAGCACGCCTCCTTCCACCCGATCGGCGCGGATCGGGTTCGGGCGATCGAACACCATGAACTCCTTTCCCGCTCGAGCCGCGGCCTCGGCCGCGAGTGCCATGGTCCATACATATGTATAGACCCGCGCGCCGACGTCCTGAACGTCGTACACAAGGACGTCGATCCCGGCGAGCATCGCCGGCGTCGGTACGCGCGTGTCGCCGTATAACGAATAGACGGGGAGCCCGGTTGCCGTATCCGTGGCGAACCCGATGCGGTCCCCGCCGCGCACCGAACCCGCAAATCCATGTTCGGGACCGAACAAGGCGACCAGGCGAACTCCGGGAGCGCGGAACAGCAAGTCAACGTTCCGTCGCCCGATACGGTCAACGCCGGTGTGGTTGGTGATCAACCCGATGCGTTTCCCTTGCAACCGATGCAGCGAATCTGTCAGTGCCACTTCGAGTCCGGACCTGACCTGGCCTTCGGCGACGGCGGCCAACGCATGCGTGCAGAGGAAGCCAATGACGAATCGCATTCCGTGGTGAGGTGAGGCGGGTTACGGGGAGGCGGAGACAAGATCACCCTCCTCGTAGTACACACAACAAAAGCCGGCGATTCACGCCGGCTTTTGTCGTCAACGGGTTCCGATTGTTACGGCGTCTTGGTCGTATCGCGACGCGTGGTATCACGCATCGTGGTGTCCAGCACGCTGGTCGTGGCACCTACCGACGTTCCCACTGACGGGTACGTCGATGCAGGCGGTGTTGCCAGAGCACCAGCCGTTGCGCCCGCCGCGGAATCATAGGCGGCTTCGTCACCCGAGCTGCATGCGCCGAGCACTGCCAAGGCCGCGACTGCAGCAGCCATCGTGATCTTACGAGCCATTGTTTGCTTCTCCTCCGAAGGGTTGGCGGGGGCCGCTGTTGCAATCAGCGTGCTCGGGGAGGAGGGCCGGGGCCGAACTACGGCGCGTAATACTCCTGAATGCAGCGCGCGATCAATTGCTGAAGCAGGCGCGTCTGTTCATCGTTGCCGGCGCGCGTCGAAATTTCCGGCAGGTCGTACCAGATGTCCTTGAGCATCAGCAGCAGCTGCTCCGCGAGTACCCCTTTCGCACGCGCATCGGCGGCGGCCCGCGCAAGTACTCCCTTGAGCGCGTCGTCGTGACTGCCGGACCTCACGGAACGCGTCAGCGTTTCGCGCAGCGCGTCGACGATCGCCGGGTCGAGCGGCGGGGAACCGGGAGATCTATTGAACGCCATCATGCGACAACTTGCGTCCGGCGCGTGAGGTGGGAGGTCAACTGAACGGGATAATGTTCATGTGTTTAACCGGCGTCAAGTATTCACGAACAACTCCTAACCATTCGTGTCCTCCTACTGTCGGTGGTGTGCTGCTTGCGCCCTTGCGCGATGTGTCTGCAGCCACCAAGGACGTGATGCCTCCCTCACAACAACCGACGGACGATGACGGTTCGGCGGAAAAGCATGTCGTGCTCATCCTCTCTTCCGATGTCGTCGCGGCCGCACTGCTCGGAGCACTTGTCGAGACGCTCGGCTACCTCGTGCAGTTCCATCAGCCGCCCGGAGACGCGGATGATGCATTTCGCCGGAGCAAGCCATCCGTAGCGATGGTCGATTGTGGTGACCCATCGCTGCTGAGTGCCGAACTGCTGGGACGCGCCAGAATGCGCGGCGTCTCGGTGGTCATCTTCGGAACCCGGAGCGCGATGACGCGCGTGCGTGATCTCGCGAAGCAGTTCGAGCTGCAGGAACTCATCATGCCCGTTTCGCTGGACGCACTGGACGAGACGCTCCAACAGGCGATCAGCGAAGTCTGCTGACTCTATATTGCTGCCAATGATCACTCGTCCCCTGCTCGTCGCCGCGCTCGGCATCATTGCATGCGCGCGAGGATCCACCCTCGTCGTGCCGGCGCCTGCCGCTGTCGCCCCACAGCCTACATCCGTTCCGGCTGCCGTCGCCCCGCTGGCGGATACCAGCGCCTGGGTGGAGCAGACGCTGGCCGCTCTCACGCTGCGTCAGCGGATCGCGCAGATGACGATGTTCTGGATGCTCGGTGACTACACGAGCGTGGACGATTCCACGTTCCGTGAAGTCGTGCGGTGGGTGCAGGACGAAGGCGTTGGCGGATTGACGATGTCCCTCGGCACGCCGATCGAGGTCGCCGCAAAGGTCAACTATCTCCAGCGACGCGCGCGCGTCCCGTTGCTGGTGTCGAGCGATCTCGAGCCCGCGCTGATGCGTCTCGAGCCCGCGATTTTCCCGCACTATCTGCTGGAGACGGGTGGTGCGACCGAGTTTCCCACGGCGATGGCGATCGCCGCGACCGGCAGGGACCAGGACGTCTTCGACGTTGCGCAAGCGATCGGGCGCGAAGCCCGTGCGGTGGGAATTCACATCAATTTTGCACCCACGGTTGATGTGAACGTCAACCCGAACAATCCGGTCATCGGGACCCGCTCGTTTGGCGAAGATCCCCAGCGCGTCGCTCGTCTGTCCGAGCTTTTTGTGCGTGGGACGCACGCGGCGGGTGTGCTTGCCACGGCGAAGCACTTTCCCGGACACGGTGATACGGACGTCGATTCGCACGTTGGCCTCCCGGTGGTGACTGCGGATCCGGCGCGGCTCAATGCCGTGGAACTCGTTCCATTCCGCGCCGCGATCAATGCTGGTGCGGACCTCGTCATGTCAGCGCACATCGCCTTGCCGGCCTTCGGCGGCGACAGCGCGACACCGGCAACGTTGCGGCGCGACGTCATGCAAACCCTGCTGCGCGATTCCCTGGGATTCCGCGGGATCACGATCACGGACGCGCTCAGCATGGAAGGAGTCGGGAAGGGCTATACCATCGAGGAGAGCGTCGTCCAGGCCATCCGCGCGGGCACGGACATCCTGTTGCGCCCCGGCGATGATGTTTCGCGCGCGATCACCGCGGTCGTAGGTGCCGTCGAGCGGGGCGACATCCCGGCGGCACGCATCGACAGCTCCGTGCGCCGGATTCTCTGGACAAAAGCCCGCGTGGGACTCGCCACGAAACGCGAGGTCTCACTCGAGGACGTGCGTACCGTGGTGGCGACGGCGGAGCACCTGAAGCTCGCTGAGGAGGTGGCCCAGCGCGCGCTGACCATGCTGCGTGACAGCGGAGCGACCGTGCCGCTCCCGAGCGGTCGGGTGGCCCTCATCCACTACATGCCGGAAACCGAATTGAAGGCCGGGCGCGCCTTCCAGCGAGAGATGACCCGTCTTCGCCCCGGCGCACGACTCGTCGCAAAGCTGTCGCCCGCGACGGCGCAGTCTCAGCTGGACTCCATCGCTCGGACCCTGCAGGGCGCCGACGCGATTGTCATTGGGGCGTTCGTCCGGCGGGTGGAAGGAGAAGGACGAACCACGGTTCCGCCGCACGTTGCCGCGTGGATCGATTCGGTGGCGTCCGGCCCACAGGCAGCAGTGATCGCGTTTGGAAATCCCTATCTCATCCGGCAATTCCCGCGGACGCGTACGTACATCAATGCGTATGGCGTCGGAGACGCACTCGAAATTGCCGCCGCTCGCGCGCTTGCCGGTGCTGCGTCGATCAGCGGCGTGTCGCCGGTGTCCCTGCCCGGATTCTTCAAGGTGGGGGACGGAATACGTCGGTGATCGCTTGTCCGCTTGACGGCTTGTCAGCTTTTCAGTGTGCCGCCGACAAGCCGACAAGCCGTTTTAGAAGTACGTCGCGATCGACCCGAGTATGAATGCGTGATCCGCGCGATTGTTGAACCGGTCGCGCCCGCGTCCTCGCACATAATCGAACTTCAGCGCGGTTTCGCGCGTGGGCCGGAAGTTCATGCCCACGGTGAGCTGTCCGGTGCTTTCGCCGTCGATGTCCGCGTCAAACTTCACGTAGTCCCACCGTGTCTTCAGCGCGAACAGCGACATCGGCATCGTGCGAAGCCACCCCGCGCCGAATTCGCGTATCCCCTCGACGTACCACCCGTGCTGTCGAGAGGCATAGATGCCCGAGAGTCCCGGCGGCACATCGATGCGCGCCAGGGCGGCCTCGCCTCCGATGGTCGTGCCGAAAAGCCGAGTTTCGGCGTCGAGCACCGCGATCGTTAGATCGCGACGATCATCGATGGGGGTGCCCTCGAGGTTGAACACGTTGTAGGCACCGCGATGCACCGACACGCCGACCTCGTGATCCACCCCCGGGCTCACCGCCAGGCGCCCGACGAATGCCGGTGAGCCATTGTTGTCCTCGAAGTTCCCGCGCCCGAGGGGAATGCGCGTCCCCGCGTCCGAGTCGTCGATCAGGCCGGCGTGAAATCCGTTCGTGGCGTACAACTCGTATGTCACGCGGGATCCCACGGCGCGCAGCTGGCCGAGGATACCAAACCCGGGCTCGGAGAGTGCGACACCAATCAGTTCGGTGGACACCAGCGGACGGTCCGTGAACTCATTCAGCGGGCTGTCGTGCGCGAGATTGAACTTGCCGAGTGGAGTCAGCAGCATGCCGCCGCGAAGCACGAGAGCCGGCGAAACCAGGAGATCGATCGCCGCATACTCCAGCTTCACTTCCTGACCGCCCTCCTCGAATTCGATCTCCGCGCCGATACGAACGAAGTCGCTGACGCGCGTATTCGTGAACAGGTTGAAGCGTTTGGCTTCGAACCCCGCGTCGTCCTTCAGTCCTTCCACTTCCTGCCAGCGGGCGTGTGCTTCAGCGTAACCACCGATCGCCGTCCGTCCGAACAGGCGGTTCTGGTGTGGCTTGTCGAACATGCCGCCGCGGACGAAGGGGCGGTCGGTGGTGTCGCGGACGGTGTCGCGCTGCTGCGCGGTGAGCGCCGGCGGAAGCAGCATCGCACACACAACGGCGGTGCGGAGACGCAGCGATGGGCGGATCATGGCGTGAGAGTGATGAGGAGCATGTCGCCCGTCCGCTCGACGGGAAAGCGTGCCAGTGCGCGCTGCGCCGGACCCTTGAGAACATTCCCGGCCCGGTCATACGTCGAACCATGACAGGGGCACACGAGCCGGTCGGCATGCGCGTCGACGGCGCAGCCGCGATGCGTGCAGATCGTGGAGACGGCATCGAAACGGCCGTCTGCCGTCGCGAGCACGAAGACCGGATCTGCGACGCCGGCGGGCAGGATCCGGATGACGCCGGTCGGCGATGCCAGCTCCGGGTATTCGGAAATCTTCAGTCGCGCTCTGCCACCGGTGACGGGGACGGGATGCGTGACGAGCGATGCGCAGCCCTGCAAGGCAATCACGGCGCAGCCCGCGGCGCACGCCCCGACGAAGGTGCGTCGATCGATGGCTGGAGGTGTCATCGCGACTCCACGAAATCGAGGAGGGCGGTCCGCTGCGCCGGCGTCAGCTGCGTGAACGCGTCCCGTGCCGTTAGCGCTTCGCCGCCGTGCAGCAGGATCGCTTCTTCCACCGAGCGCGCGCGGCCATCGTGCAACAGCAGCGCCTGGCCATTCAGGAATTTCCGCATGAGTCGCAGGCCCCACAGCGGCGCCGTGCGCCATTCGCGCCCCGTCGCCTGGCCATCGGGGCGATTGTCGGCGAGCGCGTCCCCCATGTCGTGCAGGAGGAGATCCGAGTACAGCTCGACGGGCCGACCGGAGGCGGCCGCGAGGGGGCTCGGTCCGGTCTGGAAGGAAGGGACGTGGCAGCTCGCGCACTGGATCTGGCTGAAGAGTGCGCGTCCCTCCGTCCGGGAAGGCGTTTCGGGTCCGGGTGCGGGAGGCGCGAGCGCCCGCAGGTAATGCGTCACCGCCTGTACGGTCGATTCGAGCACTTCGGGATCCGCGACGCGGTCCAGCGCTTCAACCGGTACGCCCGACGCCGGATTCCGGTTTTCTAATGGCAGGAACGGCGACGTGATCCCCATGTCCTCCAGGTACGCCGTCACCACCTGCTGGAGGAGCACGGCGTTCTGCGCCTTGCGACCGAATCTGCCCAGCCGCGCGCCAGCCCCGCCGCCAGGCTCGGTGGCGGAAACGAACGGTGCGGCGTCCACGAAGTTCGGGCGTCCTGAAATGCCATCGCCATTCGTATCGTCGGGATCTGCGTTCGCGAGGATCGCTGCTTCCGGAATGGCTTCGATGAGTCCCGAGCCGAACACGGGAGGGGGCAGGCGAACGGACACCGCGACGCCGGTGGGGATCAGCTCCGGCAATGCGCCGGCGATTGCGCGATCCTGGATCTGCGGTCCGCCAAGCGAGGCCAGAAAACCGTCTGAGGGCTCGCCAATACGGATGAGTGCGTTTCGCAGCTGGCCTCTGCCGTCGCCGCTGTGACACGTTGCACAGGAGACGTCGTTGAAGATAGGGCCGAGTCCGGTATTCGGACTGAATTGACGCTCGAATTCCGCATCTCCGCGGGCAAAAGCGGCCATTTCGGAATTGTCGAGCCCGTCGAGCGGCGCGTCGAACACGTCTCCGTCGGGTGGGCCTACTGTCGTGAGTTGATCGCAAGCACCGAGCGTTGCAACGACCAGAAGACAGAAGCCGTACGCGAATCGCGCAGTCACAGGATGGTGCCTCAGGGAATTGTTCAGGCTGCTACCCAAATTAGTAGTGCCTAAATTACAACCTTTTCTGTACTAATGCAAGATTGTGGTTTCCCTGTGACGTGACGCATGGCGCGTGGACGAAGTTGAATACGGCAGAAGGGATACGCGACGCCGCGGCTGCGATGCCGGTGCACTTGAATCTCGCAGTGCAGCCGTTCATCATTGGCCTCTGAGAATTTTTTCTCAGGCGCCTCGAACGGCTGGCAATGCAGCCAGCGGACGCGCGTACTCGTCAGCGCTTTGCTCGGGCCAAGAGCACAGAGTCTGAGACGTTCGGGCTGCGCAAAAGCGCGCCGCACCCAATGCTGTTCTCGTTGCGCCGTTGAATCGACGCACGACGCAGCCATTGCGTCTACCACCTCACAGAGGAGTCGCAACACAATGAGGTCAATCTCCACTCGGATGCTCGCCGTCGTCGTCGGGCTGGGTCTGGTCCCGGCCACGATCGCCGCGCAGCAGTCCACCACCATCACCGGCCGCGTCATGAATGATGCGAACGCGCCGGCGACCGGGGTCACCGTGAGCATTCCGGAGCTCCGCGTCGGCACGCAGACCGATCCGATGGGCCAATACACCTTCACGGCGCCAGCCACGGCCACCGGCCGCACCGTGTATGTGATTGCTCGCCGGCTTGGCTACCAGCCCGATAGCGCGCAGGTCACGCTGTCCGGCGGCACGGTGACGCAGAACTTCACGCTCCGGCAGTCCGCGACGCAGCTCACCGGTGTTGTGGTGACCGCGCTCGGCATCGAACGCGAGAAGAGCCAGCTCGGCACCGCGCAGCAGCAGATCACGAGCGAAGATCTGAACACCACAAAGGCGATGAACGTCGTCCAGCAGGTGCAGGGTAAAGTCTCCGGTGTCACCATCACCGGCGGTGGCACCCCGGGCGGTTCGACGAACATCGTGATTCGCGGCCAGAACACCCTGGCTTCGAACAACCAGCCCCTGTTTGTAGTCGACGGCATTCCGGTCGCGAACACGAACGGCGGCGCGGGCTCGCTGACCAATCGTGGCGGCGGCATCGGTAACGGATACGATTTCGGGAACGCAATCAGCGACCTGAATCCGGAGGACATCGAGACGTTCACGGTCCTCAAGGGCCCCAACGCCGCGGCCATCTACGGCTCGCGCGCGCAGAATGGCGCCATCGTCATCACGACGAAGAAGGGAATGGCGACCCAGGGCCGGATGCGCACGGAGCTCTCCACGCTGTACACCTGGGATGCACCGGGCCGTCTGCCCGACTTCCAGAACCAGTATGGCCAGGGCGCCGGGGGATCCTTCTCGTATCGCAACGGCGCGGGCGCAGGTACGTGCGATGGCTGCGACCAGAGCTGGGGTCCGAAGCTCGACGGCCGGCTGTTGTGTCAGTTCAATAGTCCAGGCGCCGGAACAGCGGGCTGCACGGCCACGCCGTGGGTGCCGCAGCCGAACAACGTGAAGGACTTCTTCGAGACCGGTCACACCATGTCGACCACCCTCGCCGTGAGCGGCGGAACCGACCGCGCGAACGCGCGCATGTCCGTCGGCGTCGACAACATCGACGGGTTCGTCCCGAACAACTCCTTCCAGAAGACCACCGGCTTGCTGAGCGGCCAGCTGCAGGTTTCGCCACGGTTCACGACCAATGGCGTGCTCCAGTACGTCCGGAACAATGGCCTGAATCGGCCCGGCACCGGCTACAACAACTCCATCATGGAGCAGTTCTTCTGGTTCGGCCGGCAGGTGGACATCGATGCGCTGCGCGACTGGCGCGCTGGCAGTGGCGTGAATGGCGGCGCGGGTGGTCGTGAGTACAACTGGAACTACAACTACCACAACAACCCGTTCTTCATCCAGGAAGCCAATCGCACGTCCGATTCACGCGATCGCTTCATCATCTCGGGCACCGCGCGGTACGCCCTGACGGACTGGCTGAATGCGAGCCTCCGCAGCGGCTCCGACATCTTCCGCTTCAACATCGACCAGCAGTTCGATCCTGCCTTCCTCAACGGAACGTACGTCGACCAGTCGTACGCGGGCGGATTCAACTTCATCAGCGACTATCGCAACGAGCACAACACGGAGCTGATGCTCAACGCGAACCGCAACTTCATGGGTAACGTCGACCTCACCGCCATGCTCGGTGGGAACGTCCGGCGTGAGACGTTCGACACCCGCACCACGTCGACGACGGGAATTTCCGTCGCCGGCATCTACAATGTGTCGAATGCCGCCATCACCCCGACGCTCGGCCAGACCATCACGCGCCGGAACATGAACAGCGTGTTCGGGTCCGCGGCCGCGACGCTGAACAATTACTGGACGGTCGAAGTCACGGGCCGGAATGACGTGTCCTCGACACTGCCAGAGGGCGAGAATTCGTACTTCTATCCGTCGGTCAACACGTCGTTCATCGTGACCGATGCTGTTCCCGCGCTGCAGAACAACTGGCTGTCGTACCTCAAGCTCCGCGCATCGTGGGCAGAAGTGGGTAACGACGCCGATCCGTATCAACTCGCGACGACCTTCCAGGGCAACGCGAACCAGTTCGGCGGCCGGCCGCAGTTCACGCTCGGCAACAACCTGCTCGAGCCGAACCTCAAGCCGGAAATCACCAATTCGACGGAAGGCGGAATCGAGGTCGGCTTCCTGAACGGCCGTGCATCCCTCGACATGACCGTGTATCGCAAGGAAACGGAGAACCAGATCTACCTGGTGCCAGTGTCTCCGACGACGGGCTACGCGAACAAGCTGATCAACGCGGGCACGATGCGGAACACGGGCTTCGAAGCACTCCTCAACGTCACGCCTGTCGAAGTGCGCGACTTCCGCTGGGATCTCACCTTCAACTACGGCCAGAACCAGAACAAGGTCGTCGAGCTTGCCGCAGGCGTCGATCGTATCGTTCTCGGCAACGGCCTGTTCAGCGATGTGCGTGTCGAAGCCACCCAGGGGCAGCCTTACGGCGCCATCTGGGGCTACGACCTGCGTCGCTGCGATGGCGGCGCGATCGATGATGGCCTTTGCACCACGGCCAACCTCGGCCAGCAGCTGACGTCGGGCGGTTTCCCGCTGCAGACGGATACCATGGTGTACCTCGGGTCCATTCAGCCGAAGTGGACCGGTGGTCTTTCGAATCAGTTCACATGGAAGAACATGTCCTTCGGCGCGCTGCTCGACATCCGTCGCGGCGGCAAGCTGATGAGCTACACGAACTATGTCGGCCTCTACTCGGGCGTGCTCGAGGAGTCGCTGTACGGTCGTGAAGTGGACTGGAACAATCCGGGCGTCCTCGTCCAGGGTTTCGACGTGGACTCGATGGCGGCCAACAACATCACGCTCACGTCCGAGCGGTATCACCAGAGCCTGTTCGGCGCCACAGGTCTGACCACCTACGATGCCAGCTACGTGAAGCTGCGTGAACTGCGGTTCGGCTATGACCTGCCGCAGAACCTCGCCAATCGCGTGCGGATGTCGTCGGTGAGCATTGCGCTCACGGGCCGGAATCTCGCCCTGTGGACGGACGTTCCGAACATCGATCCGGAGTTCGCGTATAGCTCCGGCAACTTCCAGGGCGTGGAGTACGCCCTTCCCGGCAACACGCGGAGCTTCGGTATCAGCCTCCGCGTCACGCCTTGATTGGAGACTTTGACGACAATGTCTAATCGCAGAATGCTCCTCGGAGTCGGGATCACGCTGTCGCTCTTCGCGACAGCGTGTGACCCTGACGGCCTGACGGATGCCAATAACAACCCGAACGATCCGGTGGACGCACCGTCCGCGACGTTGTTCACGAACTCGGCTCGGCTGGCCGCGGCCCGCTGGCTGGATGGCGTGAACGGCACTCGGTACGGCTTCCTCCCGCAGCACATGGCGCAGGTGCAGTATCCGGATGACGACCAGTATCTGGCCGCTCGTCTGGGTGCTTCGGCCACCGCCAACCTCTTCAACAACTCGTACAACGCCGAGTTGAAGGACCTCGACATTCTCATCGATCGAGGGAAGGCAGCCAGTGAGCCAGGCCTCTGGGCGCCGGCAATGGTGCTGAGCTCATGGGAGTTCGGTGTGGTGACCGACGTGTTCGGCGACGTGCCGTTCACCGAGGCATTTGCCGATGCGGCCACGCTGCGTCCGGCATACGACCCGCAGCAGGACGTGTATGACTCGATCTTCGTCCGACTCGATGAGGCGTCAGATGCTCTGGCGTCTGCCAGCAATGAGCTCGGCGATGGCGATCCGATCTACGGCGGCGATCCCGCGTCGTGGCGTCGCTTCGCAAACTCCCTGCGCCTCCGGCACGCGATGCGCCTGGCGAACAACGCCGGTGAGCTTTCGAGTGGTCGCGTTGCCGCTGAAGTCACGGCGGCAGCTGGGGATGCCGGCGGTCTGATCCTGACGAACGCCCAGAACGCCGAGCTCGAATGGCCGGGTAATGGCATTTACGACCATCCCTGGGCAACGAACTTCAAGAGCCGCGACGATAACCGGGTGAGCTACCGGTTCATCGAGATCATGCGTACGCTCAATGATCCGCGGGTCACAGTGCTGGCCATGCCGGCAGAGACGCCGCTTGCGGAGATCGACAGCCAGACGATCAACTATTGCCCATCCAGCCCGACCACGTGCTACGTCGGCCTCATGAACGCGCTGACGCACGATGAAGCATCTCCGCTCCTGCCGAACACCTCACGCGTGGGTGAGATCTTCTACCCCGGCGTGACGGCGTACGGTGTGTTCGGTGGTACCGGTGGCGCCTACCCGTCGCGGTTCTTTACGGCCGCCGAGACCGAGTTCCTGCTCGCTGAAGCCGCGCAGCGGGGCATCGGGACCGTTCCAGGGACGGCGCAGTCGCATTATGAGAACGGCATCCGCCGGCACATGGAGATGCTCGGTATCCCCTCGACGACCATCGATGCGTACATCGCCCAGCCGGCGGTTGCGTATGCCGGTGGCACGGCGGGGCTCATCCAGATCGCGACCCAGAAATGGATCGCGCTGTTCACCGATCCGATCCAGGCCTGGGCAGAAGTCCGGCGCACCTGTCAGCCGGCGATCGTCGAGCCGGGACCAGAAGCGCGCTTTGAGGTCCTGCCGCGCCGGTTGCAGTATTCCACCACGGAAGCCGCGGTGAACGCGGATGAGAGACGCGAAGCGGTCGTGCGTCAGTGGGGAACGGCCGGCGGTGACGTGATGACCAATCGCATCTACTGGGACACGGATACGTTCACGGCCGCGAATCCCACGTATGTCGCTGGGTGCAGCGACGCCAGTCAGTAAGCCAGGATCTCGAAAGGAAGAGCCGCGCGGCATGTTGCCGCGCGGCTCTTTTTTTTGTCCCGGCTCCTACTTCTTGCTGGTAACGACCAGTGCGCCGCCTGAATGATTGCCACCGAAGCGGGCGTTCGCCTGCTGTGGCTCGAGGAAGCGAACTTCCTGGATGTTCCGTGCCGAGATCTGTCGCAGGTGCGGCAGCCCTTCCATCATCTGCAGGCCATCGTAAAACACGCTGACCGCGACGGACTGCACTCCAGTGGTGCCTCCACCGATCCGCGGTTGCAGGATCGTGGGTCGGACGCGCGACAGCGCGTCGTGCAGCGTGACATCGCCGGCGGTTTCCAGCTCCGCTGCCGTTACAAGATTGCGATTTCCTCCGCGGGTTGCTGCGCCCTGTGCTGCACACGCGAGCAGGGACGTAGCCATGATACCAGCGAAAACAAGACGATATGTCAGCTTCAAGACGGTCCTCCTGTGCTGCCGCGGCGGTCAGCCTTCGATCTTTCGCAGCTTCACTGCGATGGCGCCGCCCGCGTTGTTGTATCTCGCAAAATACGTATTCGCCAGCTGCGGTTCATAGAAGCGCACCTCCTCGACATCCGATGGCCACAGGCGCCGCAGGTCGTCGATGCTGTCCATCTTTTCGCCGTTCACGTACAGCATCAATTGCCGCGACGGGGCGCGACCGTGCGCGGTGACGGACCGGTTGCGCAGGAAGTGCGGGCGCAGGCGGCGAACGGCCTCGAAGAGCGTCATGTCGCTGACGCGCTCCAGTTCGTACGCGGTGATGAGGTCATGCCCCGCAGGGAGCGCGGGCGCCGCCCGGTGTCGCCAGCATCCCGCGACGCCAGCGGTGAGACAAGCCACGACTACCAGGTGCTTCATGCGCATGCTTCCGCTCCTGAACGGGACCTGGCTTCAGTATGAAGCCAGACAGGGGCCGGCGCCACTGCGCCGCCCCTGTGATTACAACCGTCGGTTCGGCTGGCTGGTTACGTCGGACCAGCCCGCTAGCGGATCTCGCGAATGCGAACGCCCCCATTCGTGGTCATCGCGCGGACACGCGGCCCGCCGGTGCCAAGCTTGGTCGTAATCCGCCGGCCAATGGTACCCTGCACGGTCACCGGAAAGTCGATGTTCATCCCCCCATTCACCGTGCCGGTTTCAAGCTGGGCGTTGAAGCCGCGGGGCAGGTCGAGGGTCACCGAGCCATTGGTGGTCTCGAGATCGAGAAAGTTGCCGCGCCAGGTAGTGCCACTGAGCACGGCCGAGACGCTGCCGTTCGAGGTTTCCGCCCGCACGTCGCCCGCAACCTCGCGCAGACGGATGCTGCCGTTCACCGCTTCGAGATCCATCCGCCCCTCAACACCGTCAACGGAAACGGCCCCATTCGTGGTGGCGGCGTCGAGGTTCATCTTGCGTGGTACCATCACCTCGTAGCTGACGTGCCACTGCGAGTAGCGCCGGTTGGAGGGGCCGTCCGCATATACGCGATCCCCACTGGTGGTGATTTTTACTTCCTTCGACAGCGCCTGGGCCTCGCTGGCCGATTCCGCGCCGGTGTAGACCATCGCGCGCACCAGCACTTCATTCCGGTCCCAGCCGATGAAATGGACGCTGCCATTATCCCTACCGTCGATGCTGACCCGCTGTCCAACCGCGAGCTTGACCTCGCGAATCTCGCAGAACGGCTCGAGATCCCGGTTATAGTTGCGGTCGCAGTTCCGCATGAACCGCTCTGTTCGGCTCTCGGCCGGCTGGGCCTGGGCCTGCAGAGCCGATGCGGAAACGACGGCGGCGAGGACGAGAAGAGCGCGCATGAAAGCTCCTGTGGAGTTGAAGGTGCCACGCAATAGACAGCCAGCCCTGCCGGAAGGTTTGCATGAGGTGCAGGGTCCTCCGGGTACATCTATCTTCTTGGAATGAACAGGCTCCAGAAACTGCATGATGCGGGCGTCGCGATCTGGCTCGACTTCATCGAGCGAACGATGCTGCACAACGGTGATCTCGAGCGCCGGATCCGTGATCAGGCGCTCACCGGCATGACCTCGAATCCCTCGATTTTCGAGAAGGCGCTCGCGGAAGGCAACGCGTACGATGGGCAGCTGCGCGACGCTCCAGGCGACTTGACCTCGTGGGAACTGTTCGAGCTCGTCGCGACCACCGATGTGCGCGATGCCTGCGATCGCTTTCGCGGGATCCACGACCGCACGGAGGGCGACGACGGCTACGTGTCCATCGAGGTTTCGCCGGGCGCCGCCAATGACGCCGATGCGACCATGGAGGAAGCGCGGCGTCTGTGGAAGACCGTCGGGCGACCGAATGTGTTCGTGAAGATCCCAGGGACCGTCGAGGGGGCGCGCGCGGTCAGGCGTGCGATTGCCGAAGGGATCAACGTCAACATTACGCTGCTGTTCTCGCTCGACGCCCATGCACGGGTCATCGACGCGTACATGGGCGGTCTCGAGGATCGGGTGCAGCGTGGCGAGGCAGTGAAGGACATCGCTTCCGTCGCTTCATTCTTCGTATCCCGGGTCGATACAGAAATCGACAAGCGCCTGGATGCCGCCGGCCATGCGGAGCTCACGGGGAAGGCAGCGATCGCCAACGCGAAGATGGCGTATCAACTGTTCCTCGAGCAGTTCTCGTCGCCGAGGTGGAAGGCGTTGGCGGCCAAGGGCGCGCGCGTGCAGAAACCATTGTGGGCCAGCACCAGCACCAAGAACCCGGCGTACCGCGACGTGCTGTATGTCGAGGAGTTGATCGGGCCCCGGAGCGTCAACACCGTGCCGCCGCAGACGCTCGACGCGTTCGCCGATCATGGAGAGGTCCGCCGCACCATCGATGCAGACGTGGACGACGCGCGCGATGTATTGTCGCGACTCGATGCCGCGGGGGTCTCGATGGACGAGGTGACGGACAAGCTGCTGCGCGAAGGGCTGGCGTCGTTCCAGAAGTCGTTCGATTCCCTCATCGCAGGGCTGGAAAGGAAATCCAGGCAACTCGGACGGGAACTGGCCGCACGGTGAGCTACTGTCGAACCAAGATCGTATGCACCCTGGGACCGGCGACCGCATCCAGGGAAAGCATCCGCGGCCTGATGGAAGCCGGGATGAACGTCGCGCGCATCAACTTCTCGCACGGTACCCACGCACAGCATCGTGAAACGATCCGGATTGTCCGCGAGACGTCGGAGGAGTTGCGTCGCCCCATCGCGATTCTCGGAGACCTCCAGGGACCGCGCATCCGGATCGGTGACCTGAGTGAGCCGCTCGAGCTCGCGAATGGGTCCGACGTGGTGATGATCCCGGAAGGGCATGCACGCCATCCAAACGAAATCCCCGTCACCTACGAGCTCCTCGCCGAGGACCTGCACGTCGGCGACCGGATTCTCATCGACGACGGCCTGCTCGAGCTCATGGTGACGGACGTCCACAAGCCGGCGGTGCTTGCACGCGTGCTCCATGGTGGTTCGCTTCGGAGCCACAAGGGGATGAACTTCCCTGGCGTTCTCGTGAGCGCGCCATCGTTGACGGAGAAGGATCGCGCTGACGTCGCCTTCGCCATTGAACAGGAGATCGAGTACCTGGCGCTGAGCTTCGTGCGCCGCGCGGAGGACGTTGTCGAGCTTCGTGCACTGCTGCCGAAAGGGCTCCTGATCATCGCGAAGATCGAGAAGGACAGTGCGCTCGAAAACATCGAAGCCATCCTGCACGCCTCGGATGGGGTCATGGTCGCCCGGGGCGACCTCGGCGTCGAGCTGCCGTTCGAGGAGGTCCCCCTCGCGCAAAAGCGCATCATCGCGCTGGCCAACCAGCTCGGCCGGCCGGTGATCACGGCGACCCAGATGCTGGAGTCGATGATCACGCATCCACGTCCAACGCGCGCCGAAGCCAGCGACGTGGCCAACGCGATTCTCGACGGCACGGATGCGGTCATGCTGTCCGCGGAAACAGCGGCGGGGAAGTATCCGCGTCTCGCCGTCGCGGCCATGAAGCGCATCATCATGGAAATGGAAAAGCATCCGCCAACGCAGCGGCGCGACGAGCGGCAATCGCGTGGGCAGCCGGTGTCGGTCGAGTCGGCGATCGCAGCCGCGAGCAGCGCCGCGGTGCGGATGCTCGGATCTCCATGCCTCATCGTGTTCACGAAAAGCGGCTTCAGCGCGCGCATCGTGGCGTCGCAGCGCCCCAATGTGCCGATCCTCGTGCTCACCGATGTTCCGCGCACCTTCCATCAGCTCGCACTGATCTGGGGGGTGGTGCCGGAGCTCGTGCCGCACGCCAACTCGTACGATGAGATGGTGAAAATGGCGCTCGACCGGGTGCACAAGCGCGGCCTGGCCCAGCCGGGCGACCAGGTCGTCGTCACAGCCGGCGTTCCGTTCGACACGCCGGGCACTACCAACTCCCTGAAGGTCGAGACGGTCTAGGCGGCCAGTGCCACGCCGGTCCACGCGCACCCGCCGATGAAGCTCACCTTCCTGGGAACCGGGACCAGCTTCGGCGTTCCGCAGCTCGGCTGTCACTGCGCCGTGTGCCGTTCACCAGACCCGCGTGACCGGCGCACCCGCGTGGGCGCCGTGGTCGAGACCCGCGGTGGGACGCGCATCCTCATCGACACCCCGCCCGAGTTACGATTGCAGCTCGTGAGCGCGGGAATCGATCGCGTGGACGCCGTGTTGTATACGCACGACCACGCGGACCACACGCACGGCATCGACGACCTGCGTGCGATCTCCGTGCGCCGGAACGGCCCACTGGCGTTCTACGGCTCGGTCGAGACCATCGAGAGCCTCCAGAAACGCTTCGGTTACATCTTCGACGAGAACATGCGCGCGCTTCCGGGGACTTCGAAGCCGGAGGGCAGCGCGCGCATCGTCGAATCCGGGCAAGCATTCGCCGTCGGAGACGCCCAGGTGCTGCCCGTGCGGGTGCCGCACGGGCCGTGGAGCGTGTTCGGCTATCGCATCGGGCCGCTCGCATACCTCACCGATGCAAAGTCGGTCCCGGCCGATGTAATCGAGGCTCTGCGTGGCGTGGATGTCCTGGTGATCAACGCGCTGTTCAGGACGGAGCATCCCACGCATCTGAGTATCCCTGAAGCGATCGATGTCGCCAGGCAGATTGGCGCCGGTCGGACGTACCTCACCCATCTCACGCACGAAAACTTCCACGCTGACCTGGAATCGGAGCTCCTGCCGCGCGGTATCACGCCAGCCTTCGACGGCCTGACGGTGCGCATCGATTCCTCCGAGACGAAATCATGATCCACCTGGACTTCACCAACATGCTCGCGCCGAGTGTCGCGGGAGGTGTTCCCGAGGCTGACTGGCAGTCCGCCGAGACCGAACAGCTCTTCGCGCGCGCGCAGGCAGTGTTCGAGCAGCGCCGCGCCGCCGGTGAGCTTGGCTTTCTCGATATCCCCGCTGCCGCAGCGCTGCACGCACAGTCCGTCGATTTCGCCAAGCGCACGCGCGGGAAATTCGATGACGTCGTCGTCCTGGGTATCGGCGGGTCGGCGCTGGGGCCCATCGCCCTTCGAACCGCACTGCGAAAGCCCCAGTGGAACCTGCTCGATGCCGGTGACCGGGACCTCCGGCCGCGTCTGCATGTCCTCGACAACCTCGATCCGGGCACCATTGGTGGGCTGCTCGAGCGGGTGGTGAAGCCGGAGCGCACCCTGTTCGTCGTGACGTCCAAGTCCGGCGGTACGGCGGAGACGATGGCGCAGTATCTCGTCGTTCGCGAGCACGTCGAGAAGCATGGGCTCTCCGCGAAGGATCATATCGTTTTCGTTACCGATCCGCAGAAGGGTGCGCTGCGTCCCATTGCGCGACAGGAAGCCATCCCGGCGCTCGATATTCCGGCGAACGTCGGTGGTCGCTTCAGTGTCTTGTCCCCGGTGGGCGTCTTGCCAGCGGCGCTCATCGGCGTCGACACTGCACAATTGCTCGAAGGGGCCGGTGACATGGCGAAA
>DASPMP010000017.1:0-3107 GCA_035626995.1 Gemmatimonadaceae bacterium
CGAATTCAACTCCTTCATCGTGAGACGCACCGCCGGAGTCGTGCCCGCGCGCCGCAGCCGCAGTACGACGGTCACGAGCGCCCGTCCCGGCAGTCCCGACGGAGCCGCGCCGGCGAAATTGACCTGTCCCTTCAGGTTCGCATTCTCGACCCGCACGCCCCCCGCCGCCTTCTCCACGGCAACCTCGCGCACGACGGTGGAATCGAAGTGCAGCTCGCCGTGATAGCTCCCGATCACAGGCGCGGATCCCGCGGGCGGCACCACGCATACCGTGGCGCGGATCACCGTGTCTCGCGCGGCATTCGACGGCAGCACAACGAGCGCGCGCAATGACGCCGCTGGCTTTGCCGACGCGCACGGATCAGCCGCCGCGCGTTGCGGCGACTGCAGCATGGCAAGGATGAGCAGGGAAGCGATCACGGCGCGCGGTTTCCGTTACTTGTCGGCAGCGCGGTAGATGCCACGCATCACGTTCAGGTTGGCGCGCTGGTCCTCGAACTTCAGGCTGTTCAACTCGTTCACCGTGAGCGCCAGCGACTTGAGGCCGCCCGACTTCGTGACGATGAAGGTGGTGCTGAGCAGGTCATCGCTCTTGAAGCCATCCGCCGAGGCGCCGGCCGCAACCACCGTCCCGCGCTGCGTCGCGTTAGCCATCACCATCCCCTCGCTGCTCGGCGCGGCCTTGCCGAAGGCCAACCCGAGCGAGTCGTAGCCGACGCGAACAGTGTAGCTGCCGATCGGGCGGACATTCCGGCCGCGCAGGGAGCGGACCGTGACTGTCACCTCGGTACCAACCGGGGCGTTGGGGTTGGACACGACGATGTACGCCGAGAGCCCGTCGGGGCTGATCTCGAGGGGCACCGTTGGAATGGCGTCACGACGATCGTCGCAAGCGGTGGTCGCCGCGAATGCAGCGAGGAGCGAAAGGCGGGAGAGTGCGCGCATGATGGAATCCTGAAGGGATGTCAGGGAACGCGAATGCTGTGCGTCACCTGCGTGGTGGTGCCAAGCAGGTCGGTGAAGTCGGCGGCGCTGACCTCGCGCGCGGAAAGCGCGAGCGTGCCGGCGGTAGCGGTGTTCGAAGTCCGGAAATTGATGCGAAGCAACTCGACGCGGCCGGGGAATCCGGTCACGTCAGCCATGGCCAGGGTGAGTCGTCCGCTTGCGGCCTGGCTCACGTTCAGCGTGGGGACCACGCTGCTGCCTCCCGGCGACGTGCTCTGGAACAGCAGCTGTTGCGGATTCCAGTCGACGTCCACGGTGGTGGAACCGAGGCGGCGTGTCGTGCTGCGCATGTCCATGAAGACCGTGATGGTCACATTGGCGTCACGCGCATACGTGAAGCGGTCGACGCTGCTGACGAGCACCGGCGCACCCGGCTCCGCAATCACCGCGAGCAGGGAATCCTCGGCGACGTTCTGTCCTTCCTGGGCGCGAACGACCACGACGGTCTGGCCGCGGGCGACGCCGGTGATCGCCCCCGTGGACGCGTTGACCGTCGCAACTGCGGGATCGCGACTGATGTAGCTGAGGGTCGCCGTGGTGACGGGGGTGTTGTTCGGATCCGTCGCGGACACCGGCACCGGTGCCGCCGTCGTTCCGCGATCCACAATCTCCAGCTTGCGGGCGAAGTCCACCTTGGCAACCGGCAGCACGGACTGCAGCGTGAGCCGCACGGTGTCGCGGAGCAGGTTCGGCGTGAGCACGCTCACGATCGCGACACCCGCCTTGCCCAGCGCGGTGAATGTGCCGCCCGCGCGCGGCAGCGTGCCGAGGGTGGGATCGTCCACGTTCCAGCGAAAGCGCGCGATGAAGTCGGGATCGTCCACGACGTTGCCGGCAGCGTCGAAGGCCTGCGCCGTCATCGGCAGGGTGCCGTTGATCGCGCCCAGGTTCTGGTCGCGTGGCGAGATCACGACGCGCGTCGCCTGCGATCCGGGCCCGACCCAGACGAGCTGCAGCTGCGGGCGTGCTGTGGTGGGATCCGCCCCTGCTTTCGCCAGAACGTTCACTGTTCCGGAAAAGATGAGGACATCGCCGCTGAACATCTCGAGGTTGGCGATGAAGAACTCTTCAGACCCGACGATGGGGACATCGATGACGACCGGGATCTCGGTCTGGTCGTCGGCGACGGTGACGGTGGTGTCCGCGATGCTCTGCGTCTGGTTCGGCCGGCGCAGGGTGACGTGCAGGCTGGTGACGCCGAGGTTGAAGGTGCGGAGCGAGCGCAGAATCGCCGCGTCATGCGCGGCGAAGTGTGGCTCGAATGCGATGCGCGCGAGTCCGGCGCCGCGCTGCACGACATCGCTGCACGACAGCGAGACGGTGGCGATGGCAGCGAGCAACCCGGTGCGGGTCAGTAACGAACGGCGCGGCAAGAGGATGGCGGGATTTCAGATACTATTGGTGGCGGCGCACGTTGCATGGGTGCGCAGGTAGAGTCAATAGCGCCGGAATGTCGCAAAATGAGAGTGTGGAAATGGCCGGCATCTGGCACGAAAAGCCCAACTGTGGAGTGCGTGCAACACCCACTTTTCGGCGCCACTTGCTGCCCCTGTTGCACGTCGCAAATATGAAGGCCGCTTGGCCCACCTGATCGACGCCCACTCCTCCCTGGTTCCGGCTTGACTGACAACAGATTGCAGCGCCACCTCGTGGCGATCGGACTGGTCTTCGCATCCCTGACCGTCCTCCCCGGCGCGCTGCACGCGCAGCAGCGACATGGTGACGTGAATGGCGATGGGGTCGTGAGCGCGCTGGACGCGCAGGCGATCCTGTCTGGCGTTGTGGGTCTCACGCTTCCGCCTGGCTATGTGTTCTCCAACGGCGACTCGAACTGCGACGACGCGACCGGGGCGATCGACGCACAGGTCGTGTTGAGCTTCGTCATCGGCCTCAATGTGTCGCAGATGTGCGTGAACCAGCCCTTCGGGCCCGCTGCCATCACCGTGCGCATCGTGCCGTCGGACACGTCGGTGCTGATCAATCGTGGGTTGATGATGCGCGCGACACTCGTGGCAGGAGATGGCTCCACGCCGCAGCGCCCAATTGTCTGGTCTTCGAGCAATGCGGACCTTGTCACGATCGATAGCACCCGTGGCGATACC
>DASPMP010000018.1:0-10199 GCA_035626995.1 Gemmatimonadaceae bacterium
CTAAACTCCCTGCAGAAAGGGGCGATACTTGTAAACGTCGCCCGTGGCGCGCTCGTGGATGAAGCCGCACTGGCCCGACGCCTCGCGGATGGACGACTGCGTGGCGCCGTGCTCGATGTGTTCCGCGAGGAACCACTGGCGACAGACAGCCCGCTATGGCAGCTTCGAAACGCTCTTCTCACCCCGCACATTTCGCCCGTTTCTCCGGGTCGGTTCTGGCCACGCGCACTCGACGTCTTCTGTGACAACTGGCGTCGGTATCACCGTGGCGAGCCGCTTCGAAACCTGGTAGACAAGCAGGCAGGATACTGAATTCATGAAAGAGATCATCAAGGCCGCGGTCGACCGCGGGGCGTCGGACCTGCACATCAAGGCCGGCGACGCATTTCGCGCCCGCGTGCACGGCAAGCTCGTCCCGTTGACCAAGCAGGCGCTGACCCCCGAGCAGACCAGGCAGATCGCGCTGCACCTCATCACCAACGAGGACGACAAGAAGCGCATCGACACCATGACGGACTACGACTGCTCATGGTCCGCCGATGGCATCGGCCGCTTCCGCGTCAACATCATGAAGCAGCGCGGCAGCTTCATGATCGTGATGCGCGTCATTCCCCTTGACGTGCCCACCTTCGAGCGGCTGCGCCTGCCTGCCATCCTTGGCAGGATCGCCGACGCCGAGCGGGGAATGATCCTCGTCACCGGTGTCACTGGCTCAGGCAAGTCGAGCACGATGGCGGCGATGATCAACTACATGAACCAGAAGTCCAACCGCCACATCCTCACGCTCGAAAATCCGATCGAGTTCCTCCACAAGGACATCAACTCGACGATCACACAGCGCGAGATCGGATCGGACACGTCGGATTTCAAGCAGGGACTCAAGTCCGCGCTGCGTCAGGACCCGGACGTGATCATGATCGGCGAGATGCGTGATGCGGAGACGATCGATACCGCGCTGAAAGCCGCCGAGACTGGACATCTCCTGATCTCGACACTGCACACGGCGGACGCCACGGCGACCATCAGTCGCATCATGGCCATGTTCCCGCCGGCGGAGCAGGAGGTCGTGCGGATGCGCATGGCCGAGTCGCTGCACGCCGTGATCTCGCAGCGGCTGCTGCCCCGCCACGACGGGAAGGGGCGCGCCGTCGCCGCGGAGGTTTTGATCAACACGCCCGCAGTGAAGGACATGATCGCCGACGGCAAACGGATTGGCGAGATCAAGGACTACATGGAGGCGAGCAAGGATCAGTACGGCATGCAGTCGTTCGACCAGGCGCTCGCGGATCTCGTCACGTCGAACACCGTAACGTTCCATGCCGCGATGGCAGCCGCGTCGCGTCCCTCGGATTTCGAGCTCAAGCTTCGCATGTTTGGTGGCGGCGCCGGCGCGCCCGCGCCGGCAGAAGAGCCGGCGGGCGCCGGCATCAGCTCGGGGCTAGACTTCATCCAACAATGAGCCTTTCACTCCGTGGCATTTATGGGCCACTCACTACTCCGTTCGCCGCCAACGGCGAGCTGGATCGGTCCGCGTATGAGTCGAACGTCGCGGGTCATTTCAAGGCAGGTCTGGATGGAATCGTCGTCGCCGGCTCGACAGGCGAGGCAGCGCTGCTCGACGAACGTGAACGCGAGCAGCTGGTGGAATGGGCACGGCCACTGGTGCCCGCCGGGAAGCTGCTCATTTCCGGTGCCGGTGCCGAGTCGACTCGCACCACCCTGAAGTACGCAGCAAATGCGAAGCGTGCAGGCGCGGACGCCGTACTCGTCGTGGCCCCGCACTACTTTGGTAGCGCCATGACGGAGGCTGCGCTCCGCGCGCACTACAGCCGCGTCGCTGACGAAAGCCCGCTTCCCGTCATCCTGTACAACATCCCGAAGTACATGCATTTCCGCCTCTCGAACGGGCTCGTTCGCGCGATGGCAGCGCATGAGAACGTCATCGGGATCAAGGACAGCTCCGGTGACCGCGAGTCGCTCGACGGGTATCTGGCAGCGCAAGACGACCGTTTTACTGTACTCACGGGCAACGGTCCCTTCTGGAAGACAGCGCTGCAGATGGGCGCTCGTGGCGGTATCCTCGCGGTCGCGTTGTTCCTGCCCGAGCTGGCTTTTGCGGTTCTGGCCGCGGTTCAGAAGGGCGAATCGGCGCACGCCGAAGAGCTGCAGGAACGGTTGACGCCATCCGCAAAGACCGTCGTCGGCGAGCTGGGTGTCGCCGGAGTCAAGGCTGCGCTGGATGCGGTTGGCATGCGTGGTGGAGCGCCGCGGCTCCCGCTCCTCCCACTGAGTGGCGACGACGTGAACCGCGTGAGGCAGCTCCTGCGCGGTGCCGAGCAAACCGTCGCGGCCTGAGACGCTGCTTCGGGAGCTCGCGGCGGCGCCGCGAGCCACCGGAAGCGCTGGCCTGAGTGCTGCGCGTGAACGGTGCGCCGCGGAGCTTCAGGCGCTGGGATACGTGGTTCGCGAACGGCCGTTCGTGTTTTCTGCTTTCCCAGGTCGACTTGGAACTCCGCTCGTCGGTGCACTCGCCGTGGCGGCGATCGCAGTAGCGATGCACCTCGGCGCGCGCGGAGCGCGACTCTTTCCCCTCGCGATCCTTGTCGGTGCGACGGTCATCCTCGGAATGTTCGGGCAATGGCTGTCGCGACGCGGCGTACTCGCGTTTCCCATGCTCCGCACGACAGGCACGAATCTCGAGGCGCACCTGCCAGACGACGCGCCGCGGGTCTGGTTGTGCGCGCACCTCGATACGAAGTCGCAGCCGGTGCCGACGCTCATTCGTTCCGCTGGCGTGGTGGCACTGGTCCTCGCCGCGCTCACCGCGTTGGTGCTGGCGCTTGCTGCGGCGGCCGGCGCACGGGCGCCCTACGCAGCCTGGGCAGCAACCGCTGTCGTGACACTCATCGGCGGGATTCCCGTAATACTGAGTGTGGTCGGCAACCATTCGCCGGGCGCCCTCGACAATGCGTCGGGTGTCGTCACCGTCGTCGAAGCCGCAGGCATGCTCCCGCCGACGCGTGGTGTCGGGATCCTGATCACGGATGCGGAGGAGCTCGGGCTCGCAGGCGCGCGTGCGTGGGGTGGCCAGGGAGTCGGGATGATTGTTCTCAACTGTGACGGAGTGGATGACAGTGGTCCGATCAACGTGCTCTACACGGGTCGTCCACCAGGGCGCGTTCTCAGTGCCGCGCGCGACGCCTCAGCATCGACCCATGTTGCGCATCGCGCGCGCACCATACCTCTCGGCATCCTGATGGATTCCGTCGCCTTCAGTGCAGCCGGGCTTTCGGCCGTGACATTCAGTCGTGGAACGTGGCGATCACTCGCGCGCGTGCATCGCAGCGCGGACAACCTGGAGCGTCTCACGGGGACAGGGATCGGTGAGACCGCGACACTGATGGCTGCTACGGCAAGGATGCTGCTGAAGGAAGTTCCACCCACAACGACCCTCGGAGCGACCCGCTGATGGGAATCATCCTGCTCGGCCTGATCATGATGTTCTCGCTGTTCCTGATCCCGCTGGGGCTTCCGGGAACATGGGTGATGCTTGCGGCAGGCGTCGGCTATTCGCTGCTCGTGCCCGGGAGCATCGGCTGGTTTACCCTCGTGGCGGTGACGGTGATCGCCGTCATCGCGGAGATCTTCGAGTTCACCCTCGCCGGCAAGTACGCGAAAAAGTACGGCGGGTCACGACGGGCGAGCTGGGGCGCGATCATCGGCGGCACCGTAGGAGCGATCATCGGCGTGCCAGTGCCGATCATCGGTCCGATCCTTGGCGCCTTCGCCGGATCCTTTGCCGGCGCCCTGATCGCCGAGTATTCGCGGGGGACTGGCGCGCAGGCGTCCACGCGCGTTGCGACGGGCGCGTTGATCGGCCGAGCGGTCGCGTCGGCGATGAAGGTGGCTGCGGGGATTGTCATCGCGGTATGGCTGCTCTGGACCGCCGCCATATAGGATCATTGACTCCCCTTCTTGCGGTCATAGATTCACTCAACGCCCCGAGGAACTGCCCCGGGGCGTATTTTTTTGCCCGCTCGGAGCGACATGTTCGAAGACTCGCGGCGCACGGTCGTCGTTGTGGGATCGCAGTGGGGGGACGAAGGGAAGGGCAAGCTCGTCGACGTGCTGGCGGAGCGCGCAGCCTGGGTGGTGCGGTACCAGGGAGGCGCCAACGCCGGACACACGGTCGACCTTGGCGACAGCACCTTCGTCCTGCACCAGATTCCGAGCGGCATCCTGCATGAGGGCGTGCGCTGCGCCATCGGCAACGGCGTCGTGCTCGATCCCGATCAGCTGTTCCAGGAGATTGACGGCCTGGTTCGCGACGGAATCGACGTCGAAGGCCGATTGTATGTGAGCGATCGCGCGCATCTCGTGCTCCCCTATCACAAGCTGGTGGACTCCGAGAGCCACGCGAGCAAGGAAATCGGGACCACGGGGCGGGGGATCGGCCCTGCGTATGAGGACAAGATCGCGCGTCGCGGCGTGCGCGTGCTGGACCTGCGCAATCGCGAGCGACTCGAGAAGCTGGTCACCCAGGGCGCTGAGCATGCCATCGCGCAGTTGCGCCGCTTCGGGAGCAAGAAGCAGGTGAGTGTCGACGAGACGCTCACGTTGCTGGACTCGCTGGCGCAGCGACTCCTTCCGCTTGCGGAGGATGTCGGGCTGATGATCCATCGCGCCGTGAAGAGCCGTGCGGCGGTGCTGCTGGAAGGCGCGCAGGGGTCGCTGCTCGACATCGATCACGGGACATATCCATATGTGACGTCGAGCAATACCACGGCGGGGGGTGCAGCGGTCGGTGCGGGGATCGCACCGATGGCGATCGATGCCGTGCTTGGCGTCGTGAAGGCGTACACCACGCGCGTTGGCGGTGGGCCCCTTCCCACCGAGATGGATGACGAGGTCGGCGAACGCACCCGCAAGCTCGGCAACGAGTTTGGTGCGACCACGGGTCGCCCGCGTCGCTGCGGATGGTTCGATGCCGTGGTCGTGCGCTATGCGGGACGCATCAACGGCCTGACGGATCTCGCGGTGACGAAGCTCGACGTGCTGGACACCTTCGAGAAGATCGCCCTCTGCTCCGGGTACGAGATCGACGGCGAGCTCCACACCGAGTTTCCCGCCGACCTCTCTGCGCTCGAGCGGGCGACGCCGCGATACGAGTGGGTGCCGGGGTGGCAGAAGTCCACGGCGGACGCGCGCAAGATCGAGGACTTGCCGTCCGCAGCGCGGAACTACCTCGATCGGATGCAGGAGCTTGTGGAAGCGCCGATCACGTACGTGAGTGTCGGGACACGTCGTGACCAGATCATCGGATTGTGATGTCCTGATTGTCGGGGGCGGCCCGTGCGGACTGGCGGCCGCGATCAGCGCGCAGCGCGCAGGGTTGAAGGCGATTGTGGTGGAAGCGCGGGTCATCTGCAGCACCATCGCTGCGTATCCCACTTATGTGAGTTTTTTTTCAACGGCGGAAAAGCTGTCGCTGGGCGGTGTGCCGTTCGTGGTCAGCACGGAAAAGCCGACGCGCCGCGACGGACTCGCGTACTATCGCGCCGTGACCCGGCATTTCCGCATCCCGTTGCGGCAGTACGAGCGGGTCATGGACATCGATGCCAGCGCACGTCCGTTCGTCGTTCGCTCGACCACGCTCGGCGGCGAGACACGCGAAACCACCGCGCGTGCAATCGTGATTGCGACGGGATATTTCGGCTCGCCGAATCGTCTCGGCGTGCCGGGTGAGGACCTTCCGCACGTGTCGCACACCTACCGCGAGGGACACGAAGCGTTCCTGCAGAAGACGGTCGTCGTTGGTGGCGGGAACTCCGCCGCGGAGGCGGCGCTGGATCTCTGGCGGTCGGGTTCAGACGTGACGCTGGTGCATTTCGGGCCAACCTTCGACAAGAAGATCAAACCCTGGGTGCTGCCGGACCTCGAGAACCGGATGCGCGAAGGAAGCATACGCGTACGCTGGAACTCACGTGTCACCGCCATCGATGGGACTTCTGTCATGATTGACACGGACGGGAAGCCTGAACGCCTGCAGGCGTCGCGTGCCTATCTGTTGACCGGCTTCGCGCCTGACCTGGCGCTGCTGCGGCAGCTTGGCGTGCCCATCGACGAGATCACCGGGATTCCAGCGCACGATGCGGCGACGCTGGAGACGTCGGTGTCCGGGCTGTTCATCGCCGGGGTCGTGGTGGCTGGATTTGACGCGAACAAAGTGTTCATCGAGAATGGGCGGTATCACGGCGACAAGATCGTCGCGCGCATCCTGGGAAAGGATCCGCCCCCCGAGCCAAAGCTGAGCGCGGAGCTGGACACCTAGAGGCGGCTTGTCAGCTTGTCAGCTTGTCAGCTTGTCAGCTTGTCAGCTTGTCAGCTTGTCAGCTTGTCACTGGCTTGAACAAGCCGCCAAGCCGCCAAGCCGCCAAGCCGCCAAGCCGACTAGCTTTGTCTCATTCCACCTCTTACTGCTCCATGTCCGCCGACGTCCTCGAAAAACTCGTCTCACTCGCGAAGCGCCGCGGCTTCATCTACCAGTCGTCCGAGATATACGGCGGTGCTGCATCCGTGTGGGACTACGGCCCGCTGGGGGTGGAGCTCAAGCGCAACCTCCAGGACCGGTGGTGGCGGGACATGGTCCGGTTGCGCGACGACATCGAGGGACTCGACAGCGCCATCCTGATGCACCCGAAGGTCTGGGAGGCGAGCGGACACGTCAGCGGCTTCGTGGATCCGCTGGTGGAATGCCGGAACTGCAAGCGCCGCTTCCGCGCGGATGATGTCGCGCTCAAGGGCGAGCCAGGATCGCCGAGCGCGCAGTGCCCGTCGTGCGGGATGAAGGGCACCATCGGCGAAGCGCGGCAGTTCAACCTGATGTTCAAGACCTTCATGGGCCCCGTGGAGGAGAGCGCGGCCGTGGTGTACCTGCGGCCTGAGACTGCGCAGGGCACGTACGTCAACTTCCTCAACGTTCAACAGGCCACGCGGCAGCGCGTCCCGTTTGGAATCGCGCAGATCGGCAAGGCGTTCCGGAACGAGATCACGCCGGGAAACTTCATCTTTCGTACTCGCGAGTTCGAGCAGATGGAGATGCAGTTCTTCGTCGAGCCGGGAACGGACATGGAGTGGTTCGAGAAGTGGCGCGCATGGCGCATGGACTGGCATCTCGGACTTGGCCTCGCGAAAGACCGCCTGAAGTACTACGACCAGCAGAAGGACGAGCTCGCGCATTACGCGCGTGCCGCGACCGACATTCACTTCGACTTCGGTGGCTCCCTCGGGTTCGCCGAGATCGAAGGGGTCCACAATCGCGGTGACTTCGACCTCACGCAGCATCAGAACGTGTCCGGGAAGCGCCTGGAATACGTCGATCAGGCCAACAACAAGCGCTACATCCCGTACATCGTGGAGACGGCGTGCGGGCCGAACCGCACCCTCCTCGCGCTCCTCGTGAACGGGTACGTCGAGGAGAAGGTGGAGGGGGAGGACGAAGGACGCACGGTGCTCCGGTTGCAATCTGCCCTGGCCCCCGTGAAGGCCGGCGTCTTCCCGCTCGTGAAGAAGGACGGCATGCCAGAGTTCGCAACGAAACTTTCCGACGCGATGCGTCGGGAGTTCCCCGTGTTCTATGATGAATCGGGCGCTATCGGCCGCCGCTACCGTCGTCAGGACGAGATCGGCACGCCCTACTGCGTAACCATTGACGGACAGACGTTACAGGATTCTACTGTGACCGTCCGTGACAGGGACACACTGAAACAGGACCGCGTCGCCGCTGACCGGGTCATCGACTGGATTACGGAAAAGCTCAGCAGCTAGATGCCCGTAACAGAAACGCTGTCGCTCGACCGGCTGCGCCGGGACGGGCAGGCGTTTTCGGAAGAAATCTCGCGTGAGTATTACCTCGCCGCGGCCGGGCTGAAGCCCACGGCCGAGCTGCAGGCGATCTACGCGAAGTATGGAATGGTCATGAGCGAGGACGCCCTCGCCATGACCCTGGACGCCTTCCGTGCGACCACGGCGGTGACCGAGCACTATCGCCAGAGCCGCATCCTGCTGGAGTGGCTTGCCAGCCTTCAGAGCAGCCGGGAGCTGGCGCCCCTGGAGGAACGCGAGATCGCATGGGAAGCGTCGGCGATGGTGACGCTCCCGGATGGCTCCAGGCTCCAGTACGAACGCGCGCCCATCGAGATCGCCAATGCGGGCGATCGCGCATATCGCCAGCAGATCCACGACGCGCGCTGCACGCTCGTCCAGGCCGAGCTCGCACCGTTGCGGCAGGAACGCCTGCAGCGCGAGCGGGACATCATCGAGCGCCTCGATCTCGCCGACGGCTACAACGCGACCTGGGAGCTGCTGAGTGGCATCTCGCTGCGCGACCTGCGGACGCAATGCGAGCAGTTCCTCCGCGACACGCAGGCGATGTGGGATGAGACGCTTCCCGAATTCACGAAGCGTGTCCTCGGCATCGACGTCGACGACGCCACGCGCGCGGACGCGCTGGCATTGTTCCGGGCCCGCGAGTTCGACGCGTATTTCCCGGCGCGGGAGATGGAAGCACGGGTGCAGAAGCAGACCCGCGAGATGGGAATCGACCCACTCGCCGCGGGCCGCATCCGGCTCGATACGAAGGAGCGCGAAGGGAAACGGTCCCGCGCGTTCTGCGCGCCGGTGCAGGTGCCGGAAGAGGTCTACCTCGTCCTGCGACCACACGGCGGTCAGACCGACTGGAGCACATTCCTGCACGAGCTCGGGCATGCGCTGCATTTCGCCTATGCGCGACCGGACTATCCGTTCGAGTACCGCTGGCTCGGCGACAACTCCGTCACCGAGTCGTACGCCATGCTGTTCGACGGCCTGATGCAGGACGCGGGCTGGTTGCGACGGTACACCGATCTCGGTGAAACGCGCGTCGGTACCTTCACGCGTTCGGCGGGCTTCGAGGAGCTGCACTACCTGCGGCGCTACTGCGCAAAGCTCATCTACGAGACGGAGCTCTATGGCGGCGACTCGCGCTGGGAATCGCTGCCTGACACCTACGTCGATCTGCTCTCGGGTGCGACCTCGTTCAAGTATCCGCGCTCGGACGCGTTCGTTGACATCGACCCCGGCTATTACTCCGCGCGCTATCTTCGGGCGTGGCAGCTTCAGGCATTACTGGATGAGACGCTGACGGAACGCTACGACGAAGACTGGTGGCGCAACCCGCGCGCTGGTCCGTGGGTCGTGCAGTCGCTGTTCATGGAAGGGCAGCGTGAACTGGCCCACGAGCTGGCGACGCGCGTCTCCGGCCGAACGTTGTCGTTCGATCCGCTCGTCCGGGAAATCGAGAGACTGTTGAGCGCTTGAAATGCCTTGATCAAGAGTCTTCGACTGGCGCTTCGGGTCGTGAAGGCCCTCGACTGTTGATCTCGGATCAACTCTGAAAGACCGGATTCCACGGATACAACCGACGGCGAACGAACCGTTGGTGAACCGCAAGAGCAATCCGTCAGTTCATCCGAGTAATCCGAAGTCCCCTTGAGCGCTCTCTCTGCAAGAGCACCAGTCGGAGTCGCGCCAAACTCCAAGCGCGGGTCGAAGTCGCGACTAAACTTCCGGGATGGCCAAACAGACCGCTGTCATCACGGGCGCATCACGCGGCATCGGGCGCGCAATCGCGCTGCGGCTCGCCGCTACCTTCGACATCGTCGCGATCGCCAGGTCGAAGTCACAACTCGCGACGCTGGCGAGCGAGATCGAATCCAAAGGCGGATCGTGCCGGCCGATCGTGCTGGACCTCCGCGACCCTGACGCCATCGCAAAAGCGCTCGCAGGCGTCGACGCGGACGTCGTCGTCAACAACGCCGGGCTCGGGCCGATGAAGCCGATGCTCGAGCTGACTCCGGACGAATGGCACACGATGGTCGATGTCAATTTCAACGCGCTCTTCCACGTGACCCGGACATTGCTCCCCGCGATGACCAAGCGCGGACGCGGCCATGTCGTCGTCATCGGCTCCATTGCGTCACGCAGCGCGTTCGTCGGCGGGACCTGCTACGCGGCCACGAAGCACGCGGCGCTGGCGTTCGTGGAATGCCTCAACCTGGAAGTGCGTGATCGCGGCGTGAAAGTTTCCATCGTCAACCCTGGTTCAGTCGCCACGGAGTTCTCCACGCGCAACGATCCCAGCTGGATGCTGAGCGCGGAGG
>DASPMP010000019.1:0-103546 GCA_035626995.1 Gemmatimonadaceae bacterium
GCTTGTCGGCTTGTCGGCTTGTCGGCTGCTAGTGCTCGTGCCCGTACACCGTCGCGAGGTCGTCGCCAAGAAACACATTCGCGTGGATCATCCACCCGAAGATGCTTGCATGGAACTGTCCTCCGACTGCGTCACAGGCGCTCCTCGTCGCAATGGGAGATTCCGGTCCAAAGATCGGCGCTCCGTCACGCCGTTCCAGCCAACGACGCTCCTGACCCTTCGGCGGAATGCACCAGTTCACATGCTTGTGCACCGCGCGATCGAGAGCGGGACGCGATCGTCCAACCGGGAGATCCGCGCCCGTTTCGCCGCCGTGAACATCGCGCCAATAAGCTGCAACGTTCCGTTTGTGTCCCGCTGATACAACAGTGAGGTGGGCTTCGCAGGATCGAAGCGAAACGCCTCCATGGCGGCGTGTGCGTAGTTGGTGAAATGAAAGGACTTTTGCGTTTTGACGCCGGGAAGGAAGAGGCGGTAGCCATCAGCCGTGGCAGCCGACGTATCCGCGTATTTCGCGATCGCGCGTCGCACCGTTGACGCCAGCGCCCGAAGTCGCAGCATGGCCACCGTGCGCATGCTGGGCGGCCAGCGGGCCACCGCAGATGAGCGTAGCTACTGTAAGGACCGCTACTATTTGAGTGTTCATCGGCAACCGCCTCCCGTTTTGAATCCCGACCTCTCTCAGCCCCTCCTCGCACTTCCCGTCCTGTTCCTTGGCGGAGTGCTGACGAGTCTCAACCCCTGCATCTACCCCATGATCCCCATAACGGCCGCGATCGTTGGGGGGCAGGAAGTTGGTGGAGTCGCCGACCCATCGGTCCGCCCCCCGCGCTGGCGTCCTGTGCTGCTCACGCTGACCTACGTCCTGGGTCTCGCGTCGCTCTACTCCACGCTGGGCGTGATCGCGGGGATGACGGGAACGCTTTTCGGCAGCATCAGTACTAATCCATGGCTGTACTTCCTCATGGCAAACCTGCTCGTGCTGAGCGCGCTGGCCATGCTCGATGTACTGCCGGTTCCGGTGCCCCGGTCGTGGATCGATCGCGCGTCGCGCTCCGGTACGGCAGGTCGTTTCTCAGGCGCGTTCATCATGGGCGCGGTCTCAGGGCTCGTCGCCGCTCCGTGTGGTGCTCCGATCATGGCCGTGGTGCTGACCTGGGTCAGCACGACGCAAAGCGGCCTGCTCGGCTTTCTTTACCTGTTCGTGTTTTCCGTCGGGATGTGCACGCTGCTGGTGCTCGTGGGACTGTCGTCGGCGACGCTGGCGCGTCTTCCGCGATCCGGCGCGTGGATGGCGTGGGTCAAGCGTGGTTTCGGTTTCCTTATGCTCGGCGTCGCCGAGTATTACCTGATCAAGATGGGACAGCTGCTGATATGAAATTGCGTGCGATAGTCGCGATTGCGTCGTTGTTCGCCCTTCCGGCCGGCGCCCAGGACATCGGGCTGGATCTCGGCAGCATTGGTCTGGCCGCAAACGTGGAGACGCTGGAGGGCAAGCCCGCGAACCTCTCGGAGTATGTGGGTCAACGTCCTGTCGTCATGGAGTTCTGGGCGACCTGGTGCGGCAACTGTCACGAGCTCGAGCCCTCTCTCAAGGCACTGTACGAGAAGTATTCGGATCGGGTGGCGTTCGTTGGCGTAGCCGTGTCGGTCAACCAGTCCCCCGGTCGCGTGAAGGCGTACGTTGAGAAGAACAAGCTCCCCTGGATCCAGGTCTTCGACCGGAAGGGCGAAGCGAGCGGTGCCTACGACGCGCCCGCCACGTCGTATGTCGTAATCCTCGACAAGGCCGGCAAGGTGGTCTATACCGGACTCGGCGGGAAGCAGAACCTCGAGCCCGCGATCAGAAAGGCCCTCGACCAGTAACGGCGTTTTCCTTGCTCTTGCGACAGGCACATGCCTGTCCAAGCAATCCTGAAACGCGCACGCGAGCACTGGTTATTGCTGCTCGTTTCCCTTGGGTGTCTCGTGTTCGCGGTGGCATTCCTCGAAGTGGGAAGCGAGGTACTCGAGGGAGACCACAAGGGTCTCGACATGGCGGTGCGGGAGTGGTTTCGCGCACACCACTCTCCCGCTGGCGAGCGGCTGTTCAATTTCATCACGCGATTTGGCGAACGGTTGGTGCTTCTTCCGTTTGCCCTTCTGGTCGGATGGCCGCTTTTTCGCGGACACCTCGAGTGGTTCCTGATCATGCTCTTCTGCTCGCTCACGTCCGCGGAGCTGTCGTCGATCCTGAAGCACGGGTTCGAGATGCCACGGCCTCCACTTGGCGACGCGCTCCGGGATTCCTTCGCATTTCCCAGCGGGCACGTCATCGCAACAGCCACAACGGCAGCGGTGGTCGGCTACCTCGCGCTCCGGCGTCGCATCACGCCCGCCGCGTACATCATTGGCGGCGTCGTCATCACCCTGCTGGTCGGCGCGAGTCGCATTTACCTGGACATGCACTGGTTCAGCGACGTCATCGGCGGAATCCTGGTGGGTTCCACCTTCAGCACGGGAGTGTGCGCGTTGTTCGAGTGGTTGATGCTGGCGTTCACCAGCGTGCGGCGACGCCGATCTGCAGGGATCCGTCGGGTCCCGGGCTGACACGGAGGTCCGCGTCGTCACCCAGCAGCCAGCGGTCGATGCGATTTCCAGTGCGTGTGTGATTGAAGCGCACCGTTTTCAGGCCGGCGAAAGTGCCGATGGCGGCACCCATGACGACGTCGCTCGCCCAGTGCTTGTCGTCGTACATACGCGACGCTCCCACGAGGGTCGCTGCGCCGAACAGCACCGGTCCGATGACCCATCGCCGACTGGGCCACCAGGCTGACGTCTCGCTGGTCATCGCCGCGGCAACGGCGAACGAGACGGTGCTGTGCCCCGATGGAAACGACTGCCACGGCGATCCCTTGAAGCCGCGCAGGAATTCGAAGTCTCGCGGATTTGTGTCTCCGGTGACATAGGGACGAGCGCGCCCAACCGCCCCCTTGATTACACCGGCCGTTCCGAGGCCAACGAGAACCGCTTCACCGGTGTGCAAGGCGAGGTGTGCCAGTCGTGGCTTCCCTGCCACTCGACCGGTCACGTACATCACGCCGCCGACAGCGACGGCGCCAACACCGCCGATGATGTCCAGCGCCGCGGCGGTGCGGTCGAGCGTGCGACTGTTCGCAAGACGGTCGGACTGGAACCACTCCGCCAGCTTGCGATCGTATTGAAGAAGCGTAATGGCCGACGCCGCAAATCCACCGAGGACGTAGAGATCGCTCCGGTGAAACAGTCGCGAGTCCAGAATCAGGGAGTCGGTGTGTTCCTGCGCGCTGAGCGGCGATACGTTGATGGCTGTCGCGAGGATCGCCAGAGTGAACGTGGTCCTCATGACTCGCCGGTGAGCGGCAGCTCAAGCAGCTTCGTGGAGTTCACGATGTTTACGGTCTTGTGCGCGGAGATGCGATCGATGACGACCGGCTCGTCAAACCGCAGCGCGAGCAACGCTTTCACGTCGCTCGCCTGGAGCTGACGGAAGAAAGTCAGGGTCACGTGCGGCGTGAAGGTAAAGCGCGGCTGCTCGTACGGGAGTCCGCTGCTGCGGATTCGCTCGTGCAGCGCGCGAATCGGGCCATTTGGATCGAGCGGAAGCACGACGATGTTCGTCTGCATGAAACGATGCGGGCGCTGGAACTGGAGCCGCATTGGGGGTGTTGACTCCGCAATCGGCTCGAGCGCCGCGCGCAGCTGCTTGACTGGCGTCGCGGCGGGGATGGGGCCCATTCCCGATGAACCGGTCAACGTGACATGCGGTGGCACGCCCGCCGCCAGTTTGGGATCGTAACGGCGCTGTACGTCAAGGATGCGCTCGCGCAGATCTCCCTGGAGCTCGGACAGGATCACGATCCCTGATTTCACAGGGGAAGGTTAACCCGCGACCACGCGGACGCGAACGGCGGGTCAGCGTCCGACGGGTCGGCTGCGCATGGTCACCTCCCGCGACTGCTCCAGGTCCGCCAGGAACCGCTGCTCCGCCTCGTGGCCGATCTCCCGATCCTGGACGAGTGCGTCGAGCTCGTAGTTGATCGCAACACCGAGCATGTTGAAGTCGGTGGAACCGACGCGGACCCAGCGGCCATCAACGACGCTCGTCTTGGCGTGCATCATCTCGCCCTTCCACTCCCAGACCCGAACGCCGTTGGTGAGCAGGCGCCGGTAGTAGCGCCGGGTGAGCATCGTCACCCACGGATGGTCGTTCCGACTCGGCACGAGGATGCGCACGTCCACGCCATCACGCGCGGCTCCAGTGAGCGCTTCCACTTCCGCGGGCGACGGCGTGAAGTAGGCACTCGCGATCCAGATGGAGCGTTCAGCGGAAATGGCCTGCATCTGGAGGGCGCGCGCGACGCGCAGCCGCAGCGGCTCCCCTTCGATGATCCCGACGAGCGCGGGCGCGTCCATGTCAGGGTCGAGATGTGTGCCGCGGGTCTGCTTCACGAGTCGATGTGAGCCGCGGCGTTCCTTCCGCGTCGCCCGGCGCCACATGTTCTCGAACGCCTGGAGCATGTCGAGCGCCGCCGGCCCCTCGATCCGCACGGCCGAGTCGCGCCACCGTGAGCGCCTTTCCTTCGCCACACCCTGCAGCCACTCCTTTCCGATACCGACACCGCCGGTGACACCAACGGCATCGTCGACCACCAGGAGCTTGCGATGGTCACGCGGAAGGAGCCCGAACCAGGCGCGCAGTCCGGGTGTGTTGAAGACCATGACTTCGACACCGGCCTTGCGCAGCTTTCCGAGGAATCGACCGGACGTTCCTCGCGCTCCGATCCAGTCCGTCAGCAGTCGGGTACGGACGCCACGCGCAGCGGCACCGATGAGCGCGTCCGCGAATCGCTCGCCGACTTCATCCGAGCGGAAGATGTAGCTCTCGAGTGCCACCGACGCCTTGGCCGCGTGGATGAGCTGCAGCATCTCGTCGAAGGTTTGCGGCCCATCGTGGAGCAGCCGGACGCGGTTGCCACTCGAAACATCCGCGGCGGCAATGCGCCAGAGCCCGCGGGCGAACGACGGTCCGCGAGTAGCGCTGACGACGCTGCTGGGTCTGGATGGCAGCACGCGCGTAAGCTATCGGCTCTCGGCTGCGGCCCATGACGCGTATCTTTCCCGCATGCTCTCCATCGACCTCCGCGGTAATCGGGCGCTCGTCGCCGGTGTGGCAGACGACGCAGGGTTCGGATTCGCGATCGCAAAGGCGCTGGCCGAGGCCGGCGCCTCCGTGTGTGTGGGAACGTGGCCCCCTGCGCTGAACATCTTCCTGAATCTCATCGAACGCGGGAAGATCGACGATTCCCGCAGGCTCTCCACGGGAAAACTGCTCGAGTTCGAGAAGATTTATCCAATGGACGCCGCCTTCGATACGATGGCAGACCTCCCCGAGGAGCTGAAGGCGAACAAGCGCTACAAGGACGCGGGCGACGTATCGGTGGAAGGGGTGGCGCAACGGATGCGCAGTGACTTCGGAGATGGTTCGGTGGACATCCTCGTCCATTCCCTGGCGAATGGACCGGAGGTCAAGAAGCCGCTGATCGAGACGAGCCGGCGCGGCTACCTCGAGGCCGTGAGCGTCAGCGCCTATTCGCTGGTGTCGATGATTGCGCGTTTCGGTCCGCTCATGCGCCCTGGCGGTTCGGTTGTGTCGCTGACCTACATGGCCAGCGAGCGGGTGATTCCCGGCTATGGCGGCGGCATGTCGTCAGCGAAGGCCGCGCTCGAGAGCGATACGAAGACACTTGCCTTCGAGGCGGGGCGCAAGTTTGGGGTGCGGGTGAACACCATCAGTGCGGGCCCGCTGGCGTCGCGCGCGGCGAGCGCGATCGGCATCATCGAGAAGATGATCGGTTATGTGTCGAAGAATGCGCCGATGACCGACCCGCTGTCGGCGGAAGAAGTGGCCAATACCGCGGCGTTTCTCTGCTCACCACTGGGCTCCGGAATCACGGGATCGACGGTTTACGTCGACAAGGGATACCACGCGATGGGAATGGCCGTACCGGAATAGCAACACAAACGGGAACTGAACTTTTTCTCCTCCCGTTCGTAGTTCATGTATGCCCGCTACCGTCGTTGAACGCCGACTCGCTGAACTGAAACGTGAAGTCGCGCGTGCATTGCCACGGCCGCTCGGCGGATCGCAGCGGGCACGATCAGGACGTCGGTCGAAGACGCGGCGATGGACATGGGCGGACGTTGCCGTCATCGGCGCGAAGGCCACCGTGGTAGTAGTGCTTCCGCTGCTCGTCTACGTGCGCGCCGCGGTCGAACTGTATCAGCGCGGAGTGACGCCCTGGCTGGCGGTCGCCAGCGCGGCGTTCGTGGCGATGGGAAGTGTGGCCGCGATGGCTCTCTGGTACGCGCGCGGCAAAGGGGCGCCCCTGCGAGCCCTCACCGCGCTTCGCTGGGTAGCCATTCCGACGTTCGCGGCGTGGTGCCTTTTTGCCCTCTTCCGGCTGTCGAGCACGAACACCAAGACCGAAGGCGTTCGGGACTACTTCTCACAGGTCCATCCCGTGCTGCGCGTCGCGATCGCCACCGCAATTCTTGCTGACCCTGCAGTGATCATCACGGACTTCGGGCGCTCTGCCGCGGACTACACGCGCATGGGCCTCCGCGTCAACGACCGCACGAAGCACTACCGTCAGCCGAACGGGTGGGTTCATGCGGTGGACCTTCGCACCATTGGCCGCGGCGAGATCCGGAATCGCCTGCTCCAGGCGTATTTCGCGGTGATGGGTTTCCAGACACTCCGCCATGTTGGAACGGCGGATCATCTGCACGTACAGCTTGCGGTGAGGGAATAGCCGAGGGAACAGGGAAAGGGAAACAGGGAACAGGGAATAGGGAAGAGAACCAGGGAAGGAGAGTGCTCTGTTCCCCGTTCCCTATTCCCCGTTCCCTATCTGTTCCCTGTTCCCTGTTCCCTGTTCCCCTTTCCCTCTCCCTACGGTACCAATGCCGGCCGTGGCGCCGGGACATCTACGGGCCGTGGAACGATCTCTGGCAACCCGGCCTGCCGAAGCGTGGCGTTCATTGGCGTAAGATGTTGCGAGAACGACTGTCGCATCCGCGTCAGCTCCCGCCCCAGCTGTTGCTCCAGAACGGTGAACACCTGGTATGTCTGGGCAGTGGGCCGACCCGCCGAATTTCCCGCCACGCCCATCAGCGCACCGATCTTGTTGTTCAGCCGGATGGGAAAGTTGAGGGGATCCTGACCTGACCGGCTGCGGGTCTGGTAGATCGAGTCCTCGACGGAATTGATCGAACCGACAAGTGGCGTAGCATGCGCATCGAACTGCGCGCGCAGATTTCCGGAAAGCCGGCCGCGCCGGTCATCCACTTCACTCTTCACAAACCGGATGGTTTTCACGGCGTCGTTCGCCTCGCCGAAGCGCGTCGCCACCTGACGCACGAACCGGAACTGCTCGACGTAGTCCGCCTGCGTGACTCCGTCCACGCGCGGATCCGCCAAGAGCCTGAAAGTCTCTGTCCCTACGGTCGCTCCATTCACCGCGAGGCGCACCTGGTACCGTCCGGGAGGCGCTACAGGGCCCTGCGTCCCGCCAGCGGCCCAGAGAATCATTCCTCGGAATGCCGAGGGCGCTGTGTAGCGCATGTCCCATGAGAAAGTGTTCACACCTCTCCGATTCGCCGCCCGCGGCGGGGATGTCGGACGGAATCCGGCAACCTGGTCATCCGGCGAGGGCTCCGGAATGCGGAGCAGGCGCTGGACGCTGTCCGGAGACAAGCCGAGCGCCGTCAACGAATCGCGACGGACCTTCTGCCGCGCTTCGCGCGTGACCGAATCTGCTGCCTGCGCGGAATCCTGCCTGCTGGTAAAGCTCCGAATCACGTTTCCAGCCGAATCCAGCACGGACACCGTGACTTCCTGGTTCGCGGTCTTCAGCCAGTACTGCATCTGCACGCCGTTCGGCGGATTCGCAGCAACCGGATTCACCGGGGCCGATAGCTGTCCCGACCCACCGGCGCCACCTCCACCACCACCGCCACCGCCTCCACCTCCACCGCCGAATCCTCCGCCCCCCGACCAATTCACGCGATACGTATCGCGGGGTTTGAACAGGCGTGCGTCGGCTGCGGCCGTGCGGTCATTCAACTGACGCAGGACGCTGATGTTGTCCATGATATAGAACGAGCGGCCGTGCGTGCCGAGGACGATGTCCCCTTCCTTGAATTGCAGATCGTGGATAGGCACGATCGGAAGGTTGAGCTGCAAGCGCTGCCAGCTGCGTCCGTCATTGCCTGACAGCCACACGCCTCGTTCGGTGCCGGCAACGAGCAAGCCGCGACGCTCCGGATCTTCACGCACGACGCGCGTGAACTCGGTCACATCGATGCCGTTATCGATGCGTTCCCAGCTGCTCCCGCAGTTCGTCGTCTTCCAGAGATACGGCCGGTCGTCGTCGAGCTGGTAGCGGTTCGCGGCGACGTAGGCGATGCACTCGCCGTGCGCCGACGCGTCGATGATCGACACGCGCGTGTACTTCTGCATGTCACGCGGTGTTACCTCCGTCCAGTTCGTGCCGCCGTTGCGGGTGAGCCAGACGCGGCCATCGTCGGTACCGGCCCAGAGATATCCGGCGCGCACGGGCGACTCGGCGATCGTGAAGACGACGCCGTAGTACTCGACGGACGTCTGGTCGAGGGTAAGTGGACCACCGGAATTGCCCATCGTGGCGGGATCATTGAACGTGAGATCGGGCGAGATCACGGTCCAGCTTTCTCCGCCATTGGTCGACCGGTGCACGTGCTGCGAGCCGATGTAGATCGCGTTCGTGTTATGCCGGCTCGTGACGATTGGAAATGTCCACTGAAAGCGGTAGCGAAGGTCGCCTGCGGGATGACCCATCGGGTTGTCCGGCCACGCATTCACATTGCGTTCGATGCCGGTCCGCATGTCCTTGCGCGTCAGCAGCCCGCCGTACGAACCGGCGTATACGATATCAGGGTTGTCATGCCGGGACGCGATGTAACCCGATTCGCCTCCGCCAGCGTCCTTCCAGTCGCTGATCGCGATGGGACCTTCGGTGGAACGGCTCGGCCCGCAGAGCGTCGAATTGTCCTGCTGCGCGCCGCACACCTGATACGGAAAGTGATTCGTCGTGATGACGTGGTAGAACTGCGCGGTCGCGTAATCCTGCGCGGTCCAGTTCTGTCCTCCATCGAGTGAAACTGCGGCACCACCATCATCCGCCTCGATCATCCGGTTCGGGTTGTCCGGCGCGATCCAGAGGTCGTGCGAATCCGAATGCGGGATCCGGATGGTTCGGAAGGTCTTCCCTCCGTCGGTGGATTTGCTGAACTGGACGTTGCTGACGTACACCACGTCCTGGTTCTTCGGGTCCGCGTACAGCTTCGTGTAGTACCACGCGCGCTGGCGCAGCGAGCTCTGTTCGTTCGTGCGATGCCAGGTGGCGCCGGCGTCATCGCTGACGTAGACGCCACCTTCGCGCGCCTCGATGAGTGCGAAGATCCGATTGGAATTCGCGCCGGATACAGCGATGCCGATATTCCCCCAGATCCCCTGCGGCAGCCCCGGGTTTCTCGTGATCTCGGTCCAGCTGTCGCCGCCGTCGGTGGTCTTGAACAAGCCGGATCCAGGCCCACCCGAGACCAGTTGCCACGGTCGACGGTGCGCCTGCCAGAAGCCGGCATAGAGCACGTTCGGGTTGTTGGGATCCATCACGAGATCCACGACACCCGTGGAATCGTTCCGGAAGAGAATCTTCTGCCACGTATTCCCGCCATCCCGGGAGCGATACACCCCTCGCTCGGGATTCGGGCCATACACATGGCCCAGCGCTCCCACGTACACGAGGTCGGGATTGGTCGGGTGCACCACGACGTCGCCGATGTGCTTCGTCTCGCGAAGTCCCTTGTAGCTCCAGGTGCGCCCGCCATCGGTGGTCTTCCACACCCCGTCACCATGGGAGACGTTTCCACGAATGGGATATTCGCCGCCGCCCGCGTACACGATGTCGGGATTGGAGGGCGAGACGTCTATGCCACCGATCGTCCCACCGAAGTAGCGGTCAGTCACCGGGAACCACGACTGGCCGCCGTCGGTTGTCTTGAAGACACCAGCTCCGGTCGTGCCCATGTAGTACTCGGTGGGACGCGCGACGCTGCCCGAGACCGCAACGGAACGACCGCCGCGATACGGGCCGAGCTCGCGCCAGCGCATGTTCGAAAGCAGGGCCGTGTCGAACGGCTGCGTCACGTCACCGGGGACGGCGCGAATGATCCTCGGCGGTACCGCCGTCAGGGGCGGAGCGCCGGTCGCCGGGCGCTGCGCAAGAGCGAGTGAGGGAGCCAGGGCGGCCAGTATGGCGGCGCTGCGGAGCATGTGGGACACGACGAGCCTCGGGGGTGGTGAGGAGGCTCGAATTATGTGGCAGTCGAACACCCATGCAAAGCCCGCGTGACGCACGGGCGGAGGCTCATCGGCGGCCGTGACTCGTCACGGCCGCCATCGAGAACCGTTTATTTCAGCGCGTCGACGTTGACGACAGTTTCCGCGAGGTCCGTCAGCTTTTCGTCGGTGTCGCCTTCCTCGTCCAGCGTGCGCTGCAGGAGCTCTGCCTGGTCCGCGAGTCCGAGCATGTGCGCGTAGGTGCGCGCGCAGCCGTAGCCGGCGATCTCGTAGTGCTCCACACGCTGCGCCGCCGCGATCAGGCCAGCGTCGAGGACGTCGGAGTCCTGAAACTCCTTCATGATCTCCTCGCCTTCCTTCACGAGCCCTTCCATTCCCTTGCACTTATGACCCGTGAGGTCCTCGCCAAGGGCTTCGCCCAGCTTCTCGAGGCGCTGTTTCTGCTGCTCGGTCTGCTGGTAGTGCTCCTGGAACGCGCGCTTCAGCTCCGCGTGCTTCGTCATTTTCGCCATCTTTGGCAGCGCTTCGAGGATTTGCTCCTCGGCGCTGTACAAGTCCCGAAGCTGTTCGACGTAGAGCTTCTGCAGCGACTCTCTCTCTTTCGCCATGTTCTATTCCTCCAGTGCAGTGACGTGCGTGGTGAGGAAGCGCACATGTGCAGGTTCCCTGCCTCGACGAATAGCGTCGGTGGCAACTATGATTGAGTTCGCTGGCGATCCATTTCCCGGAGAACGACGATGCGTGTGACCTTGATTCCCGCAATGTTCATCGGCGCACTCACGCTGGGCGCGTGCGCAAAAGACCAGTCCGCTGCTGACAGTACGGGCGCCTCCGCAACGGGCGATTCCGCCACGTCGGCGACCCCGCAGAAAGTCGGTGAGACGACGGGGCTCAATGTGCCCGAATCGGTACGCTATGACGCAGACCTGGATTCGTGGTTCATCACGAACGTCAACGGCAACCCGTCGATGCGCGATAACAACGGGTTCATCGTGCGCGTCCATGCCGATAGCCTGTCAGCGCCAACGACGATCGCGCAGGGTGGACGTGCCGGCCTGAATCTCAATGCGCCGAAAGGGATGGCGATTCAGGGCGACACCTTGTTCGTCACGGACATCTACATGCTGCGCAAGTTCAACAAGCGCACCGGCGAATACCTCGGCGCCGTGAGCCTGCGGGACTACGGCGCGACGTTCCTGAATGACATCGCGATCGGTCCGGACGGCATCTACATCACCGATACCGGCATCCAGTTCGACGAACAGGGCGGCATGACCCATCCCGGCGCGAATCGGGTCTACAAGGTGAATGGACTCCGCGTCACCACGGTCCTCACCGGCGATTCACTGATGAATCCCAATGGCATCGCCTGGGATGCCACGAACGCCCGCTTCATCCTCGCGCCCTTCGGTGGACCGAATCTCATGGCGTGGAACCCCGGAACGTCCACCACGACGACGCTCGTCGCGGGTCCGGGTGGCTACGACGGCGTCGAAGTCATGGCCAACGGCAACATTCTCGTATCGAGCTGGACGGATTCCACGGTGCACGTCGTGCATGGCGGCAGCCACATCATGCCGCTCGTGCGTGGGGTTTCCGCCCCCGCCGACATCGGCGTGGACACGAAGCGAAGCGTGCTGGCGATTCCCCGGTTCAATGACGCCAAAGTGGAGTACTATCGGATCCCATAGCAGCTACGAGCTGACCCGCTGCATCGTCTGCGGCGGGGCGGACACCCTCGAAGTTGCCGGGCCATCGGACATTCGCGAAGAAGCAGAAGCCCTCTGGGGTTTTCACATGCGGCGTTTGTCACCACACACGCCACCCGAGCGACTCGTCGATCGGGTGGCGTTCTCACAGGCGCCCCCATGGCGTGTGGTGCGATGCCGGGACTGCGGACTCGTCTACCGCAATCCCATGGAGAAGCGCGAGGAGTTGTGCGCGACCTACACATCGGAAACGCCGGAGCGCGACGCGTTGCTGGCGCTGCATCGCGCGCAGACCCGGACGTACCGCGCCCAGGCGAGACGCCTTGTGCGACGGCTCGAGCGGCGCGGCACCGGGCTCGAAGTCGGCAGCTATGTGGGTGCCTTCCTGGCGGCCGCGCGCCGGGAGCGCTGGCACTTCGAGGGGCTGGACGTGAACCCGCATACGAATGCCTTCGCGCGATCGCTCGGCTTCACGGTCCATGACGCCGATCTCGAGCACTTCGAACCGTCGCACCCGTTTGACGTCGTCGCGATCTGGAACACCTTCGACCAACTGCCGGATCCGCGTGCGGCGGTCCGCGCGGCGCATCGCCTGCTGCGTCCCGACGGCGTGCTCGCGGTGCGAGTGCCGAATGGTGAATGCTATGCCCGGCTTCGTGCCGTCTCGGTCACATCCGCCGAGCGGATGTCCGTCAGTCGCGCGGTTCTCGCGCACAACAACCTGCTGACGTTTCCGTACCGGTTCGGGTTTTCGCCTGCGTCGCTGACGCGGCTGTTGCGCGATCTTGGGTTCGACGTGATGGGAGTCATCCCTGATGTACTCGTTCCGACGGCCGACGAATGGACGCGTCGCTGGGCGGTCGTCGAGGAGCGATTGGTGAAGCCGCTCACGAAGCGCTGGACGCCCTGGTTCGAGATCTACGCGCGTCGGCGGCCTGCAGCTGCGTAGCCAGCCAGTCGCAGGCGAATTCGATATCGCGCTGCGGCGGCCAGTGTCCTCCTTCGTACCAGTGAATGGTCTTCGGTTCGCCGGCCGCGGCGTGAAGCGCCGCGGCTTGCGCCGGCGTCACAGTGCGATCGCTGCGTCCATTGACCATCAGCAGCGGGCGGCCAGCGATCGACCGGATTGAGCGGATGGGGTCGACCACGGTTCGCACGAGCGGTCCGAACGGTATACCGCGCGGCAGGTCGCCGCTCGCCGCGAGCACGATCGCGCGTACCTCAGGGTGATCGGCGGCGACGGTGTTCGCGAGGAACGATCCCAGCGAGTAGCCGACGATCGCGATCCGGCTGGCATCGATGGAGTCATGCGCAGCCAGAAAGTCCATCGAGGTCCGCGCTTCGGCGACGGCGTCGCTCCAACTGCCGAGGAGCTGCATGGGGCTCATGCGGCCAAGATCCTCGCGTCCTCCCTGACGCGCTCCATGGAGCGGCAGGTCTACCGCGAGGGCCGCGATGCTGCGACGCACGAGGGCGGCTCCCACCGTGTCGATCATCCGTTCCTTGCGAGACCCCAGGCCATGGAGCAGCAACGCTGCTGGTACGGGCGGGACGTTGCCGGGCAGCAGCAATACGGCGGGAATGCGGGCGCCGCGTGAAACGATCTCGAGATCCTGTCGTACGCCGGAAGGGACATCGCGCCCTGCACGCGGGACAGCTAGAATGTCCTCTGGTTCCGGCGGCTTCGAGCCGCGTCGTTTCATACTTCCCGGATGCGCAAGATCGCTGCCCGCCATCGCCGACGAGTGCGGCTTTGAAACGCTGGATCGTGACCGCGGTCTCGTTCGCGGCCGTCATTGGTGTTTCGGTATACGCAGTGCGGAGCGGCGCGCCGGAAGGGATCAACCTCGCCATCCCCGCACTCGCTCACCTCCTCGCATTCAGCGCGTTCGTCGTCGAGGTCGTTACCCGGTCCGTGAAGCTCATCGCCAGTGCGAAGGCGGTTGGTACATACATGAGCTTCGGTACGGCACTGCGCACATCGTTGGGTGGCGACTTCGCGGCGTCGATCACGCCGGCGCGTGCCGGCGCCGAGCCGGCGCGCTATCTGATCCTGGCGCAGGCAGGAATGGCCGCGTCGGATGCGCTGGTGGTGCTGTATCTCGAGCTGTTTCTCGAGATGATTTCGATCGCCACGGTGGCTTTCCTGATCGGCATGATCTTCGATGCATCCGGGACAGCGTTCGTGACGATGGTGAGCGTGGTGGGGGTCTACGCGTCGTTCGTGCTTGGCGTCGGGCTGCTCCTGTTCCTGTTATCGCGGGCGAACTATGGGGCCGAACCACCCGCCTGGGCGCGTCGGCTGCACATCCACGGGAAGCGTTGGGAGCTGGTGCTGCGCTGGGCAGAACGCATCAAGACGACAGTCGCGGCATTCCGGAAGATGCATTACGGCTGGGCCTCCATCGCGCTGCTGACGTCCATCGCGCACGTCGGCGTGCGGTTCACCATCCTGCCGATGCTCGTGTTCGCGATCACAGATGCGCCGGTGCCCCTGGGGCCGCTCGTGGTGTGGCCATTAGGAATCATCTACGGCGCCGGCCTGCTGCCAGCGCCAGGTGGTGGCGGAGCCGTAGAGCTGGCGTTCCGCGCAGCGCTGGGTGGTACGCTGCCGGCCGCCGTCTTCGGCGCGGCGCTCGTGTGGTGGCGCTTCTACACCTTCTACATCTATATCGCGGTGGGCGCGCTGGTCGCCGGCAACACCGCGCTTCGGGCGGTGCGTGAGGTCCAGGAGACCGAGGAAACGCTCGAGAAAGATCCCTAGCCGGTGGCGACCACCGCCTCGTTCGGCGTTGCTTCGCCGATCGCGACGTCCGGGAAGTAGGCGTTCCGGACGTACTGCTCCACCATGCGCTGGGTGTTGAAGAACGATCCGTTGAGCGCGATCGCACTGCGCATGACTTCGGCGTACGCCACCGGGAGCCCGTAGAACAACGGCAGGATCACCCGCTCGAGCTTGAGGTACAGGTCCTGGGCGTCGCGTGACTGGTCTCCTTCGGATTCATCAGACCCGATGGACCATCCGGTGACTCCCTCCACATGTCCCTCGATCCACCAGCCATCGCGCACGGACAGGCTGGGCACGCCGTTGAGCGCCGCCTTCATCCCGCTCGTCCCGGACGCCTCGAGTGGCTTCATCGGGTTATTCACCCAGAGATCGACACCGGCGATGAACTTCGCGGCGATCTCCATTTCGTAATTCTCGATGTAGATGACGGTGATCTTGCCCTTCAGCTGTTCCGCTGCTGTGTGAATGCGCCTAATAAGGTCCTTTCCGCCGCCATCGTGCGGATGCGCCTTTCCGCCGAAGACGATCTGCATCGGACCCACCTTCTCCGCGATGTTCGCCAGGCGTGCCGTATCGGCGAACATCAGGTCCGCCCGCTTGTACGGCGTGGCCCTCCGCGCGAACCCCATGGTGAAGATCTTCGGATCCAGCTCCACTTTCTGGCGACGCGCAATTTCGTCGAGAAATACTTTCTTGGCGTCGGCGTGCGCCGCACGAATCTCCGGCAGCGGAATTCCGACCGCGTAGCGCAGGTAGAGATTGTCCGTACGCCATTCTGGGATGCGCTTGTCGAACAGCTGGGCGAACGCGGAAGATGTCCACGTCGCTGCATGCACTCCATTCGTTACCGAGTCGATGGGGAAGCCCGGGAACATCGCGCTCGAGACTTCGCGATGCTTCATGGCCACCCCGTTCACGAACCGCGACAGGCGCAGCGCGAGATGCGTCATGTTCAACTCGCCGTTCTCGAGCACCTTCGCCGCCTCGAGGAGCGCGACGCGATCCTCAGCAATCACCCGCTTGACCAGGTCGGCTGGAAAGCGATCGTGGCCGGCCGGTACGGGCGTGTGCGTGGTGAAGACGCACTGCCGTCGCACTGCCTCGATGTCCTGCTCGGTGACTTCGAACGGCTTGCGCCCTTCCAGCTGCCACTCGAGCAGCGTGACTGACAACAGGGAGCTGTGCCCCTCGTTCATGTGATACCGAACGTCACCTTGGAAACCGATAGCGCGCAGCAACCGGGCCCCGCCAATGCCGAGGACTATTTCCTGGCAGAGACGGTAGTGGTTGTCGCCTCCATACAGCGAGTCCGTCAGTCGCCGGTCCCACTCACTGTTCTCGGCAAGGTCGGTGTCGAGCAAGAGCACAGGCACGTCGTGTCCCGTCACTCCCTTGATCACGTACTTCCACGCGCGCACGTGAACTTCCCGCTTTTCGATCAGGACCTTCACCCGCTGCGGCAGCTCCTGGAGTCGCTGCTCGGGACTCCACTCCACGGGCGCTTCGGTCTGGTTCCCCTGCGCATCCACGTGCTGCCGGAAATACCCCTTTCGATGAAGCAGCGACACCGCGAGGAGCGGAAGCTTCAGGTCCGCAGCGGAGCGCAGTGTGTCGCCCGCGAGGACGCCCAGTCCACCGCTGTAGGTAGGAATTCCCTGCTCGAGGCACACCTCCATCGAGAAGTACGCGATGGTAGCGGGCTGGACTGGGGCCTTCCCGTTCGTTTTACCGGACTCGTTCATCATTGAGGCGTTCAGAAGATTCCGTACCAATGGTCTGGCCATGAGCATAGCGGGCCGAACCGAACACTAATTGAACCACAGCCTCCTCTGCGCGATCAGTCGCCCTTCCTCTGGAAGAGCAATTCGCAGGGACGCCCTGGTTCGACGAGATCTGACAGCGGAGTCTGCACGTTCTGGCCCACGTCATCCAGCTCCACGCTTCTGCCAGTCAGAGCCGATGTCCAGCGCCCCGCCAGCTCGCGGGGAACCGTGAGCCGGCTCTCGACGCCGCTCGTGGTTTCGCGGAACCGGGTGCGCGCGATGGTGAGCGATCGCTCCTCCGGAACCTCCCGCACGAATGCAAAAACGCCAGGATCCGACTCAACCGGAAGGTAGGAACCTTTCGATAGCAGTGCCGCGTGGTCGCGACGAAAACGAAGCAGCGCCGCGGAAAATGCCAGCTTTACGCGTGGTTCGAAAAAGCGCTCCGACTGCACCGCCGACTGCAGCGCGTTGTCCACATCCAACGCAGCGAGAAGCTTCATCCGCAGTTCAAAATCCACCGGACGACGATTGTCGGGATCGACCATGGAGAAATCCCACAACTCGTAACCCTGATACAAGTCGGGGACCCCCGGAGCGGTACACTGGATCACGAGTCGCGCGAGCGAGATGCTGAACGCCGCATTCGCCGTGAGTGCCGTGAGCCGAGCCATGTCCGGGAGAAAGTGCGATTCCTTTTCCGGCAGCAGCGTGCCCTGCACAAAGGCCTGGACCGCCTGCTCGTACTGTTCGTCGGCATCCGTCCAGCTCGTGCGCGTCTTGGCCTCACGCACGGCCTTGAGCATGTATGTCTTCAGGCGGTCTCGGGCGGTTTCCAGCCATCCACGTTCTGGCAGGTCGTCCGCACGCCGCTCCGGTCGTTGCGCGGGCCAGAGCCCGAACAACATCTGGTAGTACAGGTACTCCGCGTTGGTATCCGGTGTGAGCTTGCCGCGGACGACGCGACGCAACGGCTTGTTGAGCCGACGCCAGCGCGCTACGTACCGGGCCCATTCCGACGGCATCGTGGACAGCACATCGAGTCGCGATCGCACGTCCGCGCTGCGCTTGGTGTCATGGGTATTGGCGGTCAGCATCGTGTGCGGCCAGTCCGTGGCACGCTGCAGGTTGCGCGCGTGCGTCCGCGCCGCCGCATCGGCCAATGGCCGGTCCGGCGCGCCACCGACTTCGTTCCGGGACGCGAGCGGGACATACACGTACAGCGCGGTGTCTTCCACGCCCTTGGCGGTGGCGGGCCCCGATGTCTGCTGCAGCCGCGCCACCAGCTCATCCCGGAGCGGGTCGGCCGCGGAGGGTTTGGCGAAGAACGCATCTCGCAGCAACGCGAGCGCCGGTGCGCTCACGCGCTGCGACCGCGCGGCTTCGGTGAACGCGCGCTCGAGTCGCGGACGGTCGGCGTGCGATACGATCCCCGGTTCGGACACGTAGGAGCGGTACACGTCGAGGTGCACGATCAGCTCGACGATAGCGTCGGCGATCTCCTTGACGGATGCGTCAAATCGCCACCGGTGGGCCAGGCGCGCAGCGCGCATGACGTCGGGCCACAGCGGCCCGGTGAGCGACCGCCGTTTTCCTTCACGAGCGATCGCGTCAAAGTTCAGCTCGGGGTTGTGTCGCAGTCCGCGATATGCCGCTTCAATGGCGTCGTATCCCGACGCGTCGATGAACAGGTCCTCGACGTCGTTCAGGAAGTCGTATCCCGTTGTCCCCTGCACAGGCCATTCGCGCGGCAGCTGCTCGTCTCCCGAGAGAATCTTCTCGACGAAGATCGGGAATGGTTCGGGCGCCTCGGGATGCCGGGATTCGTCGACCGCGCGCCGCAGGCGCGCGAGATACCATGACGGCGAACGCAACCCGTCGACGTGATCCACGCGCAGTCCGTCCAGTAATCCCTCACGCACCCAGCCAAGGACGAGCGCATGCGTTGCATCGAATACCTCGTCCGTCTCCATCCGCACGGCGACGAGATCGTTCACGTCGAAGAACCGGCGATAATTCATCTCGCCTGCCGACCGCCACGAAGTCAGCTGATAGTTCTGCGCGTCGAGCAACTTGCGCAGCCGCGCTCGTCCTGCCTCGCCCTCAGCCCATTGCTCCGCGGCCGGTCGGCCTGAGGGATCGAACTGCGCGAGCTGGATCTCCTTCGGAAGCGTCGCGGGATCCAGCGGAAAGGTCTTGTCGAAGTATGCGATCCGGGAACCGCTGTCCCGAATGTGCAGGGTGATCTCGTCACGCTCGAGCACCGCAGCAAGATCGTCGCCCAGTACCGGAAGGACGACGCGCCCCTTTGCTCTCGGGGCGTCCCAGTCGATATCAAACCACTCGGCGTAGCGCGACTGCTGTCCGCGCTCGAGCACGTTGTCCCAATAGGGATTCGCCGCGCTCGCGGCCATGTGGTTCGGCACGATGTCGAGGATGATTCCCATCCGGCGCCCATGCAGGTCCGCGGCGAGCGCGCGCAGGTCGTCTTCCGTGCCCAGCTCGGGGTTGAGCCGCGTGGGATCGATGACGTCATAACCGTGGGCGCTTCCCACGCTCGCGGCGAGAATCGGCGACAGATACAGGTGGGAGACGCCGAGCGAGTGGATGTAGGGAACGGCTTCACGGGCAGCGCACAGCGGAAACTCCTTGTGCAGCTGCAACCGCATGGTTGCTGTCAGGGTTCGGCTCATGGCGACCGTCGCCGCCGCGCCCGGCACTGCATGGTATCGTCGACCTCGAAGCTCCAGCTGATCTCCTCGATCGCGCGACTCATCTTCCGTCGCCAGCTGGGATACTTGTCCGCGCCAACGCCAGGCACGTTCACCGGATCGGATTCACCCGTGAGATCGTCGAGTGACACGCCAACGAGCCGTGCAGGCGTCGAACAGAGAAATTCGTGAACCGCGGCGGAGAGCTCGCGTGGAAAGTGTGACGCTTCGAATGGCCTCGGCGCCGAAAGTGCGAGGCGCGCGAGCAGCGCCTGCTTGTCCGCGGCTCGTTCCTTCCGGGCACCGCGGACGGCGGCTGGTCCGTCGAGCAGGCCAAGTTCTGAGCGCAGCTCGATATCGCTCTCGTTCCAGAATCCGCTCAGCGTCGGCATGTCATGCGTATTCGCCGTGGCCAGCGATAGCTCGGGATACCTGCTCGCGCTCTTGAATCCCCGCGTGTCACGTTCGAAGTACAGCACCTTGGAAGACAGGATGCCCCATTTCCTGAGTGCCGGCGGCACATCCTTCGGCACCGTACCCAGGTCTTCTCCAACGACGATTGCATCATGTCGCATGCTTTCGAGCGCGAGAATGCCAAGCAGGTCCTCCGACGGATACCGCACGTATGCTCCCTGCCGTCCCGACAGGCCGTCGGGAATCCAGAAGGTGCGGAAGAGTCCCATGACGTGATCGATCCGCAGCGCGCCGGCATGCTCGAAGGCGCGACGGACGAGCTGAATCCAGTAGCGATAGCACTGGCGGCGCAACGCGCGCGGGTCGATTGGAGGGAGTCCCCAGTTCTGCCCCTCGGCCGCGTAAGGATCCGGCGGCGCGCCCACGGCAGCGCCGCGCAGGAACAGGTCGGGATAACTCCAGGTATCGCTGCCGCCAGGGTTCGTCCCGATCGCCAGATCCTGGTAAACGCCAACGCGCATCCCCAGCACGCGAGCCCGTTCGGAGATCTCGTGCAACTGGCGATGGACTTCGAACTGCAGCCACCGGAAGAAGTCCACCCGCTCGTCGTGCGCGCGCGCATACGCCACGACTGCCCCGGAGCCAGCGTCCTGCAATGCCTCCGGCCACTGCCTCCAGTCCGGCATGCGTGAACTCTCCGCGATGGCCATCCATGTTGCGAAGCGCGTAATCTCAGGCTCGCGCGCACGCACGAAGGCATCGTACGCCTCCGCATCGCTGCCGGGCTGCGCCCGAAAGGTCCGGTGGACCTCGGTGAGCACGCGCTCCTTCAATGCGATGGCTCCCTCGTAATCAACGAGACGCGCATCGCGGAGCGCCTGCAGTGCTCGCCGCGCGTCCGGTGCGTTGAGCAACGCCTTTGCTTCGGCCGACCGCTCGAAGTGCGGGATCCGCTCGACTTCGAGATACAGGTGATTCCGGAAGAGCCGGCTCACCGGGCTGTACGGACTCACGTCCCATCCGCGGTTGTACAGCGCGTGCAGCGGGTTGAAGCCGACGAAATCCGCTCCTCGATTCCCGGCCCACTCAACGATCTCCCGCAGTGTGCCGAGGTCCCCGACGCCCCAGTCGTGCTCTCGACGCACCGAGTACAGGTTCGCGACAACGCCCATCCCCTTGTCATCGCCGAAATGCTGCTGCGGCAGCGCACAGGTCGCAGGGACGACGATGAAAGACTGCTCGGCTTCTCGCTCGTCCTGGGCGGCGGTGAAGCGGACGTGCAGGCGGTGATAGCCGTAGCTCGCCTTTGTGGGGAGCGTGATCGTCGCCGAGCGGCGTACAGTTGCATTCACCTTCCAGGTGTGCCCCTGCTCCTCGGTCAGCTCGACCTCGACCTGCGCCGTTCGCATTCCATCTGGGAGACGAATGCGCACCTGGCGCGCGGACGCGTCATCACGCCTAACGACGCGCACTGGGTCGATGATCCGGTTGCGTTCCTCGTGATCGAGCTCGTCCAACCAGCCGCGCGCGGCGTCGGATGTCGGCGCGTCCATCCCCATGACCGAGAGCAGGGCTTCGCGCGCCGCGTCGGTGGTCCGGCGCACCTCGCGCCCCGTCTGATCGAGGTATTCCGGAATAATGCCGACGCGGTCGGCAAGTTCTCGTAGCGCCGTGCGGGTCACGCCGTTCGTTCCGGGACGAGCACCAGCGCAGAAAGAGGTGGCAACGTCAACTCGATCGACTGCGGAAATCCGTGGAACGGCGCCTCGGTGGCGCGGACGCGTTCGCGCGTTCCGTGGCCGCTCCCCGCCCAATCCGCGGCGTCGGAGTTGAGGACTTCATGATACTCGACCAGCGCCGGTACGCCGATGCGATATTGCGGTCGCGGGACGGGAGTGAGATTCAGCACTACGACGGCATGCTGCTCCCCGTCGCGACGGACGTATGCGAGCACGGAGTTGTCGCGATCGTCCGCGCTGATCCAGCTGAACCCTTCCCACTCGGCATCCCGGCGCCAGAACTCGGGGCGTTTGCGGTAAATCGCGGCGAGTCGGGAGAGATATGCGAAGTATTGCGCACGTCGGGGGTCGTCCTGCAGCAGGTTCCACTCGAGGCTCTGCTCGTGGTTCCACTCGGTCCAGGGCGCGAGCTCCATCCCCTGAAACAGCAGCTTCTTCCCGGGGCGGGTGATCATGTACGCAAGCAGCGTCCGAAGGTTCGCGAACTTCTGCCATTCGTCGCCCGCCATCTTGTTCAGCAGCGATCCCTTTCCATGGACGACTTCGTCATGTGACAGCGGCATGACGAACTTCTCGGTGTACTCGTAGATCATCGCGAACGTCAGCTGGTCATGATGCCAGCGGCGATGAATGGGATCGAGCGCGAAGTATTTCAGCGTGTCGTGCATCCACCCCATGTTCCACTTGAAGGTGAAGCCCAACCCACCATGCGCTGGATCGTTGGTCACGCCCGGCCACGCGGTGGATTCTTCGGCGATGATCGAGCAGCCGGGATGTTCGTGCCGGATCGTCTCGTTCAGCTGCCGCAGGAAGTCGATCGCTTCGAGATTCTCGCGTCCGCCGTAGCGGTTGCGCAGCCACTGCCCTGGCTGGCGGCTGTAATCGAGGTACAGCATGGATGCGACGGCGTCGACGCGCAGCCCGTCCGCATGAAATTCCTCGAGCCAGAACAATGCATTCGCCACGAGGAAGTTCTTCACCTCGGGGCGACCATAGTTGAAGATCAGCGTCCCCCAGTCCGGATGCTCGCCAAGACGGGGATCCTCGTGCTCGAAGAGCGCAGAGCCATCGAAGCGACGCAGCGCGAAATCGTCCTTCGGGAAATGCGCCGGAACCCAATCCAGGATTACGCCGATGTCATGCTGGTGCAACGTGTCGACGAAGAACCTGAAGTCATCCGGGCTGCCGTACCGGGACGTCGGTGCGTAGTAGCCGCTCACCTGGTAGCCCCACGATCCGTAGAACGGATGCTCCATCACCGGCAACAACTCCACGTGGGTGAAGCCAAGGCGCTTCACATGCTCGGCCAGCCGCGGCGCGATCTCGCGATAGGTGAGGAAGCGATTGCCTTCCCCGGGCACGCGCGCCCAGGATCCGAGATGCACCTCGTAGATCAGTTCCGGGCAGCGGTGCGGGTCGCGACGGTCACGCTGCTGCATCCACGCGTCGTCGTTCCACTCATATGACGACAGCGGTGGCTCCACGATCGACGCCGTGCCGGGATGCTGCTCGAGCTTGAAGGCGAACGGGTCCGTCTTCACACGGATGTCGGCTGTCTGTGTGATGATCTCGTACTTGTACAGCGCGCCCGGTGAAAGCTCGGGAATGAACAATTCCCAGACGCCCGACGCGCCGAGGGAACGCATGGGATAGACGCGGCCGTCCCATTGGCAGAAGTCGCCGACCACGCTCACCCGCTGCGCGGTCGGCGCCCAGACCGCGAAGGCGACTCCCGAGACGCCATCCCTCGTCATGGGATGCGCGCCGAGCTTTTCCCAGAGACGGCGATGCGTGCCTTCATTGAACAAGTGCGCATCGATCTCGCCGACCGTTGGTCCGAAGCGATAGGGGTCGTCACGCTCCCAGACATTGCCATCGGCGAATCGGTACCGCACGCGATACGGAAGAGGATGCGTTGCGCCAGGAAGGAACGTGGCGAACAGCGCGTCCTCGCGCTGCATTGGCACAACATCGCCATTAAGGAGAAGTTCTGCCGAGACCGCTGCGTGCTGCATAGCGCGGATGACGATTCCCTCGACGCCTTCAAGGGTGGTGGAGTGCGCTCCCAGGATCGAATGCGGGTCGTGATGCCGCCCCTCCATCAACCGGCGCAGGGACGCGCGATCGTGCGCCAACGCCGGCCCGTCGCTCGAGCGGGTGCGCAGGGTGGGCTCGGTCGCGCGCTTTCGCATCGTCTTTTTCTCAGCCACTGTTCTCACTCCGTGCTGCGGCGTCCGCGCTGCTGGCACTGCGCGAGGTCGGTTCGACCGCGAGGCGGCGATCGCGTCCATAGCGCAGCAGCATCAGCGAGTACGGCAAGAGCCGGACACAATTGTCCGCCAGCACGGTGAGCTCGGCGCGGGCGGTGTTCACGAGCTCGGCCCAGATCCCGCGGTGTGACAGCTCCGGCAGCGCGAAGGTGACGTCTTCGGGCGAGTTGCTGATGATCAGCAACAGCGTGTCATCGGAGACCGGGTGGCCGCGATCGTTCGTCTCGTCGGTGGCATTGCCATTGATGAGCATGCCGAGCGCTGTGGCGTTGGGGTCGCTCCAGTCCGCGTCGGTGAGCTCCTTCCCATCCAGGCGCAGCCAGGTCACGTCCTTGTGCCCGCTTTCGTCGACTGGCATCCCCCGGAAGAAATGACGCCGACGAAGGACCGGGTGCGCCTGTCGAATGGCGAGCACGCGCTTCGTGAATTCGAGAAGTTCCTTACGCCGCCAGTCCAGGCTCCAGTCCAGCCAGGTGATATCGTTGTCCTGCGCGTACGCGTTGTTGTTTCCGTTCTGGGTGCGGCCGATCTCGTCCCCATGGGACAGCATCGGCACCCCCTGTGAGAACGCCATGGTCGCCAGGAAGTTCTTCATCGAGCGGTACCGATAGTTCAAAATTTCCTCATTATCGGTTTCGCCTTCGACGCCCCAGTTCCGGCTGATGTTGTCGTTGTGTCCGTCGCGATTCTCCTCTCCATTGGCTTCGTTGTGCTTCTGCTCGTAGCTCACCAGATCCCGCAGCGTGTAGCCGTCGTGCGCCGTGGCGAAATTGATGCTCGCGTACGCTTCGCGATCGCTCCAGCTGTAGATGTCCGCAGATCCGGCCAGGCGCGACGCAACTTCGGCCACGTGGCCGCGATCGCCCCGCCAGAAATGCCGGATGCTGTCGCGAAACTTCCCGTTCCACTCGGCCCATCGAATTGGGAAGTTGCCGACCTGATATCCGCCCGGGCCCACGTCCCACGGTTCGGCAATCAACTTTACCGTGGAGAGCGTGGGATCCTGGTGGATGATGTCGAAGAACGCGGACAGGCGATCGACTTCGTACAACTCGCGCGCAAGGACGGGTGCAAGATCGAACCGGAAGCCGTCGACGTGCATCTCCGTCACCCAGTAGCGCAGTGAATCCATGATGAGCTGGATCGTGCGCGGATGCTGCATGTTCAGGCTGTTTCCCGTGCCGGTGAAATCCGTGTAAAAGCGCGGGTTCTCCGGCTCCAGCCGATAGTACGCCTTGTTGTCGATCCCCTTGAAACAGAGGGTCGGCCCGAGATGGTTCCCCTCACCCGTGTGGTTGTAGACGACGTCGAGGATGACTTCGAGCCCCGCGGCGTGCAGGGTCTTCACCATGCTCTTGAACTCGTACACCTGGTTGCCGAGTCCCTGCGCGGCGTACCGGACGTCGGGGGCGAAGTAGCCGATCGAGTTGTAGCCCCAGTAGTTCGTCAGCCCACGCTCGGCGAGATGCCGGTCGACGACGAACTGGTGCACCGGGAGCAACTCGATCGCCGTCACGCCAAGGGTGCTGAAGTACTCCAGCATCGGCTCGGAACAGAGTCCGAGGTAGGTGCCGCGCAGATGCTCCGGCACGGCCGGGTTGCGCATCGTCATCCCCTTGACGTGACACTCGTAGATGATCGTGCGGTTCCACGGCGTGTTGAGGGGCTTGTCAGCTTCCCAGGTGAATGCGGAATCCACGACCACGCACTTGGGCACCTGAGACGCGTCGTTGTCGGATGTGGGCTCGAGGTCCTCATTCGTGCTGCCAACCTTGTACGCGAACAGCGAATCGTTCCACTTGATCGCGCCCGTGAGGGCTTTCGCATAAGGGTCGATCAACAACTTGGCGGGATTGAACCGGTGCCCCGCGGCGGGATCGTAGGGCCCGTGCACCCGATAGCCGTAGAACTGTCCCGGACGAACATCCGGGAGGTAGCAGTGCCACACCTGATCCGTGCGCTCGCGCAGCCAGATCTTCTGCGTCTCCACCGCGTCGCCCGGCCCGTCGAACAGGCAGAGCTCGACGCCGGTTCCGTTCTGCGAAAAGAGGGCGAAGTTGACGCCAGCGCCGTCCCAGGTGGCGCCCAGCGGATATGGCTGTCCCGGCCAGACTCTCATGTGGTCAGCGCCGTGATGCCGCGCAGGGGAATCCACGCCCAGTCCGGTCGGTGATCGAGCTCGTATTGCAATTCATAGAATACCTTTTCAGCTTCGAAGAGCCTGATGAGACGCTCCGCATTCCGGCGGTCGCGGGGCAGCAGGCCGCGTACCGGAGTGTCCACGTCCGCGAAGTACCCTCGGAAGAACGCGGCGCGAGCGTCCTGTTCCCAGCGGGATGCGCGGTCGACCCCGGCCTTCCCATTGGCGGCGCCAACCGCGGCAAGGTACGCGAAGGAGCGCAGCATGCCGGCAACGTCGCGCAGCGGCGATTGCAGCGCACGACGCTCCGCCAATGGCCGCGCGGGCTCACCTTCAAAATCAATGATGAGGAACTGGTTGGCTGCGGAACGGAGCACCTGGCCCAGGTGATAGTCGCCATGAACGCGCGTCTTCAGGCCGGCATCGTTGGCCAGATCTCTGCCCCACCCAGCGACGAGCTCCGTGAAACGGTCGGCAATCAGCGCGCGTGCGGCGTCAGCGTGTTTCCCGGGAATGCTGTCCACGGCGCCGCGCAGGGATTCGAGAGAGCGTCGTGCCATGCGTGCCGTCGCATCCGTCCATGCCTTTACGTCGGTCTCCTGAACTTGCGTGGGTGCGAAGGCGCTTCCCGGTGCGCCCGATGCCAGCGTTTCGTGCAGCGCGCGCGTGACAATCCCGAGTTGCTCGGCCTCGTTTAGGAACGGCATGTCCGTGCCTCGGCCGTTCCCGAAGTGCTCGCGCGTACATTCGAGCGCGAACGACCAGCCATCCATTGCCTGCGGGACGAGCTCCTGGAGCATTCCGGCGGTGGTGGTCCCCTCTGCGTCTTCGAAGCGGATGGTGCCGAGCAGTACGGGAGTGTGCAGGAACTGACGGTCGATCGTGAGAAAGCGCGTGACTTCGACGTCGGGATGGACGCCAGGCTCGAGCCGTCGGAACAGCTTCAGAATCGCCTCTCCCTCGACAAGCACTGAGGTGTTGCTCTGCTCCGCCTTCGACAGCGTAATCGTCGATGCCGGTGGCGCGACGAGCATCCGCTTCCCTTCCGACTGAATGATCCAGCGCGCGCGTCCACTGTCGAAGGCTGCGCCGTGCGCGAAGGCGTCGATGAGGCCGCGCCGGAACTGCTCGTTCTCCAGCGCGTCGCCGATCGGTTCCGACTCCGCGCCAAGAACGAGCTGGTAGGTGGACGTCCCGTCATCGGTCTCTACGTCCGCGCGCGCGACGGCGAAATCGCGGTCTGCGTTCGGCCACACCACCGGGATGCGCTCGCGAAGCCTGGCGCCGCGGATGACCTTCGTCTTGTCCCCGAACCAGCGCTTCGACTTGAGGAAGGCGATCAGCTCGCCGCCGCGATCGCCGGTCATTTTTTTGGGACCTGGTCCGCCGGCATGAGCCGGAACCAGAGGAAATTGTGCGGACCGAGCGTCAGCAGGTACGGCAGCTCGCCGATGCGCGGGAATGGCACCTCTCCCCAAAGCTCCAGCGGCACCTGGCCGTTGAATTCGCGCAGATCCAGCTCAACGAACTGCGCGAACCTGGACAGGTTGTTCACGCACAGGATCACTTCGTCTCGGTAGCGCCGCAGGAAAACCAGCACGCGACGGTTGTTCGGGTCGAGCGCTTCGAACGTCCCGCGCCCGAACGCGCGAAACTTCTGCCGGACGCCGACCAGTCGCCGCATCCAGCGCAGCAGCGACGTCGGAGTGCGGTCCTGCGCCGCGACATTCACGCTGTGGTAGCTGTACGGCGGATCTGCGATGACCGGGGAATACAGTGCCGCTCCTTCGGCATCGGAGAACGCCGCATTGCGATCCGCGCTCCATTGCATGGGCGTGCGGACGCCATTCCGGTCGCCGAGATAGACGTTGTCGCCCATGCCGATCTCGTCGCCGTAGTAGATGATGGGTGTGCCGGGGAGCGACATGAGCAGCGCGTTCATGATTTCCATCTGCCGCCGGCCATTCTCCATCAGTGGCGCCAGCCGTCGGCGGATGCCGACATTCACGCGCATCCGCTTGTCGCGCGCATACTCGCGGTACATGTAGTCGCGCTCGTCGTCCGTCACCATCTCGAGCGTGAGCTCATCATGATTGCGCAGGAAGATGGCCCATTGGCAATCCTCCGGGATTGCTGGCGTCTGGCGCATGATGTCGACGAGCGGCGTCCGGTCTTCCTTGCGGAGTGCCATGTACATGCGTGGCATCACCGGAAAGTGGAATGCCATGTGGCACTCGTCGGACTGCCCGAAGTACGCGCGCACGTCGGAGGGCCATTGATTCGCTTCCGCGAGAAATACACGCCCGGGAAACTCTTCGTCGAGCGTGCGTCGGAGGCTCTTCAGGACCTCGTGGGTTTCCGCGAGATTCTCGCAGTTCGTGCCGTCGCGCTCGATGAGGTATGGGATGGCGTCGAGCCGCAACCCGTCCACCCCCATCTTGAGCCAGAAGCGCATCACGTTCTTCACCGCCTCGAGCACTTCGGGATTGTCGAAGTTGAGGTCGGGCTGGTGACTGAAGAAGCGGTGCCAGAAGAACTGCTGCGCCACCGGATCCCAGGTCCAGTTGGATGTCTCCGTGTCCGTGAAGATGATCCGGGTGCCGGCGTACCGGTTCGGATCGTCGCTCCACACATACCAGTTGCGCTCCGGTGATCCCTTCGGCGCGCGTCGTGCGCGCTGGAACCAGGGGTGCTGGTCGGAGGTGTGGTTGATGACGAGTTCCGTGATCACGCGGATGCCCCGCGAGTGCGCAGCCTCCATCAAGGACTTGAAATCCTCGATCGTGCCGTACGTCGGGTTGATCGACTCGTACGACGCGATGTCGTAGCCGTCGTCCTTGAGCGGGGACGGATAGAACGGCAGCAGCCAGAGGGCCGTCGCGCCCAGCTGCTGAATGTAGTCCAGCTTTTCGATGAGCCCCTTGAAGTCGCCGTAACCATCCGCGTTCGAGTCGCGGTACGACTTCACGTGCAGCTGATAGATGACCGCGTCCTTGTACCAGTAAGGATCGTCATCACCGCCGCCGATCGGCGCCTGCGCGGGGAGTCGTGTTTCGGAAACGCGGGAGATGCTCATCGTTCGACGCGCAGGACGTGTGCGACCTGGTCGGTGGGATCGAGACGGACGTAGTTGCGTGGCCCCTGCCAGGTGAACCGTGCGCCACTGATCAGGTCGTGCACCACATACGGCTCGTCCGGGGCGATTCCCATCTGCTCGAGGGGAACATGCACCATCGTGGCCTGCGGATTCTTCGGGTCGAGGTTCACGGCGATCAGGACATCCGGATCATCGCTCGCCTCGATTGTGCTCGCGGCAACGGCCCGTGACGCCTGAGGCCTGACGCCCGGCGTGCCAGCCTTCCGATAGAAGAGAATCTGTTCGTTCTCGGACAGATGGAATGTGAGATTCCCGAACCGCTGTAGCGCCGGTGTTTCACGGCGCACGCGGTTCAGCAGCGTCACGTCTTCATTGATGTTGCCAGGCGCATTCCAGTCGCGCGGACGCAGCTCGTACTTCTCCGAGTTCATGTACTCTTCGCTTCCCGGCTTTACCGGCTCGTTTTCGATGAGCTCGAAGCCGGAGTAGATGCCATAGAGCGGCGACAGCGTTGCGGCGAGCACAAGACGCGCACGAAACGCGGGACGACCTCCCATGACGAGATACTCGTTGAGGATGTCCGGCGTGTTTGCAAAGAGGTTGCCGCGATAGTACTCGGTCACCGGCGGCGTATTCAGCTCCGTCATATAGTCGCTCAGGTCCCACGCCGCATTCTTCCAGGTGAAGTACGTGTACGACATGGTGAAGCCGAGCTTGGCGAGGCTCTTCATGCGCTTCGGCCGCGTGAATGCTTCGGCGAAGAAGATGACGTCCGGGTACTCGCTCTGGACGTCCGCGATCACCCACTCCCAGAACGCCAGTGGCTTGGTGTGGGGATTGTCGACGCGGAACGTTTTCACACCGTGCGACGCCCAGTACAGGAGAACGTCTCGACATGCTTCCCACAGCGCACGACGGTCCGCGCACCAGAAATTGATCGGATAAATGTCCTGGTACTTCTTCGGCGGGTTCTCGGCGTACGCGATGGTTCCGTCTGGACGCTGGTGAAACCAGTCGGGGTGTTCCTTCACCCACGGGTGATCCGGCGAACACTGGAGCGCGTAGTCGAGTGCGACTTCGATGCTTCTTGCCTGTGCCGCATCGACGAACGCGTCGAAGTCCGCGATCGTACCGAGGGCCGGCTCGATGGCATCGTGCCCTCCGTGCTCGTTGCCGATAGCCCATGGGCTGCCAACGTCGTTCGCCTCCGGAGTCAGCGTGTTGTTCTTTCCCTTCCGGAAGGTGCGACCGATCGGGTGAATCGGTGGCAGGTACACGACGTCGAACCCGAGCTTCGCAATACGATCGAGCTCACCGATGGCGGTGCGGAAGGTTCCGTGTTTTCCGGAACGATCGGTGGACCGCGGGAAGAACTCATACCACGAGGCGAATTGCGCGCGTTCGCGGTCCACGACGATGCTGAGCTCCCGCGCGTATCGGGTGAGGTCACGCGGCAGGTAGTTCTCGCGCATCAAGGTGGCGAGCTCCGGCTCGAGCGCGCGCCGCACGACCGCATCGCTCGGTGCGGTCTTCACACCATCGAAGGCCTTTGCCGATTGTGTCAGTGAGGCGCGTGCGGGGCCTCGCGTCGCGCGCCGCGCCGCGGCCTTCACGAGTTGCGCGGCTTCCATGAGCTCGACGTGCACGTCGACGCCGGCGTCCACTTTCTTGCGGAACCCGGCACGCCACGTCTCCCACACGTCGGTCCAGGCCTCGACCGTATAGTGCCACCGTCCCACGCGGTCGACCGTGAACTCCGCGAACCACCGATCGACATCGTTATCGAACTCCATCGGGACGGCGCGCGCAGCTTCACCGGGTGCGCGTACGACCAGGTGCGCTGCCAGCGTATCGTGGCCGTCCTTGATGACGTCGGCGCCCACACGCACGACATCGCCGACAATGCGCTTGACCGGATAGCGGCCGCAGTCCAGCTCCGGTGTGACGCATTCGATTGTGAGATGGGCCAGCCCGCGTGATGGCGAGCGTCGATCAGTCGTTCTGTCGGGCACGGGAGCGCTGGTTAATGCAAGAAAGCGGCCCCCTTGGGGGCCAGGGAAAAGGGAACGGGAAACGGGAAACGGGAAACACGAAGAGGATGGGGCTGTAGCCAAAAGAAGATGGACCCGGGAAAAGCGATAGGGTCAGGGATGGGGATGTTTATCTATCCCCTCCCCCGACCCTTTCCCTTTTCCCGCTTCCCTGTCCCCTCTGTTCCCGTTCCCTGTTCCCTCTGTTCCCGTTCCCTGTTCCCTGTTCCCTGTTCCCTATGGTACCAGTGCCTTGATCTCCCGCGGGATGTTCATGCGCCCGATCGTGCCCGCATCAGTCCCGAACCACAGTTCGCGAGTCGCACGGTTGAAGGTCATGTGTCGGATGACGTTCCGTCCCTGCGGCGTCAGGCTCTGCACCGGAATGTTCGCGACCCACTGCCGGGTCTTCGTATCGAACGCGACCAGCTTGTTCGGGCTGACCCCCGTCTCCGCGATCCAGATGCGATCCTGGTCGTCCTGTGCGTGGGCGTACGGCTGTGCCGCGGGACCGGATGGCATCGGGTATTCCGTGAACTTTCCGGTCTTCGGGTCGAGGTGATTCAGGAATCCACGATAATCGCCAAACCAGATCTGGCCATCCGCCGTGATTGCAATCCGGCGAGCCCGCATCCGCTCGTCGGGATGCACGAACTCCTTGTATTCCAGCGTCTTCGGGTCGATGGTCGCGATCTTGTTCGTCTGCCACAAGTTGAAGTACGGCCGATTGTTCTGGTCGATCACGACGCCATATGGATTCGTGCGCCCTTCCCCTGGCGGACGCCACAGCTTGATCTCACCCGTCTTCGGATCGATGCGACCGATCCGCTGCGACTGCTGGGCGGTGAACCAGCCGACCCCGTTCTTGTCAAACAGCAAAGTGTGCGGGTCACGCACGGTCGTATCCGGCATCATGAAGTTCTTCAGCTCGCCGGTTTCGGGATTCAGCTGGACGATGCGACCATTCCTGTTCCCCGTGAACCAGATGCCGCCGTTGGGATCCGTGACGATGTTGTGCGGGTTCGTCCCGGCGTCGATTTCGTAGCGCTTGAAGTCACCCGATTTCGCGTCGAGATAAGCGACATAGTTCCCCGTCTGTCCGACAAACCAAACTCTGCCCTTTGTGTCCATGATGGGATCGCGGGGGCGGGTGCGCTCCCACGGAACCGTGAATTCCTTTGGTTCGAGGGCATTGTCCTGGGCGCCGAGCGGCAACGCCAACACGCTAAGAGCAGCAACGCGAAGCACTTTCATGATGTCCAACCCTGGCAGAGTGTCCGAATACCGTACGCATAGCCCTCGCAAAGCGCTATGCGTCCCATGAAACATTTGGGGCTTCCTGCGCCTAGTAAATAGCGCTTTGATTCATGAGACAGCCCTGTTCCGCACTACAGTTTCCCTTCATATGGTAGCCATGCACCTCCCACGCACCAGCATTGCCCTGCTTGGGCTTGCTCTGGCGTCACCGGTTGTCGCCCAGCGCGCACCGGCCCAGCCGGCCAGCCCGACCATCAACATCCCCTTCGAGCGGTTCACCCTGCCGAACGGGCTCACCGTCGTCCTGTCCCCCAATACCGCGACGCCTACCGTCGCCGTAGACGTGTGGTATCACGTCGGTTCGAAGAACGAAGCTCAGGGAAAGACCGGCTTCGCACACATGTTCGAGCATGTGATGTTCACGGGTTCCGGAAACATCGCGTACGGGTTGCACGACCGTCTGACGGAGGGGGTTGGCGGCAACAACAACGGCTCGACGAACGAAGACCGGACAAACTATTACGAAAACGTCCCGTCCAACTATCTCGAGACCGCGCTGTGGCTCGAGTCGGACCGCATGGGATTCCTCCTGGACAAACTGGATTCGGCGAAGTTCGTGGCGCAGCGGGAGATCGTGCAGAATGAGCGCCGCCAGGGAATCGACAACCAGCCGTACGGCCGTGCCGGCGAGATCCTCACCCACGGGTTGTATCCCGAGACGAATCCGTACTCCTGGCCAGTCGTCGGCTACATGACCGACCTGCAGGCGGCGACCGTCGAAGACGTGAAGAACTTCTTCCGCACGTATTACGCGCCGGGCAATGCGACGATCGCGATCGTTGGCGACTTCGATCCGACGCAGGCGAAGGCGCTCGTGACGAAGTATTTCGGTGACCTGCCCAAGGGGCGCCCGTTCACGCGTCCGGCCGCCAAGCCTCCGATGCTGACCACTGAGAAGCGCATGGTGTTCGAGGACCGCGTCCAGGTTCCGCGCCTCTACATCGCATGGCCAACGGTCGGCGTGAAGGAAACGGACTCCCATGCCCTGACCGTCCTCACGTCCATCCTTACGGGCTCGCGTACCGCGCGACTGACAAAAGGACTCGTCTACGACCGACAGTCCGCGGCCAACGTCGGCGCATTCCAGTCATCGAACGAGCAACTCGGTGACTTCACCATGATCATCACGCCGAGGCCGGGGAATACGCTGACGCAGCTCGAAGCGTCCGCTGATTCCATCATCTCCCGGCTCAAGTTCGAAGGGCCGACGGCTGAGGAAATGGCGCGTGCGCTCGCGGGGATCGAGTTCAACTTCGTCGCGGGGCTCCAGTCCAATCTTGGAAAGGCGGAAATCCTCAACAGCGGCTCCGTCTACTTCAACGACCCGGGCCACTACCGGACGAACTACGCGCGGCTCAAGGGCGTAACCGCGGCTGACGTCAAGCGCGTCGCGAACACCTACCTCGGCGCCGGGCGCGTCGTCCTGAGCGTCGTCCCCGAAGGCAAGACAGATCTCGCGGCGAAGTCGCAGGCGAGCAGGAAAGTCACGGTCGCGCCTGACGGCGGACACTACATCGTGGAGTCCAAATGAACATAACCTCGGCGCTTGGGCCTCGGCCCTCGGCTCTCGGCTCTCGGCTCTCGGCGATGCTGATCCTGGTCATTGCTGTGGCACCTCTCAGCGCGCAGCAGCGGCAGGCGGCGACGCCGGCACGTCCGCGAACGGTGGCGATCGATCGCACCAAGCAGCCCACGCCCGCGAAATCTCCCGAGCTGAAGGTGCCCGCGTGGACGAAGATGCGGCTCTCCAATGGTGCCGAACTGGTGGTATCCGCCAAGCGCGACCTGCCACTGGTATCGGTGTCGATAAACTTCCTCGGCGGCGCGAATCAGTTCGAGGACGCGGCAAAGCTTGGCGTCGCGTCGTTCACGACATCGATGCTCAACGAGGGCACGACGTCACGCAGCGGTGACCAGCTCGCCGACGCGCAGCAGTTGCTGGGCACTCGAATCACCGCGAACGTCGGCGACGAGAGCGGCAGCATCGGCTTCACCGCGCTGAGCGACAAGCTCGAGCCCGCGCTCGATCTCCTGGCCGACATGATGCTGAACCCTGTGTTCCCGGCGCAGGGACTCGAGCGCCTTCGCGCCCAGCGCCTCGTTTCGCTGACGCAGGCAAAGGATCAGCCGGGCGCGATCGCGAACAATGTCTTCTCGAAGGTCGTGTACGGCGATGAACACCCGTACGGGCGGGTTGTGAACGAACAGACGACGCGTGCGATCACGCGCGAGGATGTCGTCGCATTCCATCGCGAGTACTTCAAGCCCGGCCGCGCGAGCATCACCGTTGTTGGTGACGTGGATCCCGCGCGCGTGAAGGCGGCCTTCGAGAAAGCCTTCGCGAACTGGAGTGCTGGTGGTGAGAAACCCGCGTTTACGTATCCGCCAGCACCGGCATCGAAGTCCACGACCATCTACCTCGTCGACAAGCCGAAGGCTGCGCAGTCCGTCATCAACATCGGCCTGCCAGGTCCGTCGCGCGATACGCCGGACTATTACGCGATCAGCGTAATGAACCACATCCTCGGCGGGCTGTTCCAGTCGCGACTCAATCACCTGATTCGTGAGGTGAAGGGCTACAGCTACGGCGTGGGCTCGGGCTTCAGCTATGGACGCGGACCGGGCGCGTTCTCCGCGGGCGGTGACATCGTCTCGGAGAAGACCGACAGCGCATTGATCGACTTCATGAACGAGCTGCGTGGCGTGCAGGGTTCTAAGCCGTTCACGGAAGATGAGATCAAGCAGGGGAAGGAGTCGCTGATCCAGAGCCTGCCGCGTCGCTTCGCGTCGGTTGACGGGGTCAATGGCGCGATTTCGGGACTGTACGTGAACGACCTGCCCGAGTCATACTATCAGGAGTATGCCGCAAAGATCGAGGCGGTGACGCCCGACGACCTGCAGCGCGTGGCGAAGAAGTACATCGACCTGAACAACCTCAATATCGTGATTGTCGGTGATCGCGCGACGATCGAGGAGTCGCTGCGGAAGACTGGCATCGCTCCCATCGTCATCCTGGATATCGAGGGCAAGCGGGTTCCGGCGACGCCGTGATGAGGGGTTGAGAGCTTGAGGGTTTCCAGGGTTTCAGTGATTCAAGGTTTCCGGAAATCCCTAAAACCCTGAATCCTTCAAACCCTGACCTTTTGATGGCTGCCACTTCCCGGTCCCGATAGTAAATTCGCCACTCCTTCAACCCAAACAGGTCATGTTGCGTCGTTCCATCCTTTCCACAGTTGCGCTGGTCGTCATGTCCTCCGGTGCCGAGGCCCAGGCTCGCACGGTGCTCGTCACCACCTCCGATTACGCATTCTCGGCGCCCGATTCCGTGGCTGCCGGTATCACGACATTCCAGCTCGTGAATCGCGGCCCCGAGCTGCACCACATGCAGCTGATCCGCCTCGAGCAGGGGAAGACCTTCGCGGATTTCGGCGAAGCGATGAAGAATCCCGGACCACCTCCCGCGTGGGTGACGTTTCTTGGCGGCCCGAACGCCGGGATCCCCGATGGACGGGCGATGGTCACCGTCACCGCGACGCTGACGCCTGGCAACTACGTGCTGCTCTGCATGATCCCGAGTCCGGACGGCATGCCGCATTACCGAAAGAACATGGTAAAGCCCCTGAAAGTGACCGGGCGCGGCAATGTCGCGCAGGCCGGTGCTCCGACCGCCGACTACGTGATGACGTTGTATGACTACAACTTCGATATCGACAAGCCGGTCAAGGCGGGGAACCGCACCATCCTCATCAAGAACACCGCGAAGCAGTTCCACGAGGCGCTGATTGTGAAGCTGCCTCCGAACACTCCGGCGACGGCGTTTCTCGAATGGCTGCAGGGCGGCCAGAAGGGACCACCACCGGTGATTCCGATGGGTGGCATCGTCGCGCTTACAGCTGGGCATGAAAACCTCGTGACGATGGACCTCGAGCCTGGTGAGTATGCGCTGTACTGCTTCCTCCCCGCGCCGGACGGCAAGGAGCACGTCCAGCACGGGATGTTCAAGCAGTTCACGGTCAGCCGATAGCGCACACTACGACAGCATTGGAGTGAAAAACGCCAGCGGGGTCAGCTAGGCCTCCAGCTCCTCGATCCGCCGCGGCCAGTCCTGCTTGAGTAACCGGGACAGGCCGCGGTCGGCGAGCAGCTTGCCGTCTGTCTGGCAGCGAGGGCAGTAGTTCGTCTCGTTGTCCGCATAGCGGATGCGTTGCACGGCGGTGCCGCAGAGAGGACAGGGCTTTCCGTACTTCCCGTGGACGGCCATCTCCGGACGAAACGCGGTCACCTTCTCCGGGAATCCGTCGCCGACTTCGCGACGCATCCGCTCCACCCACTCGCGCAACACGTCCTGCGTCGCGGTGAACACCCGCGACATTTCCTCGTCGGTCATGCGCGAGGTCAGCTTCACCGGCGACAGTCGCGCGCGATGCAGGATCTCGTCCGAGTAGGCGTTGCCGATGCCGCTGAACAAGCGGGGGTCGGTGAGCGAACGTTTGATCGTGTGATTCTCAGACCGGAGTCGTTCGGTGAACTGCGCCTCGGTGATCGCGAGGGGCTCGAGCCCTCCACGCTCGAACTGGCGCAGTGCGTCAACGCCGCGGACGATGTGCAGCGACGCGCGCTTCTTTGTGCCCGCTTCCGTGAGCGTGAGCGTTCCTGAATCGAATACGAAGGTGGCCAGCACATTCCTATTGCGTGCAGGCCTGGCGATGCCGTGCGTCCACTTGAAGCGGCCGGCGATCATCAGGTGGATGACCACGAACAACTCGTCGTCCAGCTCGAACGCGATGCGTTTGCCCATGCGGCGCAGCGTGCGGACTGTTGCGCCACCCACCGACTGGAGCGGCGGATCCACGGTTCGAAGGAGAAATGGCGTGTGAACGTCGAGCGCGATGAGCGTGTGTCCCACGACGCGTCGCTCCAGCGCCTCGATATAGATGGTGATGTCAGGAAGCTCAGGCATCTACAGCCAGCGCCGGACCTGCCGCGTGTACGTGATGTATTCGTCGCCGAATGTCGCTGTGAGAAACGCTTCCTCGCGAGTGATGACCAGCCTTGTCAGTGCAATGAGCACGAATGGCAGGACGATGATCGGCCACGGGGAATTCACGACAAGCGATGCGCCCAGGTAGCCGAGGGTCATCCCGACGTACATCGGATTGCGTGTGAACCGGTACGGGCCATCACGAACAATCGCCGTCGATGCCCGGAACGGCAGGATCGTGGTCTTCGCGCGACGGAAGACGGACACTCCCCAGAACGCCAGTGCGGTGCCGAGAATGAGAAGGGCAATTCCGATCATGCGCACGTCGCGCGCGTCGCCGGCGATGTTGATGGCGATCCAGAAACGGTGTAGCAGATACCCAGCCACGAATCCTGTCGCGAAGAGCAGCGGCGGAGCGACGTGGATATCGGGTCGGTGTGACTGTTCATTCACCGCTGTTCTCCTGTCTTACGCCGTAAAGCTGAGGCCGAGGCTGCTATCGCTTCACCACCCGGATCTCCGGCAAGGGAAAGATCATCCCCACCCCGGCATCCAGCAGCGCGGCCTCTCGCTTAACGAACTCCGCCTCGAAGTGCCACGGCAATACGAGATAGAAGTCCGGCTTCATCGCGCGCGAATCCGCCTCGCTGATGATCGGGATGTCCGTGCCCAGGGTCTTCGCGCCGAACTTGTCCGGATTCCGGTCCGCGGCGTAGTCGATGAGCCGGTTGTCGATGCCGCACCACTGCAGGATGGTGTTTCCCTTCGTCGACGCGCCGTAGATGTGGATGCTCTTCCCTTCCGCCTTCAACCGCTTGAGCATCCCGAGCAGCTTCTCGCGATGCACGTTGATCCGGTCCTGGAAATTCTGGTACGGCTTGTCGGTGTCGAGCTCGAGGTCGAACTCCTGCTGGCGCATCAGGGCGATCTGTCCGCGCCATTCGGGATTGATGTACTTGACGCTGTCCTTCTTCGCGACGTAGCAGCGGATGCTGCCGCCGTTGATGTCATTCTCCTCGACGCGCACCACCTTCAACTTCGCCCGCGCCATGATCTGCTCCAGCACGGCGAGGCTGTAGTACTCGAGATGCTCGTGACAGATCGTGTCGTAGGAGTTCATCTCGAGCATCTTCGGCATGTACGACATCTCGACAATCCAGAGCCCATCCTCAGCGAGATATCGCTCGATGGACTGCGCGAACGCCACGGGATCTTCGAGATCGTAGAACATCGCGATCGATGTCACGACGTCGAGCTTCGTCTTCCCGAGGACCCGATCGAGCTCCGGCGACGGAAAGAGGTCGTTCACCACCGTGATGTCGTCGTCTTTGATCTCGGTGACGATGTCCGACGGGTCGATGCCGAACTTGCGAAACCCCTTTGGGTACGCACGCAGCAGCGTGCCGTCATTTGCGCCGATGTCCAGCACGGCGGCCTTCGATTCGCCCACCATCTCCACGGCGGTGGCCGCGATGCCCGACAGGTGGTTGCGCATCGTCTGGTTCGTTCCCGACCGGTACCAGTACGCGGAATAGAGCACCGAAGGAGGCACGGACTTGCGCATCTGCAGCAGGCCGCAGGCGTTCTCGTCCTGCGTCGGATCGCAGCGCATCAGCGAGCAGTCGATCTTCCGCATCGGCGGGATCTCCTTCCCCACCTTCAGGAACGATCCCTGGAGATGCTGCTCGCCAAGGCTGATGACGGGTTTGAGCGCGGTCGAGCCACAAACCCTGCAGGTCTTTCGATATGTCAGATGCATGGCGCCGTCTAATATCGCGCACTAGCCAGTGGGCGGCTATCACGTAGAATGAACGTCCCTTTCCTCGCATCCCCGACCATGCGTCTGCTCGCCAGCCTGACCCTCGCCCTGCTTGTCCTCCCGGCCGCTATCAGTGCGCAGGGAACCCCCGCCGCCAATGCGTCCGCTCGCCAGGAGCTGCCGCTCCGGCCAGACCGGGCGATCACCCTCGACACGGACGAAGGCACCTGGATCTCCCTCGACGTCAGCCCCGATGGCCAGTCGATCGTCTTCGACCTGCTCGGCGACCTGTACCTGCTCCCGATCACCGGCGGTAACGCTACCGCGCTGACGAGCGGCATGGCGTACGACGCGCAGCCACGGTATTCCCCCGACGGGCAGCACATCGTCTTCACTTCGGATCGTGACGGTGCGGATAATGTCTGGATCATCAACGTCCCGACCAGACAGACGCGACAGATCACTCGCGGCCGGCAGAATCGCTTTCGCTCGCCGGAATGGACGCCGGACGGCAGCTACATCGTCGTATCCCGCTCGACGCAACCCATCGGCCCCTCGAAGCCGTGGATGTACCATCGTGACGGTGGCAGTGGTGTGCAGCTGGTGCGCGACCCGCAGCCGCTCGCTGGCGCATTCCCCCTCAACCTGATGGGCGCCGCGTTTGGGAAGGACGACCGCTACATCTGGTTCGGCCAACGCTCGGGTGCGTGGGAATACAACGCCGGCTTTCCGCAGTGGCAGCTCGTGACCCTCGATCGCGAGACCGGGCGTCGCGACACCCGGGCCAATCTCCTGGGCGGCGCATTCCGCCCCGCGCTTTCGCCCGATGGCAGGTATCTGGTCTACGGGTCGCGCCATGAATCGCAGACCGGACTTCGCATTCGCGACGTCAACACCGGCGAGGAACGCTGGCTCGCGTACCCTGTGCAGCGCGACGAGCAGGAATCGGTTGCGTCCCTCGACGCCCTCCCGGGCTACTCCTTCACACCGGATTCGCGCGCGGTGGTCGTGTCGTATGGCGGGAAGATCTGGCGCGTTCCGGTCGACGGAAGCTCAGCAGCCGCGATTCCTTTTCGTGTCCAGTCGCGCATCGACATCGGACCGAAGCTCGCGTTCAATTATCGCGTCGCTGATTCCGCCGAGTTCACCGTGCGCCAGGTCCGCGATGCGGTCCCGTCGCCGAATGGCCGGCAGCTCGCGTTCGTCGCGATGGATCGACTCTACGTGATGGACTTTCCCGGCGGCACACCGCGGCGCCTGTCGACGTTGGAAGGGAATGACGCGCAGCCCGCGTGGTCACCCGACGGCCAGTGGATTGCCTTCGTGACGTGGACGCGCCAGGGCGGACAGGCGTTCAAAGTGCGGGCCTCCGGCGGTCGCCCGGTGCAGCTCACCCAGGCCAACGCGCTCTACACGCAGCCTGCGTGGTCCCCGGATGGCAGTCGCATCGTCATGCAACGAAGCTCTGCGCAATCCGTGCGTGAGAGCGGCGGATTCATGGGGCCGGCGGAGCTCATCTGGGTCTCCAGCAATGGCGGCGCCGCGAACTTCATTACTGCGACCCAGGGACGCAGCGGCGCACATTTCTCACGCGACACGTCACGCATCTATCTGTACAGCGGCGGTTCGGGGCTCGTCTCGATTCGCTGGGACGGTACGGACGAGAAGACCCATCTGCGGATCAGCGGCCCCCGCGCTCCCGAAGCGCAGCAGGGAACGAATGCGGCCAGCGCGAAGCTGTCCCCGTCCGGCGACCAGGTGCTGGTCCAGATCGCGAACGATCTCTACGTCATGCCGCTCATCGTCGCGGGCACCGCACCAACCATCAACCTCGCGAATCCCGACAACGCCGAGCTTCCGGTGCGACGGCTGACAGACGTCGGCGGACAGTTCCCTGCATGGCGCAGCGACAGCCGGCATATCCATTGGTCGATCGGTAACTCGCACTTCGTCTACGATCTGACGCGCGCGCGTCAGGTGGATGACTCCATCGAGACTGCGAACCGGGCGCGTGCGGATTCCGCGCGAGCACGAACCGACAGCGCCGCGGCCGCCGGAGACAGCACACGTCGGACACCGACCGCAGCAACGCCACCTGCGTCGCAGCGGGGACGCTACCAGGCCGTCGAGACGCGCATCATTGTGCGCGAACGCCGCGACACACCGGACGGCACCGCGCTTTTCCGGGGTGCACGCATCGTCACGATGAAGGGCGATGAGGTCATCGAGAACGGTGCGATCCTCGTGCGCAACAATCGTATCGTTGCGGTCGGCCCGAGCGCGTCGGTGCAGGCGCCCGCTGGCGCACGTGTCTTCGATATGAACGGCAAGACCATCGTCCCGGGGTTTGTCGACACCCACGCACATCTGGGACTGCGCTCCGGCATTCACACGCAGCCATGGTCGTATCTCACCAACCTCGTGTATGGTGTGACGACGACCCGCGATCCGCAGACCGGCACCACCGACGTGCTGTCGTACGAAGATGCGGTGATGGCTGGAACGGCGATCGGGCCGCGCATTTACTCCACCGGTCCCGGGTTGTTCTCGCAGGTGTATATCCCCGCGGCCGGTGAGGACCTGCGCGATCTCGAGCACGCGCGTCGCGTCATGCGCCGGTACAGTGAGTACTACGACACGAAGACCCTGAAGATGTACGTCGGCGGCAATCGCCAGCAGCGTCAGTGGATTCTCATGGCCGCGCGCGAGCAGCAGATCATGCCGACGACCGAGGGCGCGCTCGACACGCGCTACGACATGACCATGGCAATCGACGGGTATCCGGGACAGGAGCACTCCATCCCGGTGTTTCCGATCTACAAGGACGTCGTGTCGCTCTTCGCGCAGACGGGTATTGCCTACACGCCCACGCTGCTCGTCTCGTACAACGGCCCATTCGGCGAGAACTACTGGTACGCAACCGAAAACCCGTACGACAATCCGAAGCTCCGTCGCTTCACACCGTACGAAGAGCTCGCGGGCAAGTCACGTCGCCGCGTACGCGGTCAGTATGGCGGTGGGAACGCCGCGGGCTGGTATGCGCCCGACGAGCACATTTTCGATGAGATCGCGAAGGGAGCCACTGACATCGTCCGCGCCGGCGGCAAGGTCGGCGTCGGCAGCCATGGTCAGCTTCAGGGACTTGGCTATCACTGGGAGATGTGGTCGCTCGCAATGGGTGGCATGACACCGATGGAAGTGCTGCGTGCCGCCACATTGCATGGCGCCGAGGCGATCGGTCTGCAACTGGATCTGGGCTCGCTCGAAGTTGGCAAGCTCGCCGATTTCGTGGTGCTCGACCAGAACCCGCTGCAGAACATCCGCAACACCAACACGATCAGCATGGTGATGAAAGACGGCCGGCTGTACGACGGGAATTCGGCCGATGAAGTCTTCCCGCGTCAGCGCCGGACTGATCCCGTGCTCGGCACGCCGCAGCGGCCTGTCGTCGGCGCTGGTATCCGGTGACCTACGACGCCGGACTCGTCGCACGGGTGGCGGACTGTCTGGCGAACATGGGAGAGAAGCGCGTCCGCCAGAAGAATGTCTTCAGCGGGCGCGGCTTCCTCATCGGCAAGTCGACGTTCGCGATCGCCTGGCGCGACGGTCTGATCGTGAAGACCACGCCCGAGGATTATCCAAAGGCATTGAAGGAGCGGGGCGTTACGCCGTTCGCGCCAGGCGGCGAGAAGCCCATGACGACATGGGTCGTCGTTGAACCTGAAGAGATCGCGGACGACCCTGAGCTCACCGACTGGCTGCGGCGCGGCCTGCGCGCGATCCGCTAGGACTTAGAACCTGAGCCCGACCGTCAGTGGCGCCGCTTCCATGCTGTGGACATTCGAGCTTATCCACGGGCGGCGCAATTCGAGGAACGGCTCGCGATTTCCGAGGCGGTGTCGTATCCCCCCACCGAGGCCAAATGCCCGGCCATGCGATCTGGTCGCCTGGTCCGGCTGTTCCGAAAACGGATCCGAGGCCCATGCTCTCTCCACGGTTGTACAACAGATCGATCCGTGATGTGATCGCGGTGGTGGGATGTCGCCGCGACGCGCCCACAGTTACGTGGCCAAAGTACCTGGATGCTCCTGTGATCAGTGGCTGATCAGGGACGTATCGATAGCCACCGGAACCTGGCTGGTAGAACCGAACCTTCCCGGTCATATAGCTGAGTCCTCCGCCAATACCCCAGCGCCAGCGCACGCTGTCCTGTGCAATGAGAGAGGTTGCGGTGAACAACACCATCGCGGACGCACTGGCCACTTCCCGTAACATCGTTCCTCCTGCGTTCTACTCAGGACATGCAATCTTCTGCGACGCACCCAGCATCGTGATGCCCCGCGTTCCCAGCTGCACCCGCGCCGAGTCGCCCACGACGCCCCATGAACCGAACGTGGAATCGCCGGGCAAACGAATCACCGTGAGACCCAGCGCCGCGCGTGTGGTGTCGAGGCGGATGATCAACGCTGGTCGCGCATCAGAGAAATCCGATCGGGCGGCGACGCCCGCACTCGGCGGCGCACTTGCTGGCGCACGCGCCACGCGACCGCGCGTGGCAGCCGTCGGCTCCGCCCGTTGCACCGCTGCGCCCGCGCCGACCGATGCAACGATCGTTGCGGGATCGAGGCGATAACATCCGGCTAGCCGCTCGGTCGGCGTCATTGTGACCGAGGTAAATACCGAACGCAGCCTGGTCTCGTCCGCGACGGACTTGGCAGCCTCCGTCTGCAAGAGCTCAGCGCTGCGCGGTGGTTGTATCACATCCAAAGTTGCGGGCCGCGATGGCGCCGCTTCGGCGGTGATGGTCGCCGCTGCACGCCGTTCTGAAGCGCCGCCAACGGCGGCGGCACCCACCGGGCCCGTCGCAGTGCCCGCGACTCGTCCCACTTCCTGCTTCGCCGCCGACCGTGACCGTGTCGCCGACTGCGGCGCCGGTTCTGCGGCGTTGGCCGCAACCGAAGTGGACACTGCAGGAGGTATTTCCGGCTCGGCTGGAGGAGCCGCATCCGCCGGTGGCGGAGGAGTCACCGCATCCGAACCTGCAAGCGGCATCTGAGAAGTGACCGCTGACTCCTGGGATGCAGCACGATCCTGACTGAGGTCGGAGGTGCGAAGCACGACCGCCGCGAGCAGCACCGCCGCGACGGCTCCGATCCACGGAGCGCGACGACGGATGCCGCGGTGTGGCTGTGTCAGCGGTACTACGCCCGGCGTTGCCGGCTTCGGCACGACGTTGACGCGATCGTCGTCGAGCGCGCGAAGCACTCGGGACGCCGCAGCCATGATCCCACGCGCCTCGGCAACCATCCCGGCGCACGATTCGCACGCGACGATGTGCGCCTCGATCGCGGTCGACTGCTCATCGGTCAGCGCGCCGTCGAGCCACGCGTGGATGGTGCCCTCGTCCAGATGATTCATACTGCTCTCCGGTCCTGGTTCTTTCGCAACTCTTCGTACGCTTCCACGAGCCTCCGGCGCGCACGCGACAGCGTCGTTCCGACCGACGCCACCGACAGCTCGAGCGCCTCGGCGATCTCGTGATAATCCAGTCCTTCTTCCTTCATCAGCAGCGCCTCCCGGTCGCGCTCGGTCAGCGCCTCGATTGCCTTTCTCGCAATCGCGCGCTCCTCGGCGCGCTCGGCGTCCGTCTCCGGCGGCTCGACAATGCTGTCCGCCTTCGCTTCTTCACGCAGCAGCTCGAGATGACGCCGCCGGCGCGCGTCCTTGCGCGCCTCGTCCCGGATCAGGTTCGTCGCCACGGCAAACAACCACGCTCGCTCATTGGTGAGTTCCGTCTGTCGCAGGGCGCGCACGAACGTCTCCTGCGCCACCTCTTCCGCCCAGTCACGATCGCCGAGGCGACGCGTGAGGTAGCGGACGAGGGGCGCGTGGTACTCACGAAAGAGACGTTCGACGTCGTTCAAAACTTCCTCACAATCTGCTCCAGGTCATCGGCTGACAGCTCCGCCGCGTCGCTCACCACCTCGATCGCGATGCTCCGTCCCGCAACCACAACGCGATCCCCGACGGCGAACGCTTCCTTCAGCTCCGGAATCCGTTCGACCAGCGCGAAGTACGATCGCGAATATGCCTTCACCTTGTACACCTGCAACTCGGGTTTCATCGCGGCGTCCGTCCACACCTCGCCGCTGCGCTGGAACAGTCGCGCACCAGCACGGCGCATGTCAGAGGATGTCACGCCGCTCGCCATATCCGCGGCCGCCACTGACTTGGCTTCGCGCTGACTGGCAGACGTCCGGGCTGCTTCGAATCTCGCTTCCGGCGCGGCAGCGGCCGTGGGTGCGACATTCCCCGCAACGCTACCTACTCCCGCCCTGCGGAGACGGGTGGCGTCCTGCGGCCCACGCTGCGCGACCACTCCCGGCTCGAGCACCAGATACGACGTGAATTCCGTGGGGATGCCGAAACGCTCGCCGAGCTGGCGGATTTCCTGGTCCACTTCGCTCGAGCCACCATTGCGACGCTTCTCGGCCGCCAGCCACCCGATACGCTGCGTGGCCCAGAGACGCGGGACAAAGGCATTGTCCCGCTCTTCACGGGGGAACATCCGCTGCGACGACCAGCGCACCTGCCTGCCGCCGGACCGTCCGCTCACGACGACATTCGTCGGACCGTTGCCTTCGTACCGCGCCAGGATCACGAGATCCTGTCCCGCGAACACATCCAGTGCCCCGGACGGATAGACGCGCGACAGCCGCACGTTGCCGTCGGTCGTGACGCGAACATCGGTCAGCAACGGCTGACGCAGACGAGTGGCCAGCAACTCGACGGCACGCTCGACGTTTTCATCCGGCCGGACAAAGTGGGCCGTGCCGCGTCCTTCGAGCGCGAGTTGCTCGATGAGGCCGACGTTCACGTCAGCGCCCATTCCGACGGAGAAGACGCGGGCATCTCCACGCAGCCGAGCGGCGCGTGCAGCGATGTCTGCCGGATCGCGCAGACCTACCGTCGGCGCGCCATCGGTCATGAACAGCACCAGTGGCATCCGGTCGGACACGAGAAGCCCTTCCTCGTCGGTCCGCGGCTCGCCGGTGGCCGGACGCCGAGCCATGGTACGCAACGCCTCTTCGAGTGCACCCGAAATGTTCGTCGATCCAACCGCTTCAAGGTCGTCGAGATAGCGAACGGCAGCGCGGACGTTGGCTTCGGTTGCGAACACGAACTCGTCACGGAAGCTGCGCACGTCTGTCGAGAAATCGACCACGCGAAAACGATCGCGAGGATTGAGCGTGCGAAGCAACTGCCGTCCCGCGGCCTTTGCCTGCTCGAGCTTTTGCCCGCTCATGGAGCCCGACACGTCGATCACGAAGGTGACGTCACGCGGCAGCCGCGATGACGCGACATCTGCTGGTGGGGTGACCGTGATCAGCGCATATCCGGGCTCGTCCCGCCGTGCGTTCGACAGCACCGACACCGAGGCGGCTGAGGATCGACGCATCGCCACAAGCACGGTGATGTCCGGACCACCGCCATCGATGGATACCCGGCGAATTGCGGCCTCGCGGTCGATATCCAGTTCGTGGGTGGGCGAATAGGGCTCTCCGAGCTCGCCTCCGGCGCGATACGTCAGCGTGAAGGTCGTACGTCCGCGATCCATCACCGTGCCGCGCGACTGCTGCGCGGGGCGTACCAGGACCTGCGGCTCGACCACGTTCTCATTCGCGCGCCCGCGGAAATAGTCGACGCGCATCGCGTCCCCTTCCCGTTCCGCGACGCTCTCATACCGGATGACGATGCGCCGTTCCTCGCCCGCCTGGAACGGAAAGATCCGCGTGCGCAGCATGCCATGACCCATCCATTCCACCAGCGCTGGATCCTTCTGTCGGCGCACGATGTCCTCGTAGATCTGACGGGCTTCGACGGCGTTCATCGTCTCGCCGGCAACCATTTCGCCGTCGATAGACAGCTTGAGGTCGCGGAAGGCCGCGTTCTTCGGGAGCGGAAAGATGTAGTCAGCCTCGCCGATGGTGCCGCCGCGATTCACGAAGCGCTCTTCGACTTCGTATCGAAGGACACGGTCGCGGAGCTCGACTTTGACGTCGCTGCGCGTGCGCACCACCTGTGCGCGGGCGGGCATGCAATCCATGATCGGCCGGTTTGGCCGAGGTGCAGGGCAGCGGGGGATGACAATACCCTGGGCGCCCGCGATCGCGGGGAGGGCCAAGGTGAGCAGGAATGGCAGGGTTCGCATGAGCAGTCCGGTTGCAGACGTATGGGAGACGTCGCTCGCGGCAGGACTTGCACACACCAGCTCTCGGCCATCGGCCCTCGGCCCTAAAGCCCTTGGCCGTAAGGCCTTTGGCCGTAAGCCGCTGGCAGTAAGCTCTTGGCCGTAAGCTCTTGGCCGTAAGCTCTTGGCCGTAAGCTCTTGGCCGTAAGCTCTTGGCAGTAAGCTTTTGGACCTTAGCTCTTGGCGGTCAGCTCTTGGCTGTTAGCGTTTGCCGCGTCCGGATACTCGATCGTCGCCACGCGCCCTTCGAGCTTCCGCATCATCTCGATGAACTTCCCGGCGATGTCCGGCTCGAATTCCGAGCCTGACTTCTCAGCGATGTAGTTCAGCACCTTTTCCGCCTCCCAGGCTGCTCGGTACGGCCTGTTCGTGCGAAGCGCGTCGTACACGTCGCACACGTGCACGAGTGTGCTGGCCTTGTGCACGTCCCGCTGGTAGTGCCGCTTGGGATACCCGCCACCGTTCAGCATGATGTGGTGCTCGTACGCCACCGCCGCGGCCATGTCCAGCTCGCGATCGCTGGTGATGATCAGCCGTGCGCCTTCCACGGTGTGGTTCTGCATCACCGACCGCTCCTCATCTGACAGCTTCCCGGGCTTGTTCAGGATTTCCATCGGGATCCGCACCTTGCCGAGGTCGTGAAGGAGGCCGGCGACGCCAAAGGTGCGGACGTCGCGTGCGTTGAGGCCGAGATGTTCCGCCAGCGCCATCGTCAACACCGACACGTTGAGGCAGTGGGTCGTCGTGTACTGGTCAAACTCCTTCAGCATCAGCAGCGGCAGCATCATGTCGCTCTCACCGTGCATCGCCACCGAAAGCGAGCGAACGACTGCCTCGGCCTCCAGCAGCGGCAGGCCGCCGTTCTTGAGCACTTCCTCATGCATGTACTTGATCGCGTCAATCTCCTCACCCAGGTGATAGGTGATCGTCGCTGTCGCGATCTCGCGCTCCAGAACCTTGCGCCCCTCGTCCGTTTCGCTGCGGATGCCGATGGCGCCATAGCGAATGCGACGCACGCGAGTGGTCCGCGCTTCGGACGTGTCCACCGGCTCCGTGGAATTGGCAACCCGCGCATAGACGTCATCAAGGAATTCGACGAAGTCCTCGCGGGTGACGTCGGCGTCGAACTCCAGCCGCTGGATTCCCATCCCGGCGAACCGCTTGCTCCAGTCCCAGTCGCGCAGCTCGCGGATGCTGGTCTTGCCGTACACCACCTCGTCTCCGAGAAAGGAGAACTCGGGACGCGGATTTTCCGCGACCAACTCCTGCATCAGCGCGAACGACCGGTCCACCACACGCTCCCGCGCGGGATGACCCGGTTTGTACAGGGACATCGTGCTGAGGGTTTGCGCGAGCGAGGTGAGGAAGCGGGAGACGTCCATGAGTGGGTAAAGGTTATCGGGAGCTTGGCGGCTTGGCGGCTTGACGGCTTGACAAGCCGAGAAGCTGAAAAGCCGACACGCTGACAAAGGCCGTTCTTAGTCCGTTATCGCCCTCATCTTCTGTGTCACCCGCTGCGCGCTCATCGCCTTGCGCAGTTCGGGATCGTTCTGCCGCGTCGCAAGCGCGATGATCTCCTGGACCTCGGGAAGCTGGTTCCAGTACGCCGACAGCGCGCTGAGGGCTGCCAGCATCTCCGGCGACTTGTCGCGGAGCTTCCATCGTCCAAAGAAACCCTTCTGCGCCACCCGGCTCACGAGCCAGTCGAGCGTCTTCTTCCCCGCGGTCGCATCGGCCGCGGGATTGGAATCCAGATGCATGGCGCGCATCATCTGCGAGGTGCGCCCGCTGCCACTCATTACCCGCGACGCGCCGCTGTCTGCCTGTGCGAGCACGCGGATGGCCAGCGTCATCAGCGATGAATCCAGGTCCCGGTTCTCGATGCGCTGGCGCACGATCGCCAGCGCCCGCTGCGGACAGCCGCCTTCCTGCGCGGCGGACAGTCCGTAGAACAGGGCGCGCTCGTCAGTGTCCGTCACCCCCGCAATGATCGCCTGCTCGCGCGTCTCGACGAACTTGAGCAGCAGCCGAACAGCCTCGCGACGAACCGCTGCGTCGGTATGGAGCAGGAATCGCGATACGTCAAAGTCTCGCGGAATCTGTCCAAGCTTGCCCAGCATCAGGAACAGATCGCGCCGCAGGTCTGCCCGCGCACCGTCGATGCGACGCGCGAGATATGGCCCGATATCGTCGCCGAGTGGGAGCAGCGTGTCGAGAAGCCGCTCGCGCGTGCGCGCGTCCTTCGTGCGCTCGACCACGTCGAGAATGGGATCCACCGCCGACAATCCCTTCCGCTTCACCAGCCGCTCGAGCACCCCAACGTCGATTCGTGCTTCCGTCAGCGCCGACCAGAGAATGTCCTTCGAGTCCACGTACTGCCACACGGATTCGGCGAATTCCGGATCCGGCGCCGCGTCGAGATAGCTCAGCAGCTGCTCAAAGCGCGCCGAGTTGAGCATGGCCTCGAGCGCGACATCCATCCGCGGGCCGCTTGCGCTGAGTTCGAGCCCCATTTGTACGACGCGCTCGGGCTCACAGTCGATGTAGGCCGCATTGGATTCCTGACGGCCAGAACGCGCCATTCGCTGCAGCACTTTCCCGTACGCGGTGGGGTTCGGGTCGTCGAGATTCCACTCGGAGATGAGGTTGCGCATATGCTCGCGCACGGATGATTCCGCGTTGGCGCGCCGCACCGGGTCCGCGTCGTTCTCGGCGTACTTCGAGAGCTTCGAAAACAGCCGCATCATCGAATGCGAGATGGACTGTTTGCCGTCGGAGCCTGCGGCTTTCACGAGATCGACGACCGCCTCCACGGTCATTCCCTGCGACGCATTCAGCAGGAACTGACGACGCTGCACGCTGTCGCCGCCCATCTCCAGCAGCTTTTTCAGGGACGCGGGACTCAGCTGCTTCACGAGCTCGGAGATGTGCTTCTGCAGCTCGATCGTCTCAGGTCGACCACCGGACTTCTTCAGCTCCTCGGCGATCTGGAGCAGGTAGCCAACGATGACCTGGTCATACGCTTCCTGCTGCTGGCGCTTGTCGATCGCCTCGGCGACGACGAGTGGCGTCATCGAGCTCGAATCCACCTCGTCGTTTTCGTCGAGCATCATGGCCGCGCGCGCCATCCCTACCCAGAGCTGCGCCGCCTTCGTGGAGCCGCCGCGATGGATGCGTTCCTCCCCCTCGTCATCCTTGCCGTCGTACAACAGCTGCAGCCGCTCGTAGTTCAGCGGGTACAGCTTCACATTCTCCCATCGTTCGGAGAGGCTGGCGGCCTGGTCGCCCAGCGTCTCCGTGCTGCGTCCCGAATCCACGGCGATGGTGGCCAGTGCGTCGCCGAGCTCTTCGCGTGTCAGATCGCGGAGAAACTTGAGGGCCCCGAGGTTGTGCTTGTGCAGTCGCCCGGCCAGTTCCTTGAGCAGCGGGTGGTTGGGGTCGGTCCCAACCCCTTCGATGATCAGCTGTCGACGGGCAATGCCAATGCTCAGCGAGGACCGCTCCGCCAGGAGGATCGAGATCTTCCGCATGACGCCATCCACGGCGTCGGTGAGCAGCGGATGCCCTCCAGGGTAGATCGCATGCTTCTGCATGGCGATCGACAGCTCCACCAGGAAGTCCGAAAGCTCGCGCGAGAGGCTGGTCTTTCGGGCCGCGCTGGTGCCGTCGCCATCATCGGGTCCGCTGGGCGGCTGGATGGCGCTGTTCCGAGGCGTATAACGGCCTGGCGTCGGGACGGAACCTGAGTTGGTCAACTGGGGAGGAATGTAGGGCGGACACGCCTCTTGGATGACGATTATGGCCCTGCGAGTACAACGAGGCGCTGGGCGCGCCGTGGCCCGTAAACCGGCTCAGTTGGCCATCCATTTGCACTTGATGGCTCTAACCAATTCCAAATGGAGCCGCCTCATGGCCGACAAACTCGACAATTCCGCGCCCTTCAACGACGACCAGGGGACGCGGCGCGCGCAGAAGCCCACAGGGGCTGGCGCTGAAGCCGCGGAGGGAATCCACGGGGAGCCCCGCAATCGCGACCAGAAGCGTGACCCGTCTGACAACACGTCGCTTACCGACCGCACCGACGAGACGAATGACGCGCGCAAGGGGAGTGAACCCTTCAAGAGCAACAGCCACGAACACCTGAGCGGCTACGGCGGGAAGGGTGGCGTCCCCAAGACGCCGAACGACGACGAAACAGGCCGCCGATAGCTCGACAGGCACTGCCGAGATACTTTTCCGCCATGACAAACCCGAACGCTGGCTCCAGCGACCTCGCCGATCGCGTCAAGAAAATGCAGCGCGCCATCTATTACCTCATCTGGCGGCGTACCGGATTCGGCGAACGGTGCATTCATTGCGGGCACTCGTATCCCGGACACGAGGCGAAGTGCAAGGCGGCTGAAATCGAAGAGCTGGTCCGCTGAGCTGAATCGCAGCAGGCAGGAGAACGCGCGAGCCGTTGAGGCCGCGCGTTCTTTGCGTTTCAGGCACAGCCCCTATCCAAAGGCATCAACCGGACCACCACGCCGGGGGTGATGGATACCTGCACCCGCGCCAGTGAATGGCATGCGCCTTGTCTTAGTGAAGTGCGAAACCAGATCGACGCACCTCACGAGGCAGTGCCATGTCGTACCGCGCTTCAGTCAAAACAGGCAGAGTCGCCAGCGTAGTCGCCGGCATTCTTTTCTTATCGCTTCCCGGTTGCACGCAGGCGACGCGGTCGACGACCGCCACGCCGGGCATGGCGGCCCCGTCCTTTGCGGCGGCCGGCGGAATTCTCAGCAACATCTACAACACCGCCCGCAGCGTCTTCGAGAACGAGACAGTCTCGCTGGCACTCGATCGCATCGACCAGAGAGAGCTGCCGCTGGATCGGACGTACCGGCGTCGCGGGACCGGTTCGGGAGTCACGGTCTACGTGTTCGACGGTGGCATCATGGAGTCGCACCCCGAGCTCGCGGGTCGCGTCCGGAAAGGCTTCGACGCGTTCGATGACGACGCACGCATCTGTAACGCGCACGGCACAGCGGTCGCCGGCGCGATCGCCGGAAAGTCCCTCGGCGTGGCTCCGGAAGCGAAGATCGTCGACGTGAAGATGGTCGAGTGTGGCAAGCTCCGCGGCACCATCAAGGCGATCGTCGACGGTGCCAACTGGGTCATCGAAGACCATCGCCGGCATGGCGGACCGTCGGTAGCGAACTGGTCGTTCATCGCCGACACCGCCTCGCGCATTCCTGCGCTCGACAGCGCCGTCGCGGCGCTCCGCGCTGAAGGCATTGCGGTAATCGTATCCGCCGGCAACGTCGAGGTGAACGCATGCCGTGTGTCACCCGGTAACGCCGATGGCGCGATTGTCGTCGGCGCGTCCACCATCGTCCGCGATCGCGAGACGAACAAGGTCACAGACCGCCGGGCCTACAACACGGCATACGGCCAGTGCATCGACTTCTACGCTCCGGGCGATTCCGTACTCCTGCCCAGCTTCGACGCCGCGCGCACGCCAAGCGTCCAGCTGTGGAACGGAACGTCGATGTCGACCGGCTACGTCAGTGGCGCGGTGGCGCTGTTCCTGGAGGCCAATCCCAAGGCCTCTCCGGATGACGCGCTGACGTACCTGCGCGGGATGGCAACCATGAACGTGGTGCAGAACACCTATGCCCCAATTTCGTGGCTGCTGTACGTAGGTCCGGCCCGGTCGACGGGCGAGGACCTGCAGAGCGTCGAGGAGATCCGCGCCCGCATCGCTCGGCGCTGATCGGCCTCGGCCCTCGGCTCTCGGCTCTCGGCACTGGTGGGGCGGGCAGACAGGTAGGTGGGCCCGTCGCACCCTGGCCAATTCTGGCCAGGGTGCGACCGAATGACCTACGCCTTGCACCCCGTCTGCGGCCGTCCGTCCACAACGGAACGCCTTAGCTTTCGCGCGCATGAACATCGACGAGCTCACGATCAACACCATACGCACGCTCTCCATGGACGGCGTGCAGAAAGCGGAGTCCGGGCATCCCGGCACGCCCATGGCGCTCGCCCCGCTCGCGTACAAGCTCTACATGCAGCACATGAAGCACGATCCCTCGGATCCCGCCTGGTTCGATCGCGACCGGTTCGTGCTCTCCGCGGGTCACGCGTCGATGCTCCAGTACAGCGTGCTCTTCCTCGCGGGCTACGATGTCACCCTTGACGACCTCAAGAGCTTTCGGCAATGGGAGAGCCGCACCCCGGGACACCCGGAGTACGGCTATACCGCCGGCGTGGAGACCACGACCGGTCCTCTTGGCCAAGGGATGGCCAATGCCGTCGGATTTGCGATGGCCGAGGCGCATCTGGCAGCAGTCTTCAACAAGCCCGGTCACGCAATCGTCGACCATTACACGTGGTTCATCGCCAGCGATGGCGACCTCATGGAGGGCGTCTCGCATGAGGCTGCATCGTTCGCTGGCCACAATGGGCTCGGCAAGCTCATCGGCTTCTACGACGACAACAAGATCACCATCGACGGGTCCACTGAGCTGTCATACAGCGACGATGCACGTAAGCGCTTCGAAGGGTATGGCTGGCAGGTGTTGTCACTGGACGACGTGAATGACCTCGCCGCCATCGATCGCGTCATCGAGCAGGCAAAGCGCGACGCAGATCGGCCCACCCTCGTGATCACAAAGACGCACATCGGCTACGGCAGCCCGAAAAAGCAGGACACGGCCTCGGCGCATGGCGAGCCCCTCGGCAAGGACGAGGTCGTCGCGACCAAGAAGAACCTCGGCTGGCAGTGGCCCGAGGAGTCGTTCATGGTCCCGCAGGAAGTGCTCGACCACACCCGCACCGCCGTGAAGCGCGGAAAGGCGGCGCACGCAGAATGGAGGCAGCGGCTCGCGGCGTATCCGGAGCGCGAAGAATTGCAGCGCCGGATCGATGGTCGCCTTCCGGATGGCTGGCAGTCAAAGATCCCATCGTTCACGAAGGAGAATGGCGGCGTCGCCAGCAGGGCAGCCTCGAACGTCGTCCTCAACGCAGTCGCTGCAGTCATGCCCGAGCTCTTCGGCGGTTCCGCCGACCTGACACCATCGAATGGCACGGCGCTGAAGGCACAGCCGGTCTTCTCGCGGGACAACAAGGCCGGACGGTACGTGCACTTCGGCATCCGGGAGCACGGGATGGCCGCGATCATGAACGGCCTGTCGCTGCATGGTGGTATCCGCCCGTTCGGGGGCACCTTCCTGATCTTCAGCGACTACATGCGCCCGTCACTGCGTCTCGCGGCGATCATGGGGCAGCCGGTGATCTTCGTGTTTACTCATGATTCCATCGGACTCGGCGAGGACGGCCCTACGCACCAGCCGATCGAGCAGCTCTCGACGCTTCGCGCCATCCCGAATCTCACCCTCATCCGTCCCGCGGACGCGAATGAAGCGGCAGAGGCATGGCGCGTCGCCATCGCGCACCAGGACGGCCCGACAGCGCTCGTGTTCACCCGGCAGAAGCTCGGCTTCATCGATCGCGAGAAGTACGCGCCCGCAGCGGGCGTCGTCCTCGGCGCGTACATCCTTGCGGATGTCAACGCGCAGTCTCCGAGCCCGCAGGTCGTTCTGATGTCCAGCGGGTCCGAGGTCGCGCTCATCCTCGCCGCGCACGAGAAGCTGGCTGCCGCCGGCATCCGTTCGCGCGTGGTTTCCATGCCGAGTCACGAGTTGTTTGCACGGCAGACCGAGGAGTACAGGGAGTCTGTACTGCCGGCAGGCGTGCCACGCGTTGCCATCGAGGCGGGCCACCCGATGTCCTGGTATCGCTGGGTCGGCGAGAATGGCACCATCCTGGGCGTTGATCGCTTCGGCGCGAGCGCGCCATACGAGCGGATCTATCAGGAGCTCGGCCTCACTGTGGACGAAGTCGTCACGGCTGCGCGGCGCCTCATCGCATAGCGCCGTGCGCCTTCGCATCCTGGTGACGGACGAAATCGATCCCGAAGGGGTGGCACTCCTCACAGCGGTGCCGGAATTCGAAGTCGATGTCGTGCCTACGCTTCCGCCGAAGGAGCTTCTCGAGCGCATCGGGAACTATGACGCGCTCGTCGGCCGCAGCGCGACCCGAATTTCCGAAGAGGTGCTCACCAGGGGCACGCGGCTGAAAGTCGTCGGACGCGCCGGCGTCGGTGTCGACAATGTTGCTGTCGATCGCGCAACCGAGCTCGGGATCGCGGTCATCAACGCTCCCGCCGGAAACACAATCGCGGTCACGGAGCTGTTTTTTGGCGCCGTCATTGGGTTACTGCGCCAGATCCCGCAGGCGGCGCAGTCCATGGCCGAAGGGCGCTGGGATCGGTCGAAGCTCATGGGACATGAGCTGAAGGGGCGCGTCCTCGGCATCGTCGGCGTCGGACGCATCGGCAGTGAGGTGGCCAAGCGCGCGCACGCCTTCGGCATGGAGCTCGTGGGATTCGACCCGTACATCTCCGACGATCGCTTCGCGTCGCTGCGGGTCCGGCGTGCCACAGAATTGCGCGAACTGTTTGCGGCCGTCGACATCGCCACGATCCATACGCCCCTCAACGACGAAACGCGCGGGATGATCGGCGACGAGCTGCTCGCGACGCTGCGGCCGGGAGCGATCGTCGTGAACATGGCGCGCGGTGGCATTGTTGACGACGCCGCATTGCTCGCCGCACTCAACTCCAATCACCTCCGCGGCGCGGTGCTCGACGTGTATGTCACCGAGCCGCTCCCCGCCAATCATCCGCTGCGGACGGCGCCCAATGTCGTGCTCATGCCGCACATGGGAGCATCCACGTATGAAGCGCAGCGCAACGTCGCGGTCGACGTTGCCCAGGCGGTGCGGGATGCACTCCTGAGCGGTGAGCTCTCACGCTCGCTCAATGTCGCCGCGGTATCGCGCGAAGATTGGCTGGAGCTCCAACCGAGCATGGACGTGGCCGAGCGTGCCGCAACGGTGGCGCGAGCGCTCCTGGCGAGCCGAGGCCATCGCGAAGTGAAGCGGTTGTCGCTGCGTTGTGGCCCCGCAGCGATTGCGGGAAGTGATCTTCTGCTGGCGGCCGCCGCGGTCGGCGTCCTCAACCGCGTCGTGGAGACCGATCGGCTGAATCTCATCAGTGCGCGCGCGATGGCGGAGCTGCGCGGCATCGAGCTGTCGGTGCGCGAGACAGAACGTCTCGAGCATCCCAACGCCGTCGAGGTGACGCTGAGCGCGGGGGACCAGGAGCTGACGGTGCAAGGCGTGTCGGCGCGCGATACGCCAACGCGGCTCACACGCATCGACGGCTTTCATGTGGATGTCCCGCCACGCCGCACGCTCATCGTCCTCACGAACAAGGACGTCCCCGGCGTCATCGGCCGCGTGGGAACACTCCTCGGCGAGTCGCGCATCAACATCGCGTCGTACCATCAGTCCCGGCTGGCTCAGGGCGGAGACGCGCTCGCGGCGATCTCGGTCGACGATCCAGTGCCTCCGGAAGTCTGTCGCAGGTTGCTGCAGCTCCCGGATGTGAAGTCGGCGACGGTGGTCAGCTTTCGCTGACATTTATCGTCTAGGGTCTTCGACCGGCATCCAATCGGCGAAAGCGCTCAATTGGGTCTCGGATTCGGCTGAAACGCCGGATGAGGCTGATGACTGCGCTGCAGGTTGGCAAAGACCAATGCACAATTCCGAGAACAATGGGCATCAATGGAGTGGCATTGTTCAAGGAACAAATCCGGCTCTGATCCGCTGTTTCAGCCTAATCCGAGACCCCTTTGAGCGCTTTCATTGAGATAGCACCAGTCGACGACGCCGAAGTAGCGGACGACGCGCGTCGAGTCGACGAGCGGCTCCAATGAGCGCTCACAGGCTTCTCAATACCGATCCAGCCGTTCGTCAGGCCTACAGCGCGGACGTCTCGGGGCTGGTCATGATTCCCGATGCGGTGGCCCGCCCCAGGACCGCCGCCCAAGTGCTGGAAGTCTTGACTTCCGCTGCAGCGAACGACACGCCGGTGACGCCTGCGGGCAGCCAGACCAGCACGACAGGCGCGTCGATTGCCGATCGCGGCATCCTGCTCTCCATGCGTGCGATGGATCGCGTCATCGACATTGATGTCGCTACACGTCGCGCGATCGTCGAGCCCGGAGTCCTGCTGGGAGACCTGAATCGCGTCGCCGCCGAGCACGGATTGCTCTTTGCTCCGGATCCGACGAGCCTCGATGACGTGACGGTAGGCGGAGCAGTCGCGTGCAACGCGTCCGGAGCGAGATCGCTGCTGTACGGGCCGACGCGACCACATGTACAGGCGCTCGACGTTGCACTGATGTCGGGCGCCCTGCTTCAGGTTCGACGCTCCGGCCTCGACAAGAACACGGCAGGTTATGCGTTCGCGCAGGAACCGGTGGACTGGTTCGTCGGGAGCGAAGGCTCGCTTGGAGTCATCACGCGCGCGGAGCTGTCGCTCGTACCACTTCCGCCCTCTGTCGTGGGGCTGGCATTTCCCTGTGCCGACGAAGCAACGGCGCTCTCGCTGGTGATCGCCATCCGGGAATCGCCGCTGCGTCCGCGGTGCATCGAGTACTTCGACCCGGTCGCACTGGATGTCGCGCTCCAGCGCTCGGGTGCCCTCGTCTATGTCGAGGACGCGACCGGGATGCCACTCGACGCATGGCTCGAGCTCGCGGAGCGTTTCGGCGCAGCGCAGGACATCGAGGTGTTCGAGGGAGACGCCGCGCTTCGCGAAGCGCGCAGGTTCCGCCATGCGGTGCCAGCGACGATGAATGAGCGTGGCGCCGCACGTCGCAGTGCCGGAGGCCGGAAGGTGTCCACAGACTGGGCGGTTCCATATCGCCGGCTTCCGGAAGCCATCGCGCATGCGCGGCGCCTGGTCGACGCCGCTGGCCTGGATCAACCTGCCATCTATGGCCATGCGGGCAACGGTCACCCGCATGAAAATTTCATCGCCGCCGACGCGGACGAGCTGCATCGTGTCGAACAGGTCGTCGAGGAAACGTTGCGCTACGTGCTCTCCATCGGAGGCACCGTGTCGGCCGAGCATGGGATCGGGAAAATCAAGCGGAGGTGGCTGCCCTTGCAGGCGAGCCTCACGCAGCTCGGGGTCATGCGCGCGGTGAAGCGCGAGCTCGATCCGCGCGACCTTCTTGCGCCGGGGAACATCCTGTGAAGTTCGCCTCCGTTGTTCTCGACGTGGATTCAACGCTCTGCGGCGTGGAAGGCATCGACTGGCTCGCGCAACAGCGCGGTGGCGACATTGCCGAACGCACGCGCGCGCTGACGGACCGTGCGATGGATGGCGAGATCACTCTCGACGCCGTCTATGGCGAGCGGCTCGCGCTCATCAGGCCCAACCGCGATGACATCGAAGCGCTCGCACGCATCTATCGCCAGACGATTGCCCCAGGCGCTGCCGATGCCATCCGTCAACTCATCGGGCAGCGAACGCAGGTCGTGCTCGTCAGCGGAGGGATCCGCCAGGCCATCGCACCGTTAGCGCGCGAGCTCGGTGTGCCCGTCCAAGCCGTCGATCTCCACTTCGACCCGTCGGGAGCTTTCGCGGGTTTCGACCACGCCTCCCTGCTCGCGACGCAGATGGGAAAGCGTGAAGTCGTTCGCTCCCTGTCACTTCCGCGCCCCATACTCGCGGTGGGCGACGGGTCCACCGACGTGGCAATGAAGGACGCCGTTGACCGGTTTGTGGCATTCACGGGTTTTCACAAGCGAGCACAGGTCGTGCAACAGGCGGCGGGTGAGGTGGCCACATTCGGGGAGCTCCTGCAACTCGTACGCGGCGACCGCGCTCGCTGATTTTCACAGGTCTCGCGGGAAGGTCATCATGAAGCTTCGTGCGCCGCTGCTCGTTGCCGCCCTCCTGGGCTGCAGCGATCCCAATCCGCCGCTGCCGTCTGCGCTTCGTGTCACCCCGTTCGTCAACGGCCTCTCCGCGCCCATTTTCCTCGCGTCGCCGCCAGGGGACGCACGGGTTTTCATCGCCGAGCAGGGTGGCCGCATCCGGGTCGTTGTCGACGGCGCCCTTGTGGAAGAGCCATTCCTCGACATCAGCTCGAAGATCAGCGCGGGGGGTGAGCGCGGACTCCTCGGCTTCGCGTTCCACCCCGACTTTGCCACGAACGGATTTTTCTACGTCAACTACACGGACCTCAACGGCGATACGAAGATCGAGCGATATCACGCCCAGCCATCCGCGTTGACTGCGGACGCGGCGTCGGCATCACATGTCCTCGGAATTCCTCAGCCGTTCTCGAATCACAATGGCGGGATGCTCCTCTTCGGTCCTGATGGCAACCTGTGGATTGGCACTGGCGATGGTGGCAGCGGTGGCGACCCGCAGGGAAACGGACAGCGGACGACCACGCTGCTCGGAAAGATGCTCCGTATCAGCGTCGGCGCGGCCGACGGATATGCGATTCCCCTCGATAATCCCTTCGCGACGAGTACCGCGGTGCGCACGGAGATCTGGGGACTGGGACTCCGGAATCCCTGGCGTTACTCCATCGATCGCGGCACGGGCTTGCTCTACGTGGCCGACGTCGGACAGAACGCGTGGGAGGAAATTCACGTCGTCCGCACGAATGCGTCTCCCGTGAATTTCGGATGGGTCATCATGGAAGGCACCCGGTGCTACAACGCCGAGAGCTGTGACATGAACGGCCTCGATATTCCCGTCCTCGAATATCCACACGCCGAGGGTTGCTCCATCACCGGTGGGTTCGTCTATCGCGGGAGCTTCATTCCCGGAATCCGAGGACACTATTTCTACAGCGATTTCTGCACTGGGTTTCTGCGCAGCTTCCGCTACGCGGACGGCCGGGCGACGCAGCAGCGGGAATGGGACGTCGGTGACCTCGGCAACGTCATGTCCTTCGGCGAGGATTCCGCCGGAGAGCTGTACATCCTGTCGTCGAACGGCACGGTATACAGGATCGTTCCTCCGTAATTCGACGACGCGACTCGATCGCGTGCGCGTCGCAAGCCCGATGCGCTTCGCATGAACGAACGCGCTGGCGTCGCGGTGTCGATGTCCCGCCGGGAGCTCGCATATCTCGTAATGGCACTTGCCGGGGGCACGATCGCGCTCCTGTCCGTCAGCGGTGTGCTGTGGACGCGTCCGTTGTGGATGGATGAACTGGCGACGGCCTGGGTAACCGCGCATGCGTCCCCGGTCGATGTTGTGCGCCACATCGCGCGAGGGGGCGAATGGTCGCCGCCGGCATATCATCTTCTCGTCTGGATCGTACGCCAATTGAGTGGTGGCGGACTCGATCCCATCGTACTGCGGTCCGTGTCAGCGTTGCTCGCAACCGTCGCCATCGCGCTGGTGTATGCGACGCTTCGCCGACGCGTCGAGATCGCGACTGCTGCGGCCGCAACGCTCGTGATGGTGGGACATTCGCTGTTCATCGAGCAGGCTTTCGAGGGCCGCATGTACGCGGGTTGGCTCGCGGCGGCCGCCTTCTACGCATGGTCCCTGGGGCAACCGCAGCACACGCGTGGAGCACGCGTACGACAGGGGCTCGCGGCCGTGTTGCTCGTCGCCGTACACTGGTTCGGCATCCTCTCACTTGGCCTGATGGCGGTCGGAGCGTTGTTGGCGCGGACTGGTGCGCTGCGGGACCGCATTCGGCTCGTCGTTCCCAGCGCTGCCGGAATCATCGCGCTGATCGCCCTGTCGCCGCTCGTGCTGGCACAACGGCGCGCTGCGTCAGGCATCCTTTGGGTGCCCGAGATCACCCTCGACCAGACGACCGTCCTGCTGCGCTTCTTCCTCCCGGCAGCAGCGATGGTAATCGTGGCGATTGCGGCCGTCGCATCTGTTCCATGGCGCGAATCGGCGTCGGCTGAAGCGAACCCTGATCCGCTCAACCCCGGTATCGCCGCGCTTACCTCGCTCGTTCTGATGCCGCTGGTGTTGATTCTGGTGTCGCTGTTGCTGCAGCCGTCGATGCTGCCGCGTTATGCAGTCGTTACGGTGTTGGGATGGCCGGCGATTTTCGCGCTCGCCATTCATCTGCTGGATGTGCGTTTCCGGGTCGCGCTCGTGACGGTTTTTTCGTTCGTCGCTGCCCTGTCTTTCGCCGATGCAACGGATGTGCGTCAGGTCTTCGCCCGCCGTGCTGCCGCGTTGCAGTCCGCGGTCCGTGAAGCGGGCGGCACACGTTTGCCCGTTGTGCTCCAGGCAATTCACCCGATGTACTACGCCGCGCTTCCGACACCGGGCGCGCCACCACCAGCTCGGTACATCTCCGTCCCCGATTCCGCGATAGCCGGCATGTACGATGGACCCTACGCCCCCTACGTCCGCCGACACCTGCATCTGGAGCGCGAGATTGCCGCGGAGCATGAACGGCTGTTCGGCTTTCCTCCCTCGGTTGCGCTTGCGACCCTGGACACCACGCCCGCCTTCGCGCTCGTCGCCGACGCAGGGAGTCTTCCGCCGCAGTACGGAAGCGTGCAGCAATGGGCCAGGCGTCTGCTGCCGAATCATTCCGTGCGACGCGTGAGCCCCCTGGTGTCCATTCTCGAGCGTCAGGCGCGTTGAGCACGCAACTGTCGTCCCGGCGTGACACGCTGATCGTTGCTGGTGTCATGCTCGCGCTGCTGGGCTGCGCGGTGAGCGTGTGGAACATCCTGCTCACTCGGCCGCTCTGGCTCGATGAAGTCCACACGCTGATCGTGGCAGAGCGCCCCACCGCGGCGCTGGTCCTGTCCGACCTTACCGGTGGCGTCGATACTGCGCCAGGCCTGATGCACCTCCTCATGTGGTCAATCGGCAGGGTGGTATCGCTCTCGCCCGTCGTGCTGCATCTCGTCCCCCTCGTCGCCGTGTGGCTGGGGCATGTGTTCCTGTTCGCGGCGTTGCGCCGGCGTTTTGGCGTCATCGCTTCCAGCGCGGGAACGCTCGCGGTGCTGACGACCCTCCTGGTCGTCCAGATGACGTATGAGGCACGGTTCTACGGGCTGTGGCTCATGTTCGCGGCAGGATTCGCATGCGCAATCGGTCGGGAGCCATCGCGCGGACGCGATCTGCTGGTCGGTGTATTCGCGATCCTGCTCTGCACCATTCACTGGTTTGGCGTCATCTCCCTGGGGATCATGTGCGTCGCAGTGATGACGGTGCACTGGCGGACATGGCGTGTCGGCCTCCGCGCAATCGTCCCTGCCGCCGCAGGCATCATTGCCCTGCTTTTCACCATTCCGGTGCTGCTCGGTCAACGCGCCGCCGTGACGGCGCCGACCTGGATCCCCGCCCCGAATTCAGGACAGATATGGGAGATGACGCGAACGTTTTACGTCGCGCTCGTTCCCGTGCTCGCCGTTTTGATTCTGCTCGCTCAGCGACTCCGGCCGAGAGCTGACAGCCGAGACCTGACAGCCGAGGGCCGAGAGCTGACAGCCGAGAGCCGGGAGCCGAGGCCGGACGGCCGAGAGCCGAGGGCGCTATGGAACCGCAGCATCGTGGCACTCGCGTCGCTCGCCTTGATGCCCGTCGCGATGTACATGGTGTCCGTCGTGCTGCAGCCCAGCCTCCTCGACCGGTATTCAACGGTTGCATTGCTGGCATGGGCGCCCCTCGTCGCCTGCGCGACTCAAGCGCTTCCCGCGCGCGCCGGTGTGCTGTTCTCGCTCCTTTTGCTCAGCCTCGGCGCACTCAACTACCGTCGCGCTGCCGGCGGCATGCAGAGTTACCAGCGGGTGTTCGACGCCGATTTGCGCTCGTGGAACGCTGCCGTCTCCCGCACCGACCTTCCGATCGTTTTCCAGGCGCGGCATGTCCAGCTTCCCATCGCTGCCGTAAAACCGTCAGGGCGCGAACGGATGGCATTTCTGGTGCTGCCGGACTCCACTCTCAACGCCGCCTTCAACGTGCGTGGCCCGCTGCGGCTGATGAACGCATTCTTCCGGTTCGAGCGCGAGGCCGCGCTGCTACACCATCGCGTCTATCGCTTTCCACCGGTGCGAACCCAGGCCGAGCTGGATACCACGTCCCAATTCCTGCTGCTGGCTTCAGACGCGAGCCTGCCCCCGGGCTACAAGAACGTCGAGCGATTCGCGCAGGTCTTTTTCCCGACACACACGGTGACGCGACTCGAAAGGAATCTGGCGCTGCTGAGACGGTGAGGCGCTAGGCGCCGCTAGTCGGCTTGTCGGATGGTAGGCTTCTCGATGTTTTGAGAAGCTGAGAAGCCGTCAAGCAGATAAGCCATCAAGCCCGTTGCCAGCTACTTCAAATTCAGCGACTCCTCGATGACATAGATCGGCCGTCGCTTCGCCTCGCTGAACGTCCGCCCGATGTATTCCCCGAGGATGCCGATGCCGAGGCTGTTCACGCCGAGCCCGGCGAGCACCAGCACGATCAGCGTCGTGAGACCTGGCGGTGGTGAGCCGCGCAACCAAAGCGTCACGTACACGATCGCGAGCAGGAACGACACGCCGAGCACCATGAACCCGAAAAGGGTGAACAGGCGCAGTGGCCGTAGGGAAAAGCTCGTGATCGCGTTGAACGTGAACAGCAGGATGTCCGCGAGCGGCGCGTTGCTGCGTCCGGTCGTACGGGGACGCCGCTCGTACTCCACGCCGATCTGCTTGAACCCGACCCAGGCGATCATCCCGCGCATGTAGCGGTTCACTTCACCCATTCGCAGCACGGCGTCGCGGACCCGTGAGCTGATGAGCCGGAAATCGCCGGTGTCCTTCGGGATCGGGACGTCAGAGAGCCACGCGATCATCCGATACGCGAGCCACGCGCCCGCGTTGCGCCACTTCGGGTCTCCGGCGCGCACGGTGCGCACGCCGTAGACCACGTCATACCCCTGCTTCCATTTCTCGATGAACCGCGGAATGACTTCAGGGGGATCCTGCAGATCCGAATACAGCACAACCATCGCGTCACCATTCGCGTGCTCATAGCCGGCGGTGATCGAGCCTTCGACCGAGAAATTCCGGCTGAACCGGATGTATCTCCATCGCTTGTCTCGCTGACAGAGCTCGGCGGCGAGCCGGCCGGTGTCGTCGGTGCTCGCATTGTCGACGATGATGAACTCGAAGTCGTCCGGCTGGGACGCCGCCAGCGCCGTCACCTCGGCCTCGACGCGCGCCATGTTCCCCGCCTCGTTCCGGGCAGGGATGATGATCGTAATGAGCTTTTTCACGTCTCGGTCAGCGGTGGGCGCATTGCCTCAGATAACGATTAGCCGATGCAGAACGAAACGCTTGCGTCCCTGTTGTCATGCGGGCGGGGGAGCCCGCCTGCCCTCTGGGACGCCCGGCCCTCTGAATCGTCCTATGGGGGCTGGATTCACTGTAGGCCCAAGCACTTAGCGCCGAGGCCGAGGCGGAGCGCCGAGGCCGAAACCGTTAGCTGTCAGCCGAGAGCCGAGAGCTGAAGGCCGAGAGCCGAGAACCGATAAAATGAAAGTCGTCATTCTGTGCGGTGGCCAGGGCACACGACTGCGCGAGGAAACCGAGTTCCGGCCGAAGCCACTCGTCGACGTCGGCGGACGCCCTGTGCTCTGGCACATCATGAAGTTCTACGCACACTTCGGGTTCAAGGAATTCATCCTCTGCCTCGGCTACCGGGGCGCGATGATCAAGGAGTACTTCCTGAACTACGAGGCGATGAACAGTGATTTCACCATCAGCCTCGGCGAGCACCACGCGATCAAGTACCACGAGCCGCATGGCGAGCAGGATTATCGCGTCACCCTCGTGGACACCGGGCAGGATACCGCAACCGGAGGCCGCGTCGCCCGCACGCGCGGCTACGTCAAGGACGATCTCGTGATGGTGACATACGGCGACGGTCTCGTGGACGTCGACATCGCCAAGGCCATGGCCTTCCACAAGGAGCATGGCAAGCTCGCGACCGTGACCACCGTGCGTCCCACGTCGCGCTTCGGGATTCTCGAGCTCGACGATCGCGCTGGCGTCGAGCGCTTCTCGGAGAAACCCCAGGTGGATGGCTGGGCCAGCGCCGGATATTTCATCTTCGACCGCAAGATCTACGACTATCTTGGCGGCGACGACTGCGTTCTCGAGCGCGAGCCACTGGAGCAGCTGGCGAAGGAGAAGCAGCTGATGGCCTATCGCCACGACGGATTTTTCTTTGCGATGGACACCTATCGTGAATACCTGCAGCTCAACGAGCTGTGGAACACCGGCACCGCCCCTTGGAAGGTCTGGAAGTGAAGCCGAGAGCCGAGGGCCGAGAGCCGAGGCCGAGGCTCAAAGCCGAGGCCAATTTCTGGACCGACCGCCCAACCCTCGTCACAGGCGGCACGGGCCTCGTCGGCAGCTGGCTTGTCAAGCGACTGGTGGAGCACGGCGCATCGGTCGTGTGTCTCGTGCGCGACTGGGTGCCGCAGAGTGAGCTCGTGCGCACGGGAACGCTCGAGAAGGTCAACGTTGTTCGTGGCGACGTGCGCAGCCAGCGGGTACTGGAGCGCGCGATCGGCGAGTACGAAGTGGACACGGTCATACATCTCGCCGCGCAGACCATCGTGGGGATCGCGAACAGAAATCCGGTGTCGACCTTCGAGTCGAACATCCAGGGAACCTGGGCACTCCTCGAGGCGTGCCGGCGGAGTCCGCTGGTGAAGCAGGTGGTGATCGCATCGTCGGACAAAGCGTACGGCGACCAGGAGAACCTTCCGTACCGTGAAGACGCGCCGCTGCAGGGACGCAATCCCTACGACGTCAGCAAGAGCTGCTCTGATCTCATCGCGCAGTCGTATGCGTCGGTCTACGGGCTGCCCGTTGCAATCACGCGCTGTGGCAATTTCTACGGTGGCGGCGACCTGAACTGGAATCGCATTGTACCGGGGACCATCCGCTCGGTGCTGCGCAACCAGCGCCCGGTCATCCGCTCTGACGGCACCTACATCCGCGATTATTTCTACGTCGAGGACGGTGCGGCGGCCTACATGCTGCTCGCGGAGAAGATGTCGTCGAACCCCACGGTTCGCGGACAGGCGTACAATTTCTCGAATGAGATCCAGATACCGGTGCGGGATCTTGCGAACCGGATCCTTCAGCGGATGGACTCGAAGCTCGAGCTCGACATCCGCAACGACGCCGTGAACGAGATCAGGCACCAGTACCTGTCGGCGGACAAGGCGAAGCAGGAGCTCGCGTGGACGCCCCTGTTCAATCTCGACCAGGGACTCGACCGCACCATCGCGTGGTACCGTGATTTCTTTGGCTGAACAGGCACAGACGTTCATGCGAAAAGGGAACTCATTCAATCAGTCCCTTCGTCGGTGGAGCTTGCGTGGGGTGGAAAGGTGACCACGCGATCCCCCCAGGAACTGCGCAAAGCGGTCCTGAAGCTCGTCGCCGAGTATCATGGGGCGGCTTTCCAGAAGGGCGAGTTCGTGCCCGGCGAGACGCCGATCCCGGTGAGCGGGAAGGTGCTCGATGCCCGCGACTTCCAGATGATGACGGAGGCGGTGCTTGACGGCTGGCTCACCACCGGACGCTTCGCTGCCGATTTCGAGCGCAAGTTCGCGCGGTTCTTCGGCATTCGTCACGCGATGCTCGTGAATTCCGGGTCGTCGGCGAATCTCTGCGCATTCTCCACGCTGACGTCGCCGTTGCTCGAGGGCGACGAGCTGCAGGCGGGTGACGAAGTCATCACGGTCGCCGCGGGATTCCCAACGACCGTGAACCCGATCATCCAGAACCGGATGGTCCCTGTCTTCATCGACGTCGAGCTTGCGACCTACGGCCCGGACGTCACCCAGCTCGAGCGCGCCCTCTCGAAGAAGACCCGGGCGATCATGGTCGCGCACACCCTCGGCAATCCGTTCGACCTCCGTGCGATCACCGAGTTCGCGAAAGCGCACGACTTGTGGCTCATCGAGGATTGCTGCGACGCGGTCGGCGCGAAGTACGACGGCAAATCCGTCGGCACCTTCGGGGATCTCGCGACCGTCAGCTTCTATCCCGCGCACCATATCACGATGGGTGAAGGGGGCGCGGTGCTCACGAACACGCCGTCCATGAAGCGCATCGTCGAGTCCATCCGCGACTGGGGACGCGATTGCTGGTGCGATCCGGGGAAGGACAACACCTGCGGGAAGCGCTTTGACTGGCAGCTCGGCGATCTCCCGCACGGGTACGATCACAAGTACATCTACTCGCACATCGGCTACAACCTGAAGCTCACCGATATGCAGGCTGCCATTGGCGTCTCGCAGCTGGAGAAGCTTCCGGATTTCATCGATGCGCGCCGCCGGAATTTCGAATACCTGCACAACGCGCTGGGCGACCTGGACGACGTGCTCATTCTGCCGCGCGCGACGCCAAACAGTGAGCCAAGCTGGTTCGGCTTTCCGTTGGCCATTCGTCCGGGCGCGGGCGTGACACGGAAGGCGATCATTCGCCACCTCGAGAGCCGCATGATCGCGACTCGCCTGCTCTTCGGCGGCAATCTCGTGCGGCAGCCGGCGTACAGGAACGTCGAGCATCGCGTGGTTGGCACGCTCAAGAATTCGGACTTTGTCATGAACAACGTCTTCTGGATCGGCGTCTACCCTGGCCTCACCGAAGAGATGCTCGCGTTCGTGAGCCAGAGCATTCACGAGGCCGTCGCACTTGCTCACTCCGCCGCGTGACGCACGTCTCCGAGCTCGGCGCGAATCCCCTCGATGTCGTTCGCGATGACTGCCAGTCCATCGCCGAGCGGCTGGGCGACGACGTGCAGCGGTTTGCCGGGAAGACGGTTTTGATCACCGGCGCCGCCGGGATGCTTCCGGCGTATCTCGTGGATGTGCTGGCGCATCTCAACGACACGAAGCGCCTGGCGAAGCCTGTCGAGATCCTTGCCGTCGTCCGCTCACCGGATTCGAACGAATTCCGTCTCCGTCATCTGCGCGGCCGCAAGGACGTGCAGTTCATTCTCGCGGACGCCGCGATGCCGTTTGAAGTGGAGGAACGGGTGCACTTCTACGTTCATGCCGCGTCGCCTGCGTCGCCTACCGCGTACCGTGCAGACCCGGTCGGGACGCTTGAGGTCAATGGGCCAGGCACTCGCCACGTGCTGGAGTTGGCGAAGCGTGACGCCGCCGAAAGCGTTTTGTATTTCAGCACGAGTGAGGTGTATGGCAGCCCCGATGCAGCCAACATCCCGACGCCTGAGACGTACGTTGGCGCCACGCAATGGCTCGGCGGCCGCGCCTGCTACGTGGAGGGAAAGCGCTTCGGCGAGGCCCTCTGCGCCGCGTCGTGGGAGCAGCATCGCACGCCCGTGAAGATCGTGCGGCCGTTCCACATCCAGGGACCGGGGCTGCGACTCAATGACGGCCGCATTGTCGCAGAGCTCATCCGGATGGGCATCGAGGGGCTCCCCTTCGAGCTCAAGTCAAACGGTATGGCGACACGGACCTATGGCTACATCTCCGACGCCGCATTCGCATTCCTGAAGGTGCTGCTCAGCAATGAAGATGGAGAAGCATTCAACGTGGGCGCAGACAATCCCGAGACGTCGATGAAGGAGCTGGCGTCCATCGTGTCCCGGATTTTCGGCCGCACAGAGCCGGTTCGCGTCGGTGCGGACACCCGCGCCGCGCATCTCGCTGGCGCGCCCGATCGCGTGCGACCCGACCTGGCGAAGATCCGCGATCGGCTGGGCGTGGTCCCGATGGTGAGTCTCGAGGATGGCTTGCAGCGCACCATCCACTGGCATCGGTCCCGCCTCGCGGTGGCTGCCTCATGAATGTCGCCAAGCTGCGGGGCGCCTACGAGCGGGGCGAGCTGCCTCGCGACGAGTTCTGGCTCAGGGCGCAGGAAGAGTACCGCCGCACGCGCGAGCATTCGTCGCTCCCGTCGAACGGCGCGGTCAAGGGCATTCGCCGCGTGGATGATGACCTGATCGTCGAGCTGCGTGACGGCATCCGCATGCGCTGGGACATCGAGGACATGCGCACCGCGCCGAACATGCTGCTCAATCACGGCGAGTACGAGAGCCGCGAGCTGCAGGTGCTGCTGGACGCCGCGCGTCAGGCGCAGATCGTGTTCGACGTCGGCGCAAACGTCGGCTGGTATACGATCAACATCGCCCGAGCCATCGCGCGGCGTGGCGGACACCTGTACGCCTTCGAGCCCATCCCGCGGACCTTCGCGACCCTGCAGTACAATGTGCGCCTCAACGCGCTCCAGAGCTGCACCACCCTGTCGAACGTTGGGCTCGGCGACGCGGAGCAGCAGGTGGAGTTCTACCTGCCGAAGGTAACAGGGAGCGTCGCGGCCTCGCAGAAGCCCTTGTTCGAGCAGCAGGAGAACGAGAAGGTGACGGCGAAGATCGTGCGCCTCGACGAATTCATCGCGCAGAAAGGGATCAAGCGACTGGACCTGCTCAAGTGCGACATCGAGGGTGCGGAGCTGCTCATGCTGCGCGGCGGCATGGACAGCATCGCGCGCTTTCGTCCCGTGATCTTCCTCGAGCTGCTGCGAAAGTGGAGCAAGGTGTACGGCTACCATCCCAATGATGTGATCGCGCTGCTCGCCAAGGTGGGCTACCAGTGCTTCGCGATCGGTGATGATGAGCTCGTGCCCATCGCGAGTATCGACGACGAGACCACGAGCACGAACTTCCTGTTCACGCACGGAGACCCGCGATGAACTCTGGGTGTGGAGGACAGCCGTGACTGACACAGTTCACCTGGCGCGGGCAATCCGCGGACACGCCCTGCGCATGTGCTCGCACGCCGGCTCGTCGCACATCGGCACCTGCCTCAGCATGGCCGATCTCCTCGCGGTGCTGTACGCCAAGGTGTTGAAGCACGATGCGAACAATCCCACCTGGGCCGAGCGCGACTGGTTCCTGTTGAGCAAGGGGCATGGCGCAGCCGCACTGTATGCGGTGCTCGCGGAGCGCGGGTTCTTTCCGGTGACAGAACTGCATCGCTATGGAGACGAAGGTTCACCGCTGCTCGGGCATGCCAGTCATCACGTCCCGGGAGTCGAGCTCTCCACCGGCTCACTCGGCCACGCGCTGCCCGTCGGCTGCGGAATCGCGCTTGCCGCGAAGCGCGACGGCAGGAAGAATCGCGTCTTCGTGCAGCTCAGCGATGGCGAGCTGGATGAAGGCTCCAATTGGGAAGCCATCCTCTTCGCCCCGCATCACAAGCTCGACAACCTGTTCGTGCTCGTGGACTACAACAAGATCCAGAGCTTCGGCCGGGTCGAGGAAGTGCTGGGGCTCGAGCCTCTCGTGGACAAGTGGAGCGCGTTCGGGTGGGAAGTCCGCGAGATCGAAGGGCACGATCACACAGCGATCGCGCGCGCGCTGCGGAAGCCGTCGCGAGCCGGCATACCTGTCGTCGTCCTCGCGCATACGGTCAAAGGCAAAGGCGTCTCCTTCATGGAGAACGATCTCGCCTGGCATTATCGGTCTCCGAGTACAGATCAGTTGCGCTCAGCGCTCGTTGAGCTGGGTGACGCATGACGGCTAGCCAGCCGCGTCGTGCAGCGCTGGTGCCGTCATGAGAACCACATTCATACGGACGCTGATCGAGGTCGCCGCGGAGAACGACAATGTCTGGCTCGTGGCGGGCGATCTTGGCTATTCAGTCCTCGAGGCGTTTTCCGAGAAATACCCACAGCGCTATCTCAATGCCGGTGTCGCCGAACAGAACATGACGGGGATCGCAGCCGGTCTGGCGCTCGCCGGGAAGACGACGTTCACGTATTCGATCGCGAACTTTCCGGTATTTCGCTGCCTCGAGCAGGTGCGCAACGACGTCTGCTACCACAACCTGAACGTGAAGGTCGTCGCTGTTGGCGGGGGGCTGGCATACGGGTCTGCCGGCTACAGCCATCACGCCGTGGAGGACCTGGCGGTGATGCGTTCGCTGCCGAACATGGTCGTGTTCGCGCCAGCGGATCCTGTGGAGACGCAACTCGTGACCCGCGCCGCGGTGCAGCACCAGGGACCCTGCTACATCCGTCTTGGAAAGGCCGGCGAGCCGGTACTGCACACCGCGACCCCGGCATTCGCCATCGGCAAGGGGATCGTCGTGCGACCGGAGGGCGACGTCGCAATGATCTCGACCGGCGGGATGCTCGGCACTGTCCTGCGGGCGGCGGACGAGCTGGGACAGCACGGGGTGAAAGCGCGCGTGATCAGCATGCCGACAGTCCAGCCCATCGATCGGGACCTCATCGAGCGCCTTGCGAGGGAGACCCGGGCGATCGTGACCGTCGAGGAGCATGGCATCGGCGGGCTGGGGAGCGCAGTCGCCGAAGTGCTGGCCGAATGCGTGGAACGCCCCCGCTTTCGTGCTATACGCCTCGATGGCGCGCCATCAGCGCTTGCGGGTACTCAGGACGCACTGCGCGGCGCCCACGGCCTGAGCGCGCCGGGGATTGCGGCTGCTGTGCAGGCGCTCGTTGCCGGGTAAGGCCTAGGCCCTCTCCGCCTTCGAGTTCACCACGGGTTCGGGAGAGCTCGACGGCCGCACGTAATCCCCGCGCGAGAAATACTTCTCGATCAAACAGTACAGGATGATGAAGAGGTACCGGCTCCCCATCTCCTTGATCACGAACTTCGATTCGCCTGTCGCGCGCCCCAGCCAGTTCGTCGGCACTACCGTCCAGGTGTAACCCCGCACCATGGCCTTGAGCGGCAGCTCCACGGTGAGGTTGAAGTGGTTGGACAGGAAGGGACGCAGCCCTTCGACCACCTCTCGACGATAGCACTTGAAGGCATTCGTCGTGTCGTTGTAGCCCGTGCGGAACAGCAGCCGGATCGCCTGGTTCCCCATCCGGTTCAGCCACAGCTTGAGGGGTGGATAATTCCGCACTGACGCCCCCGCGGCGAAGCGCGAGCCGAAGACGCAGTCGTAGCCTTCCTCGAGCTTGCGATAGTACTGCACGATGTCGCGCGGATCGTCGGAGGCATCCGCCATCACGATCGCGACCGCGTCCCCCTGCATCGAGTCCAGGCCGCGACGCACGGCCAGGCCGAAGCCGCCGGCGCCGCGATTCACGACAGTTCGCAGCACCGGAACGTCCGATCGCATGGCGTTCAGCACGGCCGCGGTGTTGTCGGTGCAGTGATCCAGCACGACGAGAATCTCGTGCGGCACCGACTCACCACGCAACGTGCCGTAGATCGCGTGGATGGTGCGCGCGATCCCCGCCTCTTCGTTGTGCGCCGGGATCAGCACCGTGAGCTTCCCCGCCCAGCGCACCGCGGTCGCGGCGTCTGGACCGGCTGCCACCGGCACCTGGGGTGGCGACGTCGTCAGGCTGTCAGCCACCGGTCCCGGTTCTCCCCGATGATTTCAGTGAGGATGCGATCGCAGTCGTAGGTGATCTTCCACTGCGGATAGTGCATCTGGAATTTGGCGAAGTCCGTGATGTACCACATGTGATCACCGATGCGCGCCTCGTCCTTGTACGACCATTTCATCGGCTGCCCGGTGACGCGCTCGCAGGTGGTGATCGCCTCGAGCATGGAGATGTTGCTGTCGCGTCCACCACCCATGTTGTAGACCTCGCCGGCGCGTGGGCTCTCGAAGAACGCGTCGAACGCGGCGATGAGATCTGCCGAATGGATGTTATCGCGCACCTGCTTCGCCTTGTACCCGAAGACCGTGTATTCCCGGCCGGTCACGGCACACTTCGCCAGGTAGGCGAGGAACCCGTGGAGCATGGTGCCGGAGTGATTCGGGCCGGTGAGGCATCCGCCGCGGAATGTCCCTGTTTTCAGCCCGAAATACCGGCCGTACTCCTGGACGAGAACGTCCGCCGCGACCTTGGATGCGCCGAACACCGAGTGCGTGGAGTGATCGAGACTCATCTCCTCGTCAATTCCCACGTAGTACGGATGCTCTGACGCGACCTCCCACCGTGTCTGCCGCTCGACAAGCGGCAGCCGGTTGGGCGTGTCGCCGTAGACTTTATTAGTGGACGTGAAGATGAACGGGGCATCGGCGGCGTACCGTCGCAGCCCTTCGAGCATCACGAGCGTGCCGGTGCCGTTGACGCCAAAGTCCGTCAGCGGCTCCTTCGCCGCCCAGTCATGCGACGGCTGAGCGGCCGTGTGCACGATGAGCGCGATGTCTCGGCCGTATTTCTGGAGCAGCGAATGCACCGCGGCTTCGTCGCGGATGTCCGCCTGGACGTGCGTGTAGCGCGGCAGCTCCTTCTGGAGCGCTTCGCGCTGCCAGCCGGTGCTGGCTTCCTTGCCGAAGAAGTAGGCGCGCATGTCGTTGTCGATGCCGACGACGTCCAGACCTTTGTGGTGGTAGAAGCGCGCCGCTTCCGAGCCGACCAGGCCGCAGGAGCCCGTGATTATGGCTACCGACATCTTTCGTCGCCTTTCATGGCTTCACAGTTCAGGAATGACAAGGAATGCGTGAATGCAGGAATCAAATGAATTGATTCCTTGATTCCTGCATTCCTGAATTCCATTTCATCCCTGGACATAGTGGCGTACTAGGCGAGAATCGGTCGCAGCCGGGCTTCGTCTACCACCATCCAATCGTGCAGATCCGCGAACAGCTGTCGAACGCTCCGGCGGGGTGTCCAGCCGAGGCTCTTCTCGACGGCGGAGTTGTCCGTGAGGTAGATCCGGATGTCGGTCGGATGCGTGTCCGCCACTGACGCGAACTTCAGTGTCCGACCCGTGATCTCGCGGCACGCCGCCGTGGCTTCGAGCAGCGAGGCGCTGATCGCGCGACCACCGCCGGCGTTGAGCGTGCGTCCCCTGGCCTTTTCCCAGTTGCCCAGGATGGCGAACACCAGGTCGCGGGCGTCGTCGATATGCACCACGTCGCGCACCTGCTTGCCGGTGCCGCCCCAGCCCTTGTACGTGAGTGCGTGGCCCCACAGGTGCCGCGCCATCCAGAGCGCGAACACTCCCTGCTCTACCTTGCCCATCTGCCCGGGGCCGCTGATGACGCCGAAGCGGATCGTCGAATGCTCCAGGCCATACGCGGCCGCGTACTCCTGCAGCAGCATTTCCGACGCGAGTTTGGTGTAGCCGTACAGCGTCCGCGCGCCGTCCAGCGGGAACTCTTCCGAGATCCCCTTCGCGGACGCACCCTGAACCTGCTGCTTCGGCGTGAGCTCGAACCGCGTCCCGTTCTCGGCGAACGTCAGCGCGTTGCAGGTGGCCGTGGGGTAGACCCGGCTCGTGCTGAGGAAGACGACGCGCGACTTGCGCTGCCGCGCGAGCTCCAGGCAGTTGATCGTGCCGCCCAGGTTGGTGTCGAGGACGTAGCGTGGCGAGCCGTCCATCCCCGCGAGCACCGAAGGCTCGGCGGAGCATTCCAGGATGACGTCGATCGGGCGACCGGCGAGGTGGAGGTCGTCCGGATTGCGGATGTCGCCATGGACGAACTCGACGCCGGCATCCTTCAACGAGGAGCGACGCAGCTCGCTGCCGGCGCGCTTGAGGTTATCGAGGGCGATGACGTGGGCGTCCGGGCAGGCGGTTTTCAGGCCAGTGGCGAGCGCTCCGCCGACGAAGCCCGCGCCTCCGGTGACGAGGATGGTAGCCCCATTCAGGGGGAGCGAATCTGGAGGTGCCATGGCGCGTTAAGGAGACGCGCCAGAACGACTTATGGCAACGCTGGCCGGTCTAGAAGAGCGGTTCGAGCCGGAACCAGACCTTGAGGTTCGACCGCGGCATCAGGAGGGGGCTGACGATCGAAGGGCCGACCACGCCGAATCGCGACAGTATCCAGAAACCCGATTCCCCGGCCGTGATGGCGTCATTGGCGGCTGGATGCGTCCAGAGCGGTTCCCGGTCGCAGCTGCCGAACGCTAGGGGGATGGAAGATTCGTTGGGTGTCAGCATCAGACATTCGCCCTTGGCGTTCGTGATGCGAAGGGATCGGCCGACCACGGCGACGTCGAAGACGGTGGTCGCCAGCGTGTCGCGGCGCGCAGCGACCGAGTCGGACAGCCAGGCCAGGGCCGCGCTAGGGGTACCGCGTGAGACCAGCACCCGCCCGTCGTATGACCTGATCCGCGCGCGCATGCGGATAACCGGCGTCTCAGGCCGCTCTCCCTGGCTTCCGGGGACGACAAAGCCGCCGGTCATCAATGCACTCGGCGGCATTGCAGGCTCCTGAGAGTACAGGGTGCTGGCCAGCAATAGCGGTATCAGACTTCCGGTTACGATGCGCATCGTCGCGCCCATTGGGATCTCACCGGCTCTTACGTCGTGGGGCGCCCACTCGTTGGACCAGCACACGACTCCGTGTAACATACCGTGCATGGCACAGCGCACGATTCTGGTCACCGGCGGGGCCGGCCATGTCGGCTCGCACGTCATCGAGTTGCTCGTTGCAAACGAGCGAAATCGGGTCATTTCGCTCGACAACTACTTCAATGGGTCAGTCGAGAATCACATTGCCGGTGCGGAGTATCGTGAGGGACACACGAAAGACATCGACCGTCTCGTGCCAGAGACGCCTGACATCGTGTACCACCTCGGCGAGTATGCCCGGATCGCGCCGTCGTTCGATGACGTGAAGCAGGTGTACGACATGAATGTCACCGGAACATTTGCGGTGGCCGAGTACTGCCGGGCGCGGAAGGTGAAGAAGCTCGTCTACGCGGCGTCGAGCACGAAGTTCGCCGTGGAAGGCGATGGCCGGCATCAGAACCCATACTCGTTCACCAAGGCGCTGAACGTGGACCTGATCAACGACTACGGTCGGTGGTACAAGCTGCCGTATGCCATCTGCTACTTCTATAACGGCTTCGGTCCGCGGGAGTGCGGGGATGGCAAGTACGCGACGGTGATCGCGAAGTTCGAGCAGCAGTTCAGGCGCGGGGAGCCGTTGACGGTGGTGCGACCCGGTACCCAGCGGCGAGCCTTCACGTATGTGAAGGACCTGGCGAGAGGCATTGTCCTCGTTGGCGCGAGGGGCAACGGAGATGGTTATGCCTTGGGGCAGACCAAGACGTATTCAGTGCTCGAGATCGCGAAGGCGTTTGGCGGCAAGGTGAAGCTGATCGCTGGGTATCCCGGGCGCGCCGAGGCGAAGAATGACGTTCGGAAGGCGCGCGCGCTGGGCTGGAAGCCAACGCTCGACGTGATGGAGTACATCGATTCCATCACCGGTACCGCTGGCTAAATCGAGTCTTCCTGCCGCGGCGCGGCGTGCAGGACGGGCGGCGCTGACACCCGACGGCGCTCGCCGGAAGGCTGGCTGCGTCGGGTCGGTGTCGGGGGATCCGTCAGCGAGGGAAGACCGTTCTGGGGAGTCCCGTTGCCGTTGACGTAATCCGGCACGAGCGCCTTCAGGGTTTGCCGCAACTGCTCTTCCGACGTCTCGCCGAGCGCGGAGTCGATCAGCGCCGCAATTTCGAGGTCGCTGCAGTGATCGCGTTTTCCGTTGCGCGCCCGCAGGACCTTCGGGTGCTCCGTGGGCTCTGCAATCTCGTCGTTAAAGAACATCTCTTCGTACAGCTTCTCGCCGGGCCGGATGCCGCTGAACTTGATCTCGATGTCACTGCCTTCTTCGAGACCGGACAGGCGGATCATGTCCCGGGCGAGATCGACGATCTTCACCGGTTCGCCCATGTCGAGCATGAAGAGTTCGCCGCCCATTCCCTGTGCGCCAGCCTGAAGCACGAGCTGGACGGCTTCAGGAATGGTCATGAAGTACCGACGCATTTCAGGATGCGTGACGGTGACCGGACCGCCGTGCTGGATCTGGCGGAGGAAGGTCGGCACCACGCTGCCGTTGCTTCCCAGCACGTTGCCGAACCGGACTGAAACGAAATGCCTGTTGTGGGCGTGCGCAGCGTTCTGGACAACGGCCTCCGCGATTCGCTTCGTGGCGCCCATCACGTTCGTGGGGCGGACGGCCTTGTCGGTGGAAATCAGCACAAAGTGCTGGACGCCACAGGAAATCGCGGCGTCGACAAGATTCCGGGTGCCCATCACGTTGTTCGTGATCGCTTCGCTGACGTTCTCTTCCATCAGCGGAACATGCTTGTGCGCCGCGGCGTGAAAGACCGCGTAGGGCCTGTGCGCTTCCAGCACGCGCTTCACCCGATGTCTGTCACGCACATCGGCAATCACCGGGGTCAGTGCGACGGCTGGAGGATCGGCGACAAGCTCATGCAGGATTTCGAAGATTGGATTCTCGCCGTGGCCCAGCAGGACGAGCTCTTTGGGTTTCAGTGCCACGAGCTGCCGGCAGAGTTCACTGCCGATGGAGCCGCCCGCGCCCGTCACGAGAACCGTCTTGCCTTCCGCAAGGCGGCGCACGGCTTCGAGGTCGGTCTGGACCGGATCACGGCGCAGCAGGTCCTCGATGCGCACTTCGCGAAGGGCACCGACGCTCACACGGCCAGAGAGAATCTCGAAGAGGCCCGGCACCGTTCGCGTGCGCAAGCCCGCTTCGTATGCCGCGCGGACGACGTCACGCACCACCGTCCCCGACGCCCGCGGCATCGCGATGATCAACTCCGCCACGCGCTCACGCTCGGCCAGCTCCCGGATGTTCTCCAGCGTGCCAAGAATCGGCAGGTTCACCAGGCGCAGCCCGACCTTGGAGTGATCGTCGTCAACGAATCCCACGGCCGTGAGCCCGAGTTGCGGGTTCGACTGAATCTCCTTGACGACCATCTCACCGGCCGCACCGGCGCCAGCGATGATCACCCGCCGGTCGGAATCACTCGCACGCCGCGCCGGGAATCGCCGGCCCGTCACGCGCAGCAACAGGCGAGGCGTGGCAACGACCGCGATGCTGAATGCCGAGTACATCGCGAGCACTGACAGCGGCACGCGCACTGGCGTTATTCCGGACCACGGCAGCAGGACGGCCCCGATGGCCCACGCGGCCGCGGCTGCGACCACCCCAGCGGCGAAAATCAGCTCCAGTTCCCACACGCTCGCGTACCGCCACAAACGACGGTATAGCCCAAACAACAGTAGGATCCCGAGTTCAACCGGCACCATGACCAGCGTGAAGACCGCCGCGGTCCGCGCGTCATCCGGCTGCAGGTTGAAGCTTTCGAAACGCAGCGCGTACATCACGGTTGGCAGGGCCGTGAGCAACACTGCGTCGATTACGATCAGGAATCGGTTGCGAAAGCTTTTCATGACGGGGCTAGCGGCGGATCTCAGAACCTTAAGCCTACGTAATTTACGAGCTTATCAGTGCTTAGGAAGCTCGCTTGCGTCGAAAAGAAACATATGTTGCTTGCTTTCGCGTGAGTCAAAGAGGGCGTCACGTAACGAACTCGTCTGCATCTTGTGCCTTCTGCCTTTCGTGCCTTCAGACACGACAGTGCCTGAAGAGTGCCTCGGTTCCGTGCAAAGCGCTTGCCTTCCATTTGCCAGGGGCCTGACCCGGTGGGTCAGCACGAGACGGCCTGAACAGAGGCGGCCAATATTCTCCTTCCCCGACATGAGCATCGTCGTCGCGACACCTTCAGTGCGTTACCCAGTGGGCAAGGCGGGCATCAGCGCAGCAGCATTAGAGGCCCCTACCTGTTGCTCTTGACCTCGCGAAGAAGACCTTGCCGAAGGTATCCCGGATTATTCGGAGATCACCCAGCATACTGCGCGATGCTACGTATTCGCGGTAGTAGCGAAGCTTCACCGGCAAAACCTCGTTTACATAGAAGCTGTGTGGGTCTTTGGCGGTCGCCAGCAGTTCGCTCTCGTTGCTGAACTCGATAGAGGCGCGATCCGTGATTCCCGGTCGCACCGAAAGCACCACCGCTCGATCGGCGTCGGAGTAGCACTCCACATACGCCGGCACTTCAGGACGCGGCCCAACGAGGCTAAGGTCCCCGCGGAGCACGTCGATGAGCTGTGGCAGCTCATCAAGCTTGTAGCGTCGAAGGAACGCACCAATCTGTGTAATACGGGGATCAGCTCCCACGGTGATCGACCGCCCCGCCTCAGTCCGCGCGTCGTACATCGTCCGGAACTTATGAATGCGGAAGCGGCGGCCGTGCTGACCCACGCGCTCCTGGCGGAAGAAGATCGGCCCAGGGGAACCGATTCGGATCAACACGGCGACGCTTGCAAGAAGCGGGGCGAGCAACACGAGGCCGATGGCAGAAACGATGACGTCCAGGGCCCTCTTGGCCATCAGGCTAGCGATTCGACTACCGCGTTGATCACGCGCTGCACGTCGCCGTCGGTCATCTTGCTATAGATCGGCAGAGAGACCATGCGTTCGAACGCTGCTTGACTTTCGGGAAACATCTCTGCTCTCAGGTCAAAGGTATCTCGCCAGTAGGGATGAAGGTGAAGAGGGATATAGTGGACGCTGCACCCGACGCCTCGCGCGTATAGGCGCTCGATGAACTCGTCGCGGGCGACCTCCACGTCGCCAAGCCTGACGACATAGAGGTGCCACGAATGCAAGTCACCACCGGACGCGACCGCTGGAAGGCACAGTGGCAGATCGGCGAATGCAGAGTTGAAGGCACTCGCGATGTTCTCACGGCGCTGCCGGAACGCCTCCGCTTTGCGTAGCTGATGGATTCCGAGCGCGGCGGCGATGTCGGTCAGGTTGTACTTGAAGCCCGGCGCCACCACCTCGTAGTACCAGCTCGGTACTTTCGCAGTGAAGCGGTCGAAGGCGTCGCGATTGATGCCGTGGAGGCGCATCGTCCGCGCACGCTGCGCGATCTCCGGGCGGCGAGTCACGAGCATACCGCCTTCGCCGGTCGTGATCGTCTTGTTGGCGTAGAAGCTGAAGACGGTGACGTCGCTCTCGAGGGTGCCGACGAGCCGCCCCCGGTGCGTGGCCGGGAACGCGTGCGCCGCGTCCTCGACGACCGCGATGCCACGCTCCTTCGCGATGGCGAGCAGCGCCGTCATGTCGGCGGCGAGCCCGGCATAGTGGACAGGCATGATCACCTTCGTGCTCGACGTCACGGCCGCGCGAACCGCATTGACGTCGATGCAGAGCGTGTCCGGCTTCACGTCCACGAAGACTGGCGTCGCACCCATGTACCGCACGACCTCGGCCGTCGCGGTGAACGTATGCGTGGTGGTGATCACCTCGTCACCCGGCCCGACGCCTAGCGCCTCGAGGGCGAGATGCAGTCCCGCCGTCGCGGAGTTGACTGCGACGCTCTCGACGTCGCCACCGAGGTACGCCGTGAAATCCTCCTCAAACCGTCGCGCCTTCGGGCCCGTCGTCACCCAGCCGGACCGGAGCGAATCGACGACTTCGGCGATCTCGTCCTCGCCGATCTCGGGTGCGGCGAAGGCCAGGAAGGTGTGTTCGAGTGCGGACATCAGGACATGTCGGCCGGCGTGGACGAGGGCAAGGAGACCTCCATGTAGTACTGGTCGGACATCGACGCGACGATGCGGAACCCTGCCCGCAGGTAAGCGTTGACGGCCACCACGTTCGAGTGCCGCACGTACAGGCCGAGCGTCGACTCGCCGACTTCCGTGGCGTCACGCAGCATGGCCCGCAGCAGGCGCGAACCCACGCCGCGCCCAGCGCCGGCAACGGCGATGGAGAGGAGCAGCCACGACGCGGGCCGATGAGGCACGTGCTCGCGGCCCATGAGCACGCCGAGTGCGACCTTGCGCCCGGCCACCATCGGGTTCGCGAGCGCGGTGCGGAGGATCGTGGACCGCTGGGCGCGCTTGAACTGCGCGATGCGTGGCTCGATGCCGGTGCCGTACACGGCGAACCCCGCGAGGGTCGGCGTAGCGCCGGCCGTCACGTGCTCGGCTACGAGGATGCGGGACCCTCCGCCGAGGAAGAGGCGGTAGTACTCGACGAGCGCCGATTCGGGGAGAAGAGCCAGGAAGTGACCGGCGCCGTACGCGGCGCGGTGCACCTTCGCCATGCCGAGCAGGTCACCCTCCGTCGCCGGTCGCAGTGCGACCTCGGCGCCGCCCGCACCGCTCACGCGACGAGCTCCATCGCACCCAGCGCCTGCCGCACTGCCGCAACCACAGCGTCGACCTGCGAATGGGTCATTGCCGGCCCGATGGGGAGGCTGAGGACCGTGTCGGCGACCTCTTCGGCGACCGGGAAGGCGCCGCGTGCGAAACCGAGATCCGCGTAGGCGTGCTGGAGGTGCGGCGGGATCGGATAGTGGATCAGCGTCTCGACGCCGGCGGCGGTGAGCGCATCGCGGAACGCGTCGCGCCGCGGATGCCGCACCGGGAAGAGGTGCCACGACGACTCGGCCCACTCGGGGACGGTGGGAAGCACGAGGTCGGCGCCGGCCAACTCCTGCAGGTACCGCGCGGCGATCTCGCGTCGGCGCGCATTCCACGCGTCGAGGTGCGCGAGCTTCACGCGGATGATGGCCGCCTGCAGCGGATCCATTCGGCTGTTGAAGCCGCGCTCCTCGTGCACGTATCGCACCGACGAGCCGTAGTTGCGGAGCCGGCGGAGCCGGGCGGCGAGGCCCGGATCGTCGGTCGTCACGGCACCGGCGTCGCCGAAGGCACCGAGGTTCTTGCCCGGATAGAAGCTCCAGGTCGCGACATCGCCGTGAGCGCCAATCCGCCGGCCGCGGTAGGTCGTGCCGTGCGCCTGCGCCGCATCCTCGACGACGGCGATGCCCCGGGCCGAAGCTTCCGCAAGGATGGCATCGAGGTCCGCAGGGATTCCATAGAGGTGCACCGGCACGATCGCTCGGCAGCGAGGAGTGATGGTCGCCTCGAGCCGTGATGGGTCGAGTTGGCAGGTATCGGCTCGCACGTCAACTGGAACCGGGATCGCCCCACACTGCGTGACCGCAAGCCACGTTGCGACGAAGGTGTGTGCGGGCACCACGACCTCGTCACCCTGCTGGACGCCTACGGCTAGCAGCGCGAGTTGAAGTGCCTCGAGTCCGTTCGCCACAGCCACACAGTGCAATGCACCGACGTAATCCGCGAACTCGCGTTCGAACGCCTCGACTTCGGTCCCCCCGATGTACATCCCGCTCGCAAGGACTCGCGCGACGGCGTCGTCGATTTCGGGCTTGAGCGACGCGTACGCGGCCTTGAGGTCCAGAAATGGGATGGTCATCGTGCGGTGGCAGCGGCCAGGAAGTCGTCGTACCGACGATAATAGTCGCCTTCGTCGTACGGTTCGGAGGCAAGCACCATGCAGACGGTTCCGGGCTGAAACCCCGTCAGGTTCCGCCAGATCATTGGGCTGACGTAAAGACCGACGTCGGGCGAGGCAAGGCGGAACGTGCGCCGCTTCCGACCGTCGTCGCACTCGACGTCGACCGCACCGGCAACCGCGACCATCAACTGCTCGAGCCTTCGGTGACCGTGTGCGCCGCGCTCCTGCCCCATCGGCACGTCGTAGAGATAATACACGCGCTGGATTCCGAAGGGGAGCAGCGGGCCAGGCTGGATGAAGCTGAGACTCCCGCGCCCGTCACTGATGCGCGGCAGGCTCACGAGATGGCAGTTGGCCACGTCACCCATGCAGGCGGTCCGCGGCCCAACGAAGGTGGCGCGCCGGGTTGCCGACGACGACGCTACCCGGTGCCACGTCGCGCGTCACCACAGCCCCCGCTCCCACCAGCGCGCCGGCACCGATCGTGACCCCCGGGAGGACGACCGCCCCGGCGCCGAGCGAGGCGCCCCGGCAGATGCGGGTCTGCGCGAAGGCCTCCGGACGCACGCGACTGCGCGGGAAGAGATCGTTCGTGAACGTCACATTCGGGCCGATGAAGACGTCGTCCTCGACGCGGAGGCCGTCCCAGAGCTGCACGCCGGACTTCAGCGTGACGCGATCGCCGACCTGGACGTCGCCCTCAACGAGCGTCTGCGCGCACACGTTGCAGTCGGCGCCGATCGTGGCGCCAGCGAGGATCACCACGAACTGCCACACGCGGGTGCGCTCGCCGATCGTGCAATCGGCGACGTCGGCGAGCGGATGCACGAAGGCGGAGTCAGCGATCGGCACGGACCGGTCGGTACCTGGGGAACAGCATGAGGGCCGACTGCAGCACGATGTCGTGCACGAAGTGCACGAGCAGCGCGGCGAGCCAGCGCGTCGGGGAGACGAGCGGGAAGTTCTTCGCGAGGACGAGCGCCTTCTGATGGAAGATCGCGGTCCGCGACCGCGCACGCATCGCGTTCGTGGCGTGCGCACGGTACTGTAGCAGCGGGCGCGCGACGGCGGCGAACCGCGTCGCGGCCGCAGCGCGGATCACGAAGTCCCAATCCTCCTCCCGAAGTGACTCGTCGAAGCCGCCGAGGCGATCGTAGAGCGCCCGCGTGAAGAGCATGGTCCCGGCGGGCACGTGCTGGCGGAGCACGACGTGGCGCAGAACGTCGCCTTCGCGCGGGCAAGCCGGGAAGGGGGCGCTGCTGGCGTCGGCAGGATCGTTCCGGAACTCTCGCGCCTGGGCGAAGCAGAACTCGGCCCCGTCGGCCTGCCGCAGTCGCTCGAGCTGCAGCGCGAGCTTCTCGGGGGCCCATGCGTCGTCGGACGCCAGCAACGCGATGTAGCGCCCCCGCGCGCGCTCGCGAATCGCTCGGTTCAGCGTGCGACAGACGCCCGCATTGGCCTGCGCGATGAACTCGAAGTGCTCGCGCCGGGCGAGCTCCTCGAGGAACGCGGGGGAACCGTCGCGCGACCCGTCGTCGATAACGATGATCTGGACGGCTGGATGCGTCTGCGCCAGGGCGCTCCGCACCGCCGTCTCGACATACTCGCGATGGTTGTAGCTCGGGATGATGACCGAGACGAGCTCCGGCGCCTCCTCGCGTCTGGCCGCATCCTGCACGCCCGCTGCCGTCACACGCGCGTCACCCGCGCTCGTACGCGACGGACGAACCGGTTCATGCGCCGCCAGAGGTCGTCGGTGTTCGGATAGTCGCGGTAGGTGCGGTTTGGTTCGGCGAGGATCGCCGCGAAGTCGTCGGCGCTCAGCCCGAGCTTCTTGAGCACGTACTCGCGGTCCTGCGCGAGTTGCTCGGCCGGCGCCGGCGGCTGCTCGAGCTCGCGTAGCGCCTCCTCGCGCGTGACCTGCCCTGAGCACACGAGCGCGGATGCGTACGACTTCCGCAGGTCGTAGCCGAACCGCGTCGGCAAGTAGTCGGCGTGAAAGAAGCGCGTAAAGACCGACTCGTAGTGCTTGCCGCCGTAGTCGCGCCAGCCGAGCTCGTCGATCAGCAGCTGCTTCGCATCCGCCTTCACGTACGGCACGTAGTTGAGCACCGGCACCCAGCGGATGCCCTTCACGAGCAGGTAGCGCACGAAGTCGGCCGTCGTCAGGTATGGGAACGACTTCATCGGCAGCTTGCCGAAGCGCTTGTGGATGCCGCGGATGAGGCGCGAGTCCTTGGAACCGTACAGCCACGACTCCGGCATGATCGACTCGGTGACCACGTTGTTGCCGGCGAAGATGTACCTGATGTTCATCTTCGCCGCGGTCCGGAGCAGCACGGCCCAGATGGCGTGGTCGGTCGGGATCTCGATGTTCGAGATCCCGGACCGCAGGAACGCGACCTGGATGTCCCGGAACTCGCTCCAGTCGAGGACGTGCGTGCTGAGGTCGATGCCGAGCAGCTTGACGATGCGCTCGACGTTGGCCACCGCGAGTTCGGTGTTCCAACCGTTGTCGAGGTGCACCGCGAGGGCGCGGAGCCCGAACTTCTTCGCCACCAGCCATGCGACATAGGAGCTGTCGACGCCGCCGCTGAGGCCGATGAGGCAGTCGTACGGCTTCCCCTGCCCGTCCGCCTTCACCTGCGCGATCAGATGCTCGAGGCGTGCGGCGCCTGCCGCGTCGGTGAAGATCTCCTTCGTCCGCTGCTCGTCGTACGGGCGGCAGCAAGAGCAGCGTCCGTCCTCGTAGAAGACGATGTCCGGGACGGTCTCGTCCATCACGCAGCGCGCGCAGATACGGCGACCGGTCATGACGTGGAAGCGGTGGTCGAAGAGAAGGCCGCGGCCGTGAGCGCAGCGAGTTCACCCCGGTCAATGTAGCTGATGAGGACAGCCTGATGGACGCCGTGGAACACGAACATCGACCCCGCCCCGACGGCCGACGCCCCCGCCTTGAGCGCCGCCACGAGGTGCCCCGCCTCGCCGGCCCCGCCGACCGCCACCACCGGGATCTCCACCGCCGCGGCCGCCTGCGCCGTGAGCTCGAGGTCCAGCCCTTGGCGCGTCCCGTCCCGGTCGATGGAGTTCACCACCACCTCGCCCGCCCCGAGCTGCTCCCAGCGCCGGAGCAGCTCGATGGGGTCGCCATCGAGCTTGCGGGAGCCGCCGCGGACCCACGCCCGCCGCCGGCCGAGGAGGTCACGCTTCACGTCCATGCTCGCCACGATGCTCTGCGCCCCGAAGACCCGCGACGTCTCCGACAGGAGTTCCGGACGGTCGGCAAGCACCGAGTTCAGGACGACCTTCTCCACTCCGAGCCTGAAGAGACGTTCGACCTGCGCAAGCGACGTGATGCCCCCCCCGTACCCGACGGGCATGAACGCCTCGGACAGCACCTCCTCGACGTTGTCGAACCGCGGCCCGGTGCCGCGCGTAGTCGCATCGATGTCGAGGAGCACTAGCTCGTCGACCTCCTTCTCGTTGAAGATGCGGACGGCGTTGATGGCATCGCCCAGGTAGCGACGCTTGCCGAAGCGGATGGTCTTGACGAGCCCGCTGTCGCTTGTCAGCAGGAACGGGATGATACGGGCCCGGATCACTGCGTCGACTGCACGAAGTTTCGGAACATCTGGATCCCGAAGCGATGGCTCTTCTCCGGGTGGAACTGCACGCCGCGGACGTTCGCGAGCTCGAAGGCGGCGACGAAGGGCACGCCGTACGTCGCCTCGGCGAGCACGTCCGACGGATCGGCGCACTCGACGAAGAAGGAGTGGACGAAGTAGAAGCGCGACGCCGCGTCGAGCCCCGCCATGAGCGGCGACGCCTTCCTCAGCAGCAGCTCCGTCCAGCCCATGTGCGGCACCTTCAGGCGCATCGGGCCGCTGAACTCGAAGCGCCGCACGCGCGCGTCGAGCAGGCCGAGCCCGGGCTGCGTCCCTTCCTCGCTGCCGCGGCAGAGCAGCTGCATGCCGAGACAGATGCCGAGGATCGGCTTCGCCTCCTCCAGCGCGAGGCGCCGGATCGGCTCGACGAGCCCGAGCTCGGTGAGGTTCGCCATCGCGCGGTCGAAGTGCCCGACGCCCGGGAGGAGCACCTTGTCGGCGCGCGACATCGCGTCCGGATCCGCTGTGACGACAGGCGTCGCGCCCACGACACGGAGCATCTTGCAGATGGAACCGATGTTGCCCATCCCGTAGTCGATCACCGCCACCGTCGGCGCGGTGCCTGCGGGGGGCACCGGCGTCGCGGCGGCCGTCACTGGTCACCCGGGACGAGCAGCCCGAGGAGGTAGCGGCCGTACGACGTCTTGAGCACGGGGGCTGCGAGGCGCTCGAGCTGCGCGGCGTCGATCCACCCGTTGCCGTGCGCGATCTCCTCGGGGCAAGCGACCATCAGCCCCTGCCGCTGCTGCAGCATCGAGATGAACTGTCCCGCCTCGAGCAGCGAATCGTGCGTGCCGGTGTCAAGCCAGGCGAAGCCGCGACCGAGGATCTCGACATCGAGCGTCCCCTGCTCGAGGTAGCGGCGGTTCACGTCGGTGATCTCCAGCTCGCCGCGCGGCGATGGGCGGAGCGACGCCGCGATGTCGGCGACCTGCGCATCGTAGAAGTAGAGCCCCGTCACGGCGTAGTTGCTCTTCGGCTGCGCCGGCTTCTCCTCGATGCTCACGGCGCGGCGCGCGGCATCGAACTCGACAACGCCGTAGCGCTCGGGATCCTGGACGCGGTAGGCGAAGACCGTCGCGCCGGTCGTGCGAGCATCGGCGCTGCGCAGCGCGGCCACGAGCCCCGTGCCGTAGAAGATGTTGTCGCCGAGCACGAGCGCCGACGAGCGGCCGTCGATGAAGTCGCGCCCGAGGATGAACGCCTGCGCCAGCCCGTCCGGCGAGGGCTGCACCGTGTACTCGATGCGCATCCCCCACTGCGAGCCGTCGCCGAGCAGCTCCGCGAAGCGGGGCGTGTCCTGCGGCGTCGAGATGACGAGGACCTCGCGGATCCCCGCCAGCATCAGTGCGCTGAGCGGATAGTAGACCATCGGCTTGTCGTACACCGGGAGGAGCTGCTTCGAGACCGCGTGCGTCACCGGATAGAGCCGCGTCCCTGAGCCCCCCGCGAGGATGATCCCGCGTCGCGTGGTCGTCATCCCTGCCTCGAGGCGTAGTTCGCGCCGATCCACTGCCGGTAGGCGCCCGAGGTCACGTCCTCGACCCAGTCCGGATGGTCGAGGTACCAGCGCACGGTGCGTCGCAGCCCGGTCTGGAACGTCTCGGCCAGCACGAAGTTGCTGCCGATGAACCCCGCACCGCCCGTCACGAACACTGCAGACGCTCCACCCCGATCGACGGATGTTCCGGCGCAGTAGTGCACCGGGGGGGAAAGTTAACGCCTTCAGCCTCGGGACGGCAGGACAGCGGCGGTGGGCCGAGCATCCGGGGCGGCGGCCCCGCCGCCGAGCGTCGCGAGGTAGTCGGCCGCGACCTGCGCATCGGACATCCCGCAGGCCGTCCGCAGCGCCGCCTCGCCCATCGCCCGGCGGCGGTCGTAGGACACGGCGGCGATCTCCGAGAGTACCGCCCGGAGGTCGGCCACGTCACGCGCGTCGCAGAGATAGCCGTTCTCTCCCGAGACGATGATGCCGTCGATGCCCTGCCCGCGCGTGCCGATGGTCACGCACCCCTTCCCCATCGCCTCGAGGTAGGAGAGCCCGAACGCCTCCGGCTTGCTAACCATGACGAAGACGTCCGACTCCGCCAGCACCGACTGCACCGCGTCGCGGGACATCCGCCCTTCGAAGCGGACGCAGTCGGTCAGCCCCAGCGAGGCCGTGAGGGCCTCGAGGTCCGGCTTCAGGAACCCCTCGCCGACGATGCGCAGGCGGAAGTCCCTCGCGGGAAACGCTTCATGCAACGCCTGCAACAGTACGTCCACGTTCTTGAGCGGGATGAGCATCCCGACGAAGCAGAACGTGAGCGGCGCCGACCGGAACTTGCCGGCCGGAACGGCCTCGAGGAGGTACTGCGCCGGCACGCCGGACGGGCAGATGAAGAGGCCGGGACGGTCCCCGTGCTCGGCGACAAATCGATCGCGCATGGATGCGTAGCGGAAGCCGAGGAAGTCGCAGCTGTCGAGCAGGGTCCGCGTGCGCGCGCCGAAGAGGGAGGCGATGATCGCCGGGTCCTCGTGGATGACCAGCGACGCCTTCGCACGGGGGAAGCGCCGCTTGATCTCCGGGATGAGCGGGAGCTGCGGGTTGAGGAAATGGCAGACGACGAGGTCGGGGACGAAGCCCTTGTGCCGGCACAGCGTCTCAATCGCCGCCGCGTGCCGGCGGATGACACCGTCGCCGAACCGGAGGTGTGGGAACGCCTTGAAGATTGGCATCGTCGCGACGTCGACGCCGTCCATGGTCCCGCGTTCGGCGGCCTTCAGGCGGTGGAACGGGATGAAGTCCGTCTTGAAGACCTTCTTGACGAGCGACTGCGCCGCGCGCGCGATCGGGTAGAAGGGCGCGGGAAAGACCGACCGCGAGTGCACGACCACGACCTCGTGCCCCTGTCGGACCCACTCCTTGGCGAAGTAGTGGACGACGGGCGTGTCGTGCGTGCTGTGGCGATTGGGGTATTCGGACGTGAGGACCAGCAGACGCATCGCCTACTTCCGCCACACCATGTGGTTCACGACGTGCGTGTAGCCCTGGACGATCTTGAGCACCTTCGTCGACACGTCGTCGTCCAAGTACGCCGGGACGTCGCCGATGCGCGCACCGGCGCGGTGCAGGTCGATCGCGATGCGGACCGATTCCACCACCGCGCCCGACGAGATCGACCCGACCACGAACACGCCCTTGTCGATGGCCTCCGGCCGCTCGCTCGAGGTGCGGATCGAGACCGCCGGAAACTTGAGGCAAGCGCTCTCCTCGGGGAGGGTGCCGCTGTCCGACACGACGCAGAGCGCGTTCAGCTGCAGCTTGCAGTAGTCGAAGAAGCCGAACGGACGGCTGCGAACGACGCGTCGGTCGAACGTGACGCCCCGCTGCTCAATCATCTTCTCGGCGCGCGGGTGGCAGCTATAGAGGACCGGGACGTCGTATGTCTCCGCGAGCGCGTCGATCGACCGGACGAGCGACTCGAAGTTCGCCTCGATGTCGATGTTCTCCTCGCGGTGCGCGGAGAGCAGGATGTAGCCGTCGCGCTCGAGCCCCAGCCGGGCGAGCACGTCGCTGGCCTCGATCCCGGCGGCCGCCCCACGGATCACCTCCAGCATCGGCGAGCCGACGACGAACGTGAGTTCGGGACGCACACCCGAGTCGAGGATGTAGCGCCGCGCGTGCTCCGAGTAGCAGAGATTCACGTCGCTCGTGACGTCCACGATGCGCCGGATCACCTCCTCGGGCAGGTTCTCGTCCTTGCAGCGGTTGCCTGCCTCGAGGTGGAAGATCGGGATCTTCAGCCGCTTGGCCGCGATGACCGACAGGCACGAGTTCGTGTCGCCGAGCACCACAACGGCATCGGGCCGCTCAGCGACCATCGCGTCGTAGGCCCGAGCGACGACGTTGCCCATCGTCCGCCCGACATGGTCGCCAACCACGTCGAGATAGTGGTCGGGGGCGCGCAGGGCGAGGTCGCGGAAGAAGACCTCGTTCAGCGTGTGGTCGTAGTTCTGGCCGGTGTGGACCAGCACGTGCCGGAAGTAGGCGTCGAACTTCCGGATGGTCGCCGACAGCTTGATGATCTCGGGACGAGTCCCGACGATCGTCATGACCTTAAGTGTGCCCATGCGCGGCGCCTCAGCTCAGAGGGCGTAGTGAGGGTACAGCGCGCGATGCTCGCGCATCCACTTGGCGAGGTCGGCGACCATCAGGGGAATGTCCGGCACGGGGCAGTCGAGCGCGAGGCGCGTCCGCGCGAGCGACTTGTCCACGCTCGGTCCCGGCACCGGCTCCACCTGCACCGCGTCTGCGCGCATGTGCCGGTTGAACAGCCCGAGGAGCTCGAATTTCGACACGGGGGTCTCCGGGACGATATTGTAGAGCCCTGCGATCCGACGCAGGGCGGCGTACTCGATCGTCTTTGCGAGCTGCAGCGTCGTCTGCCCGTTCCAGATCGCGCCGGTGTAGCCCATGACGCGGCCCTCCTGGCGCATGAACCAGTTGAGCAGCCCGATCCCGGCCGGGTCGAGGTCAGGGCCGACGATCGAGGTGCGCAGCGTCAGGTTCCGATCGTCCTCGAGCTCGCCGAGCGCCTTGCTCCGGTCGTAGAACGTCTCGCCGTCGCGCAGGTCGTCCTCCCGATAGCGGCCGCGCCTGCCGGAGAAGACGCAGTCGGTGCTCAGGTGGACGACCTGCGTCGGCGCCCCGTCCACGCACTCGGCCAGCAGGTGGGGCAGCTGCGCGTTGATGAAGACGGCCGACGCCTTGTGGCGATCGGCGTCGGCATTGAGGATCCCGACGCAGTTCACGACCGTGTCGAAGGCACCGTCGGCGAGCAGCCGACGCAGCGCCTCCGTTTCGCGGACGTCGCCGACGACCGTCTCCACGAGCGCCGACGGCCGTCGTGCGAAGCCGACGACGTCGTGCCCCTGCTCCAGCAGGTAGAGGCAGATCGTGTGCCCCGCCATCCCGTTCGCGCCCAGCACGAGGGCGCGCAACTTACCGAAGACCAAGGCTCGCGCGCTCTTGGCGGATGTAGTCGAGGGTCAGGAGCTTGGCCTTGACCTGCTCGACGTCCATCATCGACGTGTTGCTGCTGTTGAACTCGGTGAGCAGGTTGCGCGTCACGTCGCCCTGCGTGAAGTACTTCCCGTAGTTGAGGCTGCGGTTGTCGCTGGGCACGCGGAAGAAGTCGCGAAGGTCGATGGCCGCGGCGCACTCCTCGTTGGTGAGGAGCGTCTCGAACATCTTCTCGCCGTGCCGAATCCCGATGGTGCGGACGTCGTCCCTGCCCCGGCCGAAGAGGTCGCAGACGGCGTCGACGAGCGACTGGATCGTGCAGGCGGGCGCCTTCTGGACGAGGATGTCGCCGTTGACGCCGTGCTCGATCGCGAACAGGACGAGGTCGACGGCCTCGTCGAGGCTCATGACGAAGCGTGTCATCGACGGCTCCGTGACCGTCACGGGCTGGCCGGCTTTGATCTGCTCGATCCAGACCGGGATCACCGACCCGCGCGAGGCGAGCACGTTCCCGTAGCGCGTGCAGCAGACCTTGGTGCGCTGCGGATCCACGGTGCGTGAGCGCGAGACGACGACCTTCTCCATCATCGCCTTGGACGTGCCCATCGCGTTGACGGGGTACGCCGCCTTGTCCGTCGAGAGGCAGACGACGGTGGTGACGCCCTCGTCAATCGCCGCGGTCAGCACGTTGTCCGTGCCAAGCACGTTCGTCTTGACCGCCTCGAGCGGGAAGAACTCGCACGAGGGGACCTGCTTGAGGGCGGCGGCGTGGAAGAGGTGATCGACGCCGCGCATGGCGCCGCGCACGCTCGCGAGGTCGCGCACGTCGCCGACGTAGTACTTGATCTTGTGCGCGAGCTCGGGCTGGCGCGCCCGGTACTCGTGGCGCATGTCGTCCTGCTTCTTCTCGTCGCGCGAGAAGATGCGGATCTCGGCGATGTCGGTCTGCAGGAAGCGGTTCAGCACCGCATTGCCGAACGAACCGGTGCCACCGGTGATCAGCAGCGTCTTGCCTTGAAACGAAACCATGGGACGACGGTCGTCAGATGCGGGGATACTTCTCGACGGAGACCGACCGGCTGCGGGCGAACACGCGCCAGCTGTTGCGCAGGAAGTCGAGACCTGAGGTAAGGCTAAGCGTGCAGTAGACGCGGTACAAGAACGGCACCACCTGTGCGGCATCGTAGACGTTCCGCACCCCCAGCTTGCTCCCCTCGAACCGGATGAGCCCCGTGATCACGAAACCGTGGACAAGCGGCGCGCGGATGACCCGGCGCCGCGACCGCGCATGCAGATCGTCGAAGAGTGCAAGCAGTCCGTGCTGCACGGCGATCTCCCGAAGTATCCGGAGCTCGCGCACGAGCACCTCGGTCTCGAAGGGGCTGGTGGCCATCAGGTCGAACGACGCGCGGATCAGCCCCTCGTACGAGAGAGTTTCGAACTCGCCGGGCCATCCGGGCAGGTCCCGCGCGGTGAGCAGGTAGTCCGCGGTCATCAGCGTCGACAGCGGCGAGTACGGCTGGGACGCCAGTTCCCTGTGCATCCGACGCTGCGCGTTGTCCACGAAGAAGCGCTCGGCGACCTGCTTCGACTCCACGTCCGCCTGCTGGTACCGCTTGCCCTGCGACTTGTGCGTGGTGCCGCCGATCGAGAGCGGCTCGTCGGTGAAGGCGAAGTCCTCGACCTCGCCGGCCAGCACGACCCCCGAGAAGCCGTCCGGCGTCGGGCACACGTAGAAGCTGCCGTCGGGCGTGCGGGACCGCACGCGATCGACGAGCGTCGTGGAGGCCACGCCCTTCATATAGAACATGGGGCACTCGGACGTCTGGTAGCGGAAGGTCCGTGCGATGTCATTCAGCCAGTCGCGCGACCGGAGGAACCTGACCCCGCGATCCTTGCGTCGCTCGATGTACAGGATGTTCTCGCCGCCCGGCCGTTCGGGATAAGTGAACCCCGCCATCGGCCACGTCAGCAGCTCGCGCCCCGTCTCCCGCAGGATCTCGTGCATCCGGGTGACGGCACCGACCACGAGGCCGTCGTCGCCACCGAGCGCGATCACGTACCCGGGTTGCGCCTGCCGCAGGGCGAACTCGAAGTTCTCCCGCATCCCGATGTGGCGCTCGTGCGTGAACAGCTTGATGCGCGAGTCGACCGCCATGAGCGCACGCACGACCTCGACGGACCCGTCCGTGCTCCCATCGTCGGAGACGATGATCTCGAGGTTGGGGTAGTCCTGCGCCATGCACGAGCGGAGCGTCGGCCCGAGGTACTCGGCCCGGTCCTTCTGCGGAATGATGACGGTGAAGCGGGGATGGGTGACGTGGTCGGTCACGAGAGGGTGCCGGCGAGGAGGGGCGGAGCCGCGGGGACACCGGCGGCCAGCCGCCGTGCGCGGCGGCGCATCACGTCGTGGTCGACGACGAACAGCGCGTAGGCGCCGAGGTAGACGATCAGCTGGAGATTGCCGCCGACGTCGGAGTAGGGATACAGCTTGATCCCCCCCAGCATGCCGACGGTCATGACGAAGTGCAGCAGCAGGAGCTGGTGGAACCGGATCGTCCCGTCGCGCACGCGGGTGCCTGCGAGGACGACCGCGGTGAACGCGAGGAAGAGGACGGGGGCCACCCACGGCCCGAAGTCCAGCACCACGTCGCCGGCGAAGCCGACGAAGACCTCGTCGTTGATGGCGAGGTTGGGATACTTGTCACGCCGCTCGTGGAAGTTGTTCGGGACGCCCTCGAAGCCGAGCATCCGCTTGAAGAGGGGGACCGTGCGGTCGCCGTAACGGATCCCGTTGTTGTCAAGGCCGTGGTTGTTGAAGAACAGGTTCTGCTGGCCGAGGTAGAAGTACGTCGACTGCAGCGCCTTGTCGTTCGACTCGCCGAACCGGCTGGCCGTCAGGTAGACCAGCGGCACCGCAGCCAGCGCGACGATCGCGAGGCCGACCAGCTGGATCCGCCGGTTGAGCCGGGGGCTGTACCACCGGCGCACCGCCAGGTACGTGATGACGAACGCGTAGATCGCCTCTTGGATCGGACCGCGCTGCCCGAGCGCCACGTTCTGGACGATGCCGATCAGGCACGACACCAGCAGCCCGAGGGTGATCAGGCGGCTGCGTCGCTCGAGCGTCACGTAGTAGAAAAGGAGCAGGACGCCGAAGTTCCCGTAGGCGTTCGTGATGATCGACGGCATGTTCGCGATGCTGCCGTCGCCGAGCGAGTAGCTCTCGGCCATCGCCTCGTTGTAGAGGTCCTGGCCGCCCGTCGGAGTGGTCAGCAGCCGGATGACGATCTCGGTGAATCCGGACACGATGCCGGGCACCTGGGACAGCGAAGCGCCGATGAACACGAGGCAGACCGGGAGCAGCACAAAGCGCGAGGGGCGCTGGATCGCGTCGATCCGCGTCGCGTCGAAGCGCAGGACCGGGTAGAAGGCGAGCAGCTGCAGGAGGAAGAGGTAGACGAACGGGAACGCCCGCATCGGCTCGAATGGGTAGTACTCGCTGCGAAACAGCAGGAGCGAGAGCACCGCGTAGAGGAGGTACGTCATGAGCAGCAGGCTGCCCGCGTCGAAGCACCGCTTCCGCGCCTGGTACACCATGAACGCGAGCAGCCAAACCACGATGTAGCCGAGGAGAATCGCCTCGTTCCCGGCGCCACTCACGGCCGGACTCCCGCGACCGCCGCGCGCCGACGAGCCCGCAGCATGCCGCGGACGAACGCCCGCTCGCCGGGGGCAAGCCCAATCGCCCACGCGAGGCCCAGCGTCGCAAGCGGCGCGACCACCCCCAACGCGACCAGTCGCGGCAGCCGGCCATCTACCTGACCCTGTACGCCGTACAGCACGCCCGCCACCGCCGCCAGCACCGTCAGCCCGGGGAGCAGGAATCCGCGCCAGTAGGCGGCGAGGTCGAAGCCGGCGTAGTAGCGTCGCATGCACCAGAGCCGCGCCGCATGGGCGGCAATCGCGGCTGCGATCATCGCCATGTAGGCCGTCCATGCCGGCGCCCCCATCGCGTACAGCGCCCAGGTCGCGGGGACGCACAGCAGCGTGAACGCCTCGACCAACATGTGATACTCGCGGACGTGCCCCGTCGCGTGGATGATGACCGAGATCGGGTTGTTCAACGACATGATCACGGAGTACACTAGCATCAGCTGCGAAAAGAGCACGGCTGCGTCGCTGGACGTGCCCAGCCAGAGGGCAAGCACGGTGTCCATTTCGAGGAACAGCGGAGCGCAGATGACCGTCAGGCCGTAAAAAATGAACTTGTTGCTGACGTTGAAGACGACGTTCAGGTAGTCGTACGACCGTTCGGTATAGGCGCGGATCATCGCAGGCCGAGTCGCGGTGATCAAGCTACCGGTGAAGATGCTGATTGCGTTGCCGAGCTGCAGCGAGATGGCTCGCGCCGCCCCCACCACCGGACCGAAGAAGACATTGACGAGGATCGAGATCACCTGCGCCAGCCCCACGCCCGCCAGCGATCCGAACGAGAGCCACCCGGAGAAGACAAGGAGCTCCCGCAAGAGCGTCCCCTTCTGCGGACGGGCGAACCGGCATTCGGCGTATCGACTCGTCGCCACACGGCTGAACGCCAAGGCCACGAGGACCGCGACCACGAGCAGGAACGCCGCGTAGGTCGGCAGCGCGTCCCAAGGGACGGCACCGAGCAGCGACGCCGCCGCGAGCTTGGCGACGCTCTCGCCAACGCTCACCACTGCGAACGAGCCTAGATCCTCGTTGCTGATGACGGCGGACGAGAACGGGATGTGGACAATGCCGACGACGAACGTCAACAGAGAGTATTGCAACACGAGGTTCGCAGCCTCGAGCCTCTCGGCGGGTATCACAAGTATCCGGTTTACGAACCACGGACCGACCATTTCGCCCACGACGAGCACGACCACCGCGAGTATGGCATGAAGTAGAACGCTTGCCGAGAAGACGGCCTGAAAGCGTCCGGGCACTCCTTCACCGAGAGCAATCGCGTAGAAGCGCTGCGTAGCTGTCGCGAGAACGGTGCTCGCACTGGAGAGCAGCAGCACCAACCCGGAGACGACGTCATAGATTCCGAAATCGACAGCGCCGAGGGTCGCGAGTACGATACGCACCGAATACAGGTTGATGGCCATCACGACCATCATCCGCAGGTACAGGAGTGTGGTGTTGATGGCAATGCGACTGGACCCGGCCACTCGATGCGCGGCCACGATTTCATCCTTCGCCGATGCACGAGGGAAACTCGGCAACCTACTCACAATCAGCCGCCGCGCAGGAGCCGCTGAAGACCAACCCGCCCAATACCGGCGACTGCGCCGAGAAAGACCGACATGAGCAGCAACTGCCCACGGCGCGGGCTGCTGCGCTCGACTGGTACCGTCACCTGCTCCAGGATTGTGAAGGCCGGCGTGTCCTGCTTCATCTTGATGCGCGCCTGCTCCAGGTCGCGGCTCAGTTGCTGGTAGACCTCGAACGCCAGATCGTACTCGCGCTGCAGACGATCCCGCTCTATTTGTGAGGTCGCGCTGATCAGCGCGCGATTCCGGTCGTTGAACGCCGCTAGCTCTCGCTGTGCTTGTTCGTAGCGGATTTTGGCCTGCGCCAGCTGGTCGCTGATGAACCGGAACTGTTCGCCCGCTTTTCGCGACTCGTAATCGATGATCCGCGCCATCAGTAGGTCCGATGCCACGCGGACGAGGTCCGCCGCCGCGTAGGGATCTGGCATCTCCCCCGTGATGGTGATGATGGAGGTGCGCTTGTCGATGGAGACGCCAAGTCGCTGGTCGAGGCGTCTCACGAGCTTCATGTACTTCAGGTCGTACGACGCCAGCGGGGGGGCGCTGTCGCTCGCAGGCAGCCTACCGGCGGCTGGCCTCGCTGAGCGAATTGCCGCGAGCACCTCGCCAGGAAGACCAATGGTATAGGTCGTCAGGAGCTCAGTCAGCGGGCGGTCGTAGATTTCGCGAAAGTACTGAATGGTCGATACCGAACGCGAGACCGAAGTGAATCGGATCGGAGTCTCCGCAAGGGCGATCTTGAAGTCCTGACTTTTGGCGACCTCAGGGTAGAGGTCCGCCGTGATTGTTTGATCACTACTGCCTGCTGGCAGCCGGATCCCCGCGATGCCTGCGAGGTTCGAGAGCCCCCCAAGACCCGCAACGCCACTTCGGTAAGGGAGCACCCGGGTCCGCGCCGTGTACTCCTCGCCACCGGCGAATGCGAGGAAGAGGCCTACTAGGCCAGCGACCGCCATAACCCTCACGATCATTCTCCGCTCACCCCAGACAGTCCACGCGAACGCCCGGAGCTCGGCGAATAATTCGGCAAGGCTCATCTCTTGGCTGGGCGGTGAACTCTGGATGGTCATCGGGAGGTAGACGGGGGTCTGAGCAATGCGCGAGGCGCGGGCGGCGTGCGATTCGGCGGTGCGCTCAAGAATGGCTTAACGCAAAGGTGGGAGGAACGGCCCACGACCGCGCGCGTGGGCGCCGGCACTCCGTCATGGCACAACGATAACATCCCCCGCGGCCCTGGGAGACGGTCTTCGAACGTTCAACGGTTCGGGGCCGGCGCGGTCGTCGGCCACGCTGGCGCGCTTGCGTTCCCGCGCCGCGGACGCTGCGGCGATTCAGCGTCTTACAGGACCTGCGTGCCGGCTCCGATAAAGCTAATCCTCGGCGAATGCCGGGGCCCTGCCCTACTTCACCCGGGCAGCCAGCTGCACGTTCACCTGCCCCCGCCGCCCATAACCCAGGCCGGATGCCGGAAATCACCTTGCGGCGGTGCCGGTGGGAGCGGCGTGAACGCCGCGTTCTGGCTGATGATGGCCAGCGGGCGCACCGCCACGTTGACTCACCGCCACGATCCGACGACGCCGGCATTGGCGGCGACCGTCACACCCCGTCCCTGCCAGACCGGCCCGTCGCGATCCTGACGCGACCGGCCGGTGTTCACCCAGGCACGAAGCATCACCGGTCCCACGCGATGATGCCCTGCAGCTCACGCCTGGCGCCCGCCGAACGCGCCGCGGCGGCAGCAAGAGAGGCGCGTCCCGCGGAAAACCGGTCCGACTGGATGCTGAGCGGATGCGCTGCGAGAAGCTCGAGCGCGGAGCGTTCGCTCGGCCGGACTTCCTGCGGTCGCGTCCTGCGGGCGCAGGTCAGCGAGCGGCGTGGTACGGGCCCGGGCTGCTGCGCGGCCGGCACCCTTGGTGATGACGACGGCGAGCGCGATTGCGCGCACCATTCGCGCACTGCTCACCGGGACCTGACCCTTGGCGGCTGGACGCCGGGCACGTCAGGCTCCTCCAGCGAGGCCGAGCCGCTCCTGGCGATAGGATCCCTGCCAGCCCGACGCGTTGACGCCGTGGCGCGCGAGGTACCACCGCACGGTGCGGCGGAGCCCGTCCTCGAACGTGTTGCGCGGCGCCCAGCGCAGCGCGGCGCGCGTCGACGCAAAATCCAGCGCGTACCGGAAATCATGCCCGGGACGATCCTTGACCATCGTGATCAGGCGCTCGTGAGGCCCGTCGGGCGATGGCGCGAGCTCGTCGAGCAGCGCGCACAGCGTACGGACCAGGTCGATGTTCCGGCGTTCCGCGCCTCCGCCGAAGCCGTACGTCTCTCCCGCGCGGCCGCGATCGAGCGCCGCGATCAGCCCTTCAATGTGATCCTCCACGTAGATCCAGTCGCGCACGTTCGAGCCATCGCCGTAGACCGGCAGCGGTTCGCCACGCAACCCGCGCATGATCATGAGCGGGATCAGCTTCTCGGGAAACTGGTACGGGCCGTAGTTGTTCGTGCAATTGGTGACCATCACCGGAAGTCCGTAGGTGTGTTCCCAGGCTCTGGCGAGATGATCGGAGGCCGCTTTCGATGCCGCGTAGGGCGAGCGAGGCTGATACGGGGTGCGCTCGTTGAACGGTGGGTCGGTCGGCGACAGCGAGCCGAACACCTCGTCCGTGGAGACATGAATGAAGCGCTCGACCTGCACCTCACGCGCAGCCTGGAGGAGGTGCAGCGTCCCGATGACGTTGGTCTCCACGAAGGTGTCCGGAGTGTCGATCGACCGGTCCACGTGCGACTCGGCCGCCAGATGCATCACCGCCCGCGGGCGGTGCTGCTGGAACACGCGCGACACCGCGGCGGCATCGCGGATGTCCACCTTCTCGAACGAGTGGTTGGGCGCGCCCATCGCGCCTTCGATCGCCTTGAGGTCGCCGGCGTAGGTCAGCGCGTCGAGCGTCACGACGTCGCGGCCGTCCGCGACGAGCCGCCGGACGAGCGCGGAGCCGATGAAACCGGCGCCGCCGGTGACCAGAATCGGGCCCGTCACGACGCGCGCCCCGGATGGATCATCGCGGCGGGAGCGACGCCCCGCGCGTTGAAAGGCAGCTGGCGAGCGCCGCTGCCGTGATTGCATAGCACTTGGAGATCCCTTGCTGCCGAAGGGGCGCAATCTAACATCCCGCGCCCGGGCTACCGCCCCTTCGCGACGCTGCCCGGCGCCTCTCGAACGGGAGCGTCTCATACAATTAGTCGTAAGCAACAACGAAGAACGTCTTGCAATCGCCTAGCTGCGAACGGTTCGAAGACTCGCTGTTTCCGCGAAACGAGTGCATGGCGTTGTCATCGTTGAAGCGTAAGAACAACGCTCGCGGCGAACGCTTCCCGAAAGCGTTTGGGGAAAAAACGCGCGGCATTGGCACGTAACCGCTCTGGATCCCACGTTTGCGCAAGACAACGCTCGGCGGCTCTTGTCACCGCCTCGACAGTCTGCGCGTGAAAGAAGATTCCAGTAGCGCCATCCACGATCGTTTCGGTGGTAGCTCCGCGCCCAAAACAAACTACCGGCCGACCGTGTGCATTCGCCTCCAGCGGCGCAATGCCGAAATCCTCCTCGGCCGCGAACAGGAATGCGGAGCAGTCGCGGAGTAGCGCGCCCGCCGCTGCTTCGCTGACTCTTCCGACAAACTCGGTATGCGGACCCGCAATTCTTTCCAGGGATTTTCGTTCCGGCCCGTCTCCAGCAATCACCAGCCGCAACCCTAACCGCTCCGCGGCCTTCACGAGCAGATCCACTCGCTTGTACTCGGCCAACCTCGAGATCGTGAGTAGAAACGGTGCATTTTGTCCCGACGTCGCCGCCTCGGGCTTTGCCTCCACTGGCGGGTACACCACATCGCTGGACACGCCGTAGACGCTATCCACCCTTTGCGAGATGTATTTCGAGATACTCACGAACCGTTGCACCCGTGCAGCCGCACGCCGGTCGAGGGCGCGCCATGGCGCTGCACCCAGCCGCAATGCAAGTCGCCCGGCCAGGCTCGCGCGTGCTCCATAGACATCCGTCATCGCCCACAGAAACCGCGGCGGCGTGTAGCAATAGCACAGATGCGCCGGCCCGCGGCGCCAGTGGATGAACTTCTCGAACGCGTGTGACGATGAGATCACCAGGTCGTAGCCGCGTGTATCGAAATTCGCGAACGCGAGCGCGTGCAAAGGCAGGAACCAGCGATTCCTCGCACGCGCACCGGGAATTCGTCCTACCCAGGTCTCGCGCGCGCGTCGCGTGACCGCATTGTAGTCGCGCATCTGTGGCGTCATGATTCCCACCAGCAAATCAGCGTTCGGGAACACCTGCAGCATCTGCTCGACGCAGCGTTCCCCTCCCGCCCACGTGTAAAACCATTCGTGCGCGATGAGGACGCGCAATCCGGCTAGCTGAGGATGCGCGGATGGCGCGGCGAGTGCCGGCGAGGTGCTCACGCGAGCTCTTCGGACGGCGGCAGGGTGGTCCGTGTGGGCCGGCGAAGCCAGTCCATCAGTCCCTCCCGCTCGGTCGGCTGCAACAGCACGAACCAGCCGATCGGCGCGAACAGCAGCAGCGACGTCACCACGAAGATGACGCGCGGCTGGGTGCTCCCCGGAAGCGCCGCGCCCCCGATGAGCGCGAGCATGAGGATCAGCGCCCAGCGCACCCGTGCGTCCGGCAGCACCCGCAGTCCCAGCGTGCGGCGCGCGATCCAGAGCAGCGCGGCCGCGTCGATGGCGACGCGTGCCGTCCAGGCGACCGCCACACCCGCCAGCCCGAAGGCGTGCACCAGCAGGTAGATCCCCACCGCGTAGAATGGCAGCTCCACTACGTGCAGCTTTGCCACGAGGTCAGGGCGCGCGGCACTGTGCAGCGCCGTAAGCGGCGCCTGCGCCATGCCGTTGATGAACACCCCGAGCAGCAGCCACTGCATCACCACCGCGCTCGTTTCCGGAAGCACGGGGCCCACCCAGAGTGAAAGCCCTTCACGAGCCAGCGCCACCCCCACGAGCACGACGGGGAACATCACCAGCAGCACCCCGCGGAGGCTGCGGTCATACAGCTGTGCCATGCGGGCGGCGTTGTTGTGCACGGTCGCGGCAAACGCTGGCAGCATGGCCCCGAGCAGCGCCATGGGAAGCAGGAGCATCCGGACGCTTGCTTCGTACGGCGTCACGTAGTGGGCAACCGCGGCGAGCGGCAGGAGGGCGCCCACGAGGAAGCGGTCGAGGAACACCATCATCGGACTCACGATGTTGCTCACGGTCATCCATCCGCCGAAACGCAGCAGGGGACGCACCTGCCCGCGGGCAATGGCAACCCGCTGACGCAGGTACGGGTAGGCGCGGAGGCAGAACGCCAGGTGGGCCAGGAATCCCGCCGCGCGCGCGAGGGCGAGAATAGAGACGGCCGGGACCAGGCTGCGGGAGAAGGGCAGCACCAGCAGCGGGCCCACGAACATCAGCGCCGCCAGCGGCACGCGCAGCAGCGTCGCGACGCCGAAGTGCTGGTGCGCTTCCATCAGCCCGCGGAGCCCGACGGTGAAGACCACCAGTGGAAGCGACGCGGCCAGGATCCAGAACGATCGCATGGTCTCCTGGCGCAATTCGAGCGGGATGTTCAGCACCCGGTTCACCAGCGGTGGCGTGAGCGCGGCCACCACCAGGCTGCCAGCGCATCCCAGCAGGAACAGCAGCGCCAGCGCGGTCCAGGTGACCTCGGGAAGATCCTCGCGCGCGCCAGCCCCCAGGCGATGCGCCACCGCCTGCGTCAATGCGCGGCTGAGACCCAGCTCGAACAGGCTGAAGTATCCGATGGCCGCCCACGCCAGCGTGAGCACACCGAATCGCTCGGGCCCCAGGCCGCGGACGAGCGGCGGTATCGCGACGATCGCGACGAGGATCGGCACTACCTGCCCGAAGAAGTTCAGCGCCGAGTTGCGCGCGAGCAGGCGGCCGGTGCTCATGGCGCCCGCACGGCCGGTGGCGCCGTCACATCCCAGTCACCCAGCAGCACCCGGCCCCCCGGACGATCGGCGTCGAGCGCCATCATCTGCACCCCGCGAACCACGAACGTCGCGAACGGAGCCGGCGGCCGGACGGTGATGTCCGCGGTCAGCTCACCCTCGATCTCCGGATCGGGCGTGAGGAACACCATGCCGCTGTCATTCGTCACGCCGCCGAACTGCTCCGGCCTGACAGCGATGCCGCCGGTGCGCTGGAACTCGACGATGACGCCCTTGAGGGGCGTACCCGCGTTGCGGATGACGACGTAATACGGCAAGCCCGGTCCTACGCCGTAAACGCCGAACAGCCGTGCGCCGTCAGCCAGGAACGTGGGGAGCTGGACATCCGTTTGGTATGTCTTCCAGCGCGCAGGTGGTGTGATGGTGAGAGTACCGCGCATCGTGCCCGTGTCCAGCGGGTACCCGGGAAAGACCACGCGCCCAAAGGCGTCTGTGGTCTGGCTCCAGGACTCCACGGTGGAGCGAAGGCCACTTGTCCGCTCGAACGTGACCGGAACCCCCGCCAGCGGAACGCCATTCCCCCGATCGCTCACGGCAAAGTGATATTCCAGGCTGGGACCGGCCCCGAACGTTCGGAGCAGCGCGGCTGCCCGATACACGTGCTGCGCCGCAATAGCGACGTTCTCGTGCACGGTGGGCCGCGGCAGGCTCGGATGACGAATCACGACGTCGCCGACGACGTCGCCAGCCTCCAGCGGCTGGACGGCACCGCCAAACAACAAGAAGAACCCGCTTTCGTCCGCGGTCGTTCGGTACACGCCGTTCTCCAGCCCGGCAACTTCGGCGCCTCCATCACGGCGGAATTCGATCTCGGCTCCGCTAAGCGGTACGCGCGGATGCCCGCGCCGGAACACGGTGGCAAGATCCGGCAGCCGTGGCGCTGTCGTCCACGCCGGCATGACGCGACCCTCGCCGCGCCGATGCGATGCGCTGAGGGTGAGTCCGCGCACGCGATAGCTCCCCAGCTCGATGCCCCTGACCACGACGTCCGCGGTCACGTTGCCGGCATCGGTCGCCGGCACCGAGAACGAGAACAATCCTTCGGCATCGGTGTGGTCGCGCACGGAGTCCGGGGTCAGTGCCGCGCCGCCCGTCCGCACCATGTCTACCGCGAGTCCGCCG